>CABIIJ010000033.1 GCA_902175065.1 uncultured Comamonas sp. | reverse complement strand
TTCGCAAACTTCTCAACCCAAAAGGCCGGCTCGTTCAGCGAAGCCTCGCATTCTACACAGAATTTTGTGCGTCTGACAAGTAGCGAAGAATTTTTTTCTTCCGGCCGACCGTCCCTCAGAACCGCCTGCCAACCACCCGTCATTGCGAGGGAGCGGACTATAGCACCGTTTTTAGGGGTTTTCCCGAAAATTCTCAAACTTTGCAGGCACGCTCCAGCGCATCGATGAACAGGGCTGCCACGTCACAACCGGTTTGCTGCTGGATTTCCTGGAAGCAGGTGGGGCTGGTGACGTTGATTTCGGTGATGTGCTCGCCGATCACGTCCAGGCCGATGAGCAGCAGTCCACGCGGGGCCAGTTGTGCGCCGATGGCTTCGGCCATCGCCTGGTTGGAAGCGCTGAGGGGCTGGGCCACGCCTTTGCCGCCTGCAGCCAGATTGCCGCGCACTTCGTTGCCTTGCGGGATGCGGGCCAGGCAGAAAGGGACGGGCTTGCCGCCGATGATGAGCACCCGTTTGTCGCCAGCGCTGATTTCCGGCAGGAATTTTTGCACCATGACGCTGGTGCGCCCGCCCTGGTTGAGGGTTTCGATGATGGAGCCGAGGTTCAGCCCGTCGGCCTTGACCCGGAAGATGCCCATGCCGCCCATGCCGTCCAGGGGCTTGAGGATGATGTCCTCATGCTGGGCATGGAAGGCACGGATGGCCTGGGCGTCCCGTGTGACCAGGGTGGGGCCGAGGAATTGGGGGAATTCCATGACGGCGAGTTTTTCCGGGTGCTCGCGCAGGGCGGCGGGGTTGTTGAAGACTTTGGCCCCTTCCCGTTCGGCCTGGGAGAGCAGGTGGGTGGCGTAGAAGAACTCGCTGTCGAACGGCGGGTCTTTGCGCATCAGGCTGGCGCTGAAGCTGGCGATGCTGCGGGTATCGGTGTGCAGCACTTCAAACCAGTCGGCGCTGCCGGGGGCGGCATCGGTGATGCGGATGTGCCGTACCTGGGCCTGCACCTGCCCGCCTGCCTGCCATTGCAGATGCTGCGGCTCGCAGGCGTAGAGGGTGTGTCCCCGGCGCTGGGCCTCGCGCATCATGGCGAAGGTGGTGTCTTTCTTGGTGTTGAAGGTGTCGAGCGGATCAGCAATGAAAAGCAGTTGCATGGCAGTAGAAGAAGTTAAGTCGTGGGGCGGCTGGGCAGTTTCTGCACCAGCAGCACGGCGGCACCGGCGACCACGCCCCAGAAGGCCGAGCCTACGCCAGCCAGCGTGACCCCGCTGAGGGTAACGAGAAAGGTGACGATGGCCGCTTCCCGGCGGCGCTCATCGGCCAGCGCCACGCTCAGGCCCCCGGCGATGCTGCCCAGCAGGGCGAAACCGGCCACGGCCAGCACCAGCGCCTGGGGAAAGGCCAGCAGCAGCCCGGTAACGACGGCGGCGTACAGCCCCAGGATCAGGTACGCCACGCCGCACACCACGGCGGCGGTATAGCGCCGGGCGGGATCGGGGTGCGCCTCGGGGCCGGTGCACAGGGCGGCGGTGATGGCGGCGAAGTTGATAGCGTAGCCACCGAAGGGGGCCAGCACGGCGCTGGCCGCACCGGTCAGACCGACGATGCCGGACACCGGCACGGCATAGCCTGCCGAGCGCATGACGATGACGCCGGGCAGGTTCTGCGACGCCATGGTGACGACGAACAAAGGGATGCCCAGGCTGACGAAGGCTTGCCAGGAAAACACTGGCGTCGTCCACTGTGGCACGGCCAGCGTCCATTGCACCTGCTCCCAGTGCATCTGGCCTTGCAGGGCGGCGGCAAGGATGCCGGCCAGCAGCGTCCACAGCACCACGTAGCGCGGCTGGTAGTGTTTGCCCAGGATGTAGGCGGCCAGCATGGGCAGGACGATGGCCGGGCCGCTGGCGGCGGCGGCAAAGGCATCCATGCCGAATTTGGCCAGCACCCCGGCGAGCAGGGCCGAGGCCAGGGCGACAGGGATGCGGGCCATCAGCCGCTCGAAAATGCCGGTGGCACCGCACAGGAAAATCAGCACGGCGCTGCCGATGAAGGCGCCGACGGCCTGCTCCATGCCGAACTGCCCGGCTGCACCGCCGGCAGCCAGCACGGCAGCGCCGGGTGTGGACCACGCCACCATGACGGGCTGGCGCAGCCACAGCGAGGGGACGATGCAGCACAGCCCCACGCCCAGGCACAGCGCCCAGACCCAGGAGGTGATTTGCGCACTGTTGGCGCCGAAGGATTGCGCGGCCTGAAACACCAGGGCGATGGAGCTGGTGAAGCCCACCAGCACGGCCACCAAACCTGCGACGGCGGTGGAGAGGCTGACGTCACGCCAAAACTGCACGGCTGCCCTGTCTTTCAATCATGTAAAAATAAATAGCTTTCTCCGCTGATAAATAAACGATTTCAGCATTAAAAGTATCTGAAATCGTTTATTTGTCTGCGGAAACAGCTATTGAAATGATGATGGCTTACTCGTAGACCTCGGCATCCGGGTCGGTGGCTTCCAGCTCGTAGCTGGCGGCCAGCATGGCCAGGCGGCCAATCACGCCATACATATAGAAGCGGTTGGGTGCGCTGGCGCCGGGGTGCTGGCCCGGCTGGGGCATTTGCGCACTGTGGGCAAAGGCCAGCGGTACGTAGCTGGAGCCGGGGGCGTTGAGGTTTTCATCGACGCCGCGCTCCGGGTGCATCCGGTAGAAGCCGCCGACCACGTAGCGGTCCATGGTGTAGACGACCGGCTCGGCCACGGCATCGTGCATCCGTTCGGAGGTTTGCACGCCTTCCTGCACGATCACGTCGTGTACCGAGACGCCATCGCGCACGAAGCCGAGTTTTTCGCCCGCCGTGGCCAGCAGGCCGGGCAGCTCCTTGGCGTCGCGCACGGTCATGATGCCCTGGCCATAGGTGCCGTTGTCGGCCTTGACCATGACGAAGGGCTTTTCCTTGATGCCGTATTCCTTGTATTTGCGCCGGATCTTGGCCAGCAGCGCATCGACCTGGGTGGCCAGGTTTTCCATCCCGCTACCCTGGTTGAAGTCCAGCCCCTCGGCCTTGGCGAACAGGGGGTGGATCAGCCAGTGGTCGATGCCCAGCATCTTGCCGAAGCGCTTGGCGACTTCCTCGTAGCTCTGGAAGTGGCGCGATTTGCGCCGCATGCTCCAGCTTGCGTGCAGGGGCGGCAGCAGGTATTGCTCGTAAATCTCTTCCAGAATGCCCGGCACCCCGGCGGACAGGTCGTTGTTCAGCAGGATGGTGCAGGGGTCGAAGTGCTTGACGCCCAGGCGGCGCTTGGTGCGCACCACGGGTTCGAGCACCACGCTCTGGCCGGTCGGCAGGTTGATTTCCACCGGCTTTTTCACCTCCGGGCTGATCGAGCCGAAGCGCACGTTCAGCCCCGACATCTTGAAGATGCGTTGCAGTTGCGCCAGGCTGGCCAGGTAGGACGGCGAGCGGTTGTTGTTCTCGGGGATGATGAGCAGGTTGCGGGCCTCGGGGCAGATTTTCTCGATCGAGGCCATCGTCGCCTGCACCGCCAGCGGCAGCATCGGCTCGGTCAGGTTGTTCCAGCCGCTGGGAAACAGGTTGGTATCGACCGGCGCCAGCTTGAAGCCCGAGTTGCGCAGGTCGATGGAAGCGTAGAACGGCGGCGTGTGCTCCATCCACTCCAGGCGGAACCAGCGTTCGATCGCCGGGGTGGAGTCGATGATGCGTTGCTCAAGCTCGTTGATGGGGCCGGTCAAGGCCGTAATAAAGTGCGGAACCATGAATGCCCTCTAAAGACAATGGAGGCCGATTGTAGGGAGTGCTGACAAACCTGGGCCAGTTTTTGTTCCCGGACGCCCGGCGGCAGCCCGCATCAGCGGCGCCAGAAGGCGGGGGTAAGCAGGGCCATGAAGCTCAGAATCTCCAGCCGCCCCAACAACATACCCAGGGTGCACACCCAGATCTGGAAATCGCTGAGCACCGCGTAATTGGACGCCGGCCCCAGCGCCCCCAGCCCCGGCCCGGTGCAGTGCACGCTGGCCACCACGGCAGAGAAGGCGGTCACCGGGTCCAGGTCGGTCAGCAGCAGCACCATGCTCAGGGTGATGATGGTCGCACCGTAGACCAGCATGAAGGCCAGCACGGAGAAGATCATCGGGCTGTCGATCACCTTGCCGCCCACCACGACGGGCTGCACGGCGCGGGGATGCACCAGGCGCGTCATCTCGCGGCGAGCCTGCTGGAACAGGATCAGCATCCGCATCATCTTGATGCCGCCGCCGGTCGATCCCGCGCTGGTCGCCACGCCGGACAGGAAAAGCATCAGCACCGGGGCAAACACCGGCCACGTCAGGTAATCGGTGGTGGCAAAGCCGGTGGTGGTGGCCACCGACACCACATGGAACACCCCGTAGCGCAGCGCATCCAGCGGCCCGTACACGCCTTTGGCCCACAGCAGCAGCGCCACCAGCAGACCACCGCCCAGCAGCACGCCGATGGTGGCCCGCATCTCCGGGTCATGCCAGAAGCTGCGCCAGTTGCCTTTGCGCAGGGCGATGAAATACAGCGCAAAGTTGCAACTGGCCAGCAGCATGAAGACGAGGGCGATGAACTCCAGCAGCGGCGACTGGAAGTAGCCGAAGCTGGCGTCGTGCGGGGACAGCCCCCCCAGGCTCACCGTGGTAAACATGTGCATCACCGCATCCAGCGGCGCCATGCCGCCCAGCCAGAAGGCCAGAGCACAGGCCACGGAAAACAGGCTGTACACGCCCCACAGCCCCTTGGCCGTGCCCGCCATGCGCGGGGTGAGCTTGGTGTCCTTGATCGGCCCGGCAGCCTCGGCGCGGAACAGCTGGCTGCCCCCCACGCCCAGCAGCGGCAACAGCGCCACGGCCAGAATCAGGATGCCCATGCCGCCCATCCATTGCAGGAAGGTGCGCCAGATGTTCAGCGACACGGGCAGATCGTCCAGCCCCGACAGCACCGTGGCCCCGGTGGTGGTCAGGCCCGACACCGCTTCAAAATAGGCGTGGGTGATGGAGATCGGCTGATCCAGCGCCAGCATCACGCCCCAGATCGGCACCGCGCCGCACAGGGGCAGGCTGACCCAGGCGAAGGTGACCAGAATGATCCCGTGGCGCGGCTGCAAGTCCTGCTTGTACGGGAACAGCCCCCACCACAGCCCCAGCCCAGCCAGGGCCGTCAGCCCCATGGCCAGCGGCCAGACGATGGTCACCCCGTCGCGCTGGTAGTGCGAGATCGCCCAGGGCAGCGCCATGGACAGGGCAAACAGCAGTAGCAGCGTGCCCAGCACGCGCAGAACGGGTAAGACGTCACGCATAGCGGCTTGAAACCTGTGAACCGGTGCCTAGAAAAATGTCGCGCCCACGCGGAACAGGCGCTCCACATCGGCCACCAGCCGCTTGTGCGGCAGGAAGAACACCACATGGTCGTTGCTTTGCAGCACGGTATCGCTGTGCGGGAAGATGACTTGCGGCTCGGCCTGCGCCGCTGTCGCCGCCGGGTCTGTGCCCAGGGTTTCATCCGGCAATCCCCGCACGATCAGGCCGATGTGCACGTCCTCGGGCAGGCGCAGGTCGCCCACTTCGCGCCCGACCACGCGGGAGGTTTTGCGGTCGCCGCGCACCACGATCTCCAGCGCCTCGGCCACGCCCCGGCGCAGGCTGTGCACGGCCTGCACGTCGCCCTTGCGCACATAGGCCAGCAACTCGCCCAGCATGGCCTGCGAGGGCGTCAGGGCAATGTCGATCTGCGTGCCGTGCATCAGGTCGGCGTAGCTGCGCTGGTTGATGAGCGAGAGCACGCGCCGCGCCCCCAGGCGCTTGGCCAGCAGGCTGGCCATGATGTTGTTCTCGTCGTCGTCGGTCAGCGCCAGGAAGAAATCGACATCCTCGATGTGCTCCTCCATCAGCAGCTCTTCGTCGGCCGAGCTGCCGTGCAGCACCAGCACTTCCTCGGGCAGCTGCGCGGCCAGCACCTGGCAGCGTGCGGCATTGGCTTCCAGCACCTTGATGTGAAAACGCCCCGGCTCGCCGGCCAGCTCCTGCGCCAGCCGCTGGCCGACACGGCTGCCGCCAGCAATCATGATGCGCCGCACCACGCGCGGCGGCATTCCCGGGGCGCTGTAGAACAGTTGCAGGATTTCCTTCAGGTGCTCGCGCCCGGCGATGACGAAAATCTCGTCCCCCGGCTCGATGCGCGTGCGCCCGTCGCAGCGCACAAAACGGTCGGGCCCGTCGGAAAAACGCCGGTAAATCGCCACCACGCGCAGGGGCAGCGCCGGCATGTGCGCCCGCAGCCCTTCGATGGTCAGCCCCGTGGCCTGCGCCCCGAGCCGCGCCCGCACCGAGGCCAGGCAGGCCCGCCCGCCGGCAAAGCTGCGCACTTGCAGCGAGGCGGGGAACTCGATCAGCTTGCTGATGTAGCGGGTCAGCGACGCTTCCGGGCAGATGATGGCGTCCACCGCGAAGCCCTCCGGCCCCATCAGCGGCTGCTCCACGTCGAAGCCCGAGGAGCGCACCCGCGCAATCCGCGTCGGGATGTTGTAGAGCATGTGCGCGATCTTGCAGCACACCAGATTCGTCTCGTCCTGGGCCGCGCAGGCGATGAGCAGGTCGGTATCCCGCGCCCCGGCTTCGCCCAGCACCTTGGCGTCGATGCCGTCGCCCTCCACGCAGCGCAGGTCGAAACGGTCCTGCAGCTCGCGCAAACGCGCGGCATTGGTGTCGATGACGGTGATGTCGTTGCGCTCGGACACCAGGCTTTCGGCCACGCTGTAGCCGACCCGGCCCGCGCCCAGGATGATGATTTTCATATCAGCGGCGCACTTGCCCCTCGCCCAGCACCACGTATTTGAGCGAGGTCAGCCCCTCGATGCCCACCGGCCCGCGGGCATGGAATTTGTCGGTGCTGATGCCGATTTCCGCGCCCAGGCCGTACTCGAAGCCATCGGCAAAGCGCGTGCTGGCATTGACCATGACGCTGCTGGAATCCACCTCGCGCAGGAACTGCTGGGCGTGCATGTGGTCGCGCGTCAGGATGGCCTCGGTGTGGCCGCTGGAATAGCGGTTGATGTGGGCAATGGCCGCTTCCAGCCCCTCGACCACCCTGATGCTGATGACGGGGGCCAGGTACTCGGTGCTCCAGTCTTCCTCGGTGGCCTCGACCAGACTTGCGCCCGGTACGGAAGCCAGAAGCGCTTTGCTGGCAGGGCAAACCCGCATTTCCACCCCTTTTTCTGCAAACACCTTGCCGATGCGCGGCAGGAAGTCCGCCGCCACGCCCTGCGCCACCAGCAGGCTTTCGCTGGCGTTGCAGGGGCTGTATTTCTGCGTCTTGGCGTTGTCCGTCACGGTCACGGCCATGTCCAGGTCGCAGGGGTCGTCCACGTAGGTGTGGCAGTTGCCGTCCAGGTGCTTGATGACGGGCACCTTGGCCTCGGCGCTGATGCGTTCGATCAGGCCCTTGCCGCCGCGCGGAATGATCACGTCCACGAACTGCGGCATGGTGATCAGCGCCCCGACGGCAGCGCGGTCGGCCGTCGGCACCAGTTGCACGCCATGCGCGGGCAGGCCCGCTTCCTGCAGGGCCTGCACCACCAGCACGGCCAGCGCCTGGTTGGAGGCCAGCGCCTCGGAGCCGCCGCGCAGGATGCAGGCGTTGCCGCTTTTGATCGACAGGCTGGCCGCCTCGATGGTGACGTTCGGGCGGCTTTCGTAAATCATGCCGAACACGCCGATGGGCACGCGCATCTGCCCCACGCGGATGCCGCTGGGCTGCTGGCGCAGTGACATGATCTCGCCAATGATGTCAGGCATGGCGGCCAGCTGCTCGCAGCCCTGGGCGCAGGTTTCCAGCACCTGCGGGGTCAGCCGCAGGCGATCGACCATGGGCGCGGCCAGCCCTGCGGATTGGGCGCGTTCGATGTCCTGGGCGTTGTGCGTGGCCAGCGCATCCACATTGCTGCGCAGCAGGCGGGCCAGCGCCAGCAGCGCCTGGTTTTTACGGGCAGCGGGGGCCTTGGCCATCAAGGCCGCAGCCGCCTTGGCTTGCACGCCCAGGGCGTGCATCAGGTCGACGGTGGAGAGCGTGTTCATGTGCGGATTTTCACCGAGAACGCCCCACCGCCGCCGTCGCAACCGGCGCACACGGCCTACACTGCGGGACATTCCCCCCCAAGACCAGGAGAAGCACCATGACCACCGGCCACGCCCTGATGCAATTGCAAGCCCTGCACGACAACCTGCTGCGCTACGAGGAGTGTGCCGTCAGCGCCAGCGCACTGAGCGAGCAGGCCCGCGCCTCCGCCGACCTGCTGGCCAGCCTGCCGCCGCGCTACGGCGAGGTGCTGCTGCAACTGCTCGACCGCCTGGAGGCCAGCACCCTGGCCGCCGAGGAAAGCTGCACCTTCAACCAGCAGGAGCTGCGTGACAACCTGTACGGCTGGGTGGACAAGGCCCGGGAACAGCTGGACAGCGCCAAGTAGCAATCCTTAAAAGATAGCTTGTTCCGCACGTATTCATTGAACTTCAAGATAAAAACTATCTGAAATCATTGAATCAAGAGCGGAAAAAGCTATTTTTTCAATAACACCGCATCACCCCACATACCGCACCCCCGGGTACTCCGTCCGGGGCAGGCGGGTGCGCAAGAAGGCCAGCAGCCGCTCGATCAAGGGCTGCTTGCCCGCCTCGTCCGGCCACACCAGGTAGTAGCCATCGCCGGTGCGCACGGCGGTTTTCCAGGGCAGCGCCAGTTGCCCGGCAGCCAGCGCATCCTGGCACAGCGCCAGGTCGCCCACCGCAATGCCGTGCCCGGCCATGGCGGCGGTATTGCCCTGCTCCAGCGTGTCGAACACCTGGCCGTGGCGCAAATCCACCGTCTCCGGGTGGCCGGACTTTTCCAGCCAGCGCCGCCAGTCGCGCCGGTCGGGCGAGGGGTGCAGCAACGCCTGCCCGGCCAGCGGCAGCGGGCCGTCGCCCGCCACCAGCGCGGGGGCACAAATCGGAATCAGCCACTCGTCGAACAACAGGGCGCTGCGCGTGCCCGCGCCAAAGTGCCCGGCACCGAGCAGGATGGCGCAGTCGTACGGCTCGGTGGCGAAATCGACGGTGTCGATGTCCATCCAGATGCTGCTGGCCTGCACCTCGAACCCCGGCGCGGTGTTGCGCAGGGCGTGCAGGCAGCCCAGCAGCCAGCGCATGGTCAGGGTGGACGGGGCCTTGAGCCGCAAGGTATTGCGCTGGCCGTGAAACAGGGCGCAGGCGGCCTCGATGCGCTGGAAGCCCTGGCGCAACTGCCCGGCCAGCATTTCGCCCTGCGGCGTCAGCGCCAGCCGGGGGCCGGTGCGCACCAGCAGCTTGCAGCCGAAGTGGTCTTCCAGGGTTTTGACATGCTTGCTGACCGTGCTTTGCGTCACATGCAGCGCCTGCCCGGCCAAAGTGACCGAGCCGGTGCGGGCCACGCACTCGAACGCCCGCAGCGCATACAAAGGGGGCAAGGCCGTCGAGGCCATAGCAGCCGTAGCGGCTGTGGAAGGCCGCGCGGGGGCGGGCGTTTCGATCATGTCGCTCATGCCGGTCATGCGTTTGATTCCTTCCAGGGCTGCATTTTTTCCATTATTCAAAGCCGTCTTGGCTGCGCAGAATCGGGCGCCTTCATCTCCTCTTGCTCTGGCACTCTTTCCATGAACTACCCGCTGCTGCTGGCCTATACCCTGTCGATTGTCTTGCTGATTGCCACCCCCGGGCCGGTGGTGGCGCTGGTGCTCAACACCGCTGCCAGCGCCGGGCGGCGGCAGGCTTTTTGCACTATTTTGGGCACCAATGGCGCTTCGCTGGTGCTGATTGGTCTGTCCAGCCTGGCCATTTCCGGCCTGCTGATGGTGCAAGAGCGCTGGCTCACGGCCCTGGCCCTGGTCGGCAGCGGGGTGCTGCTGTGGTACGCGCTGACGGCGTTGCGCGACGCCTGGGCCGTGCCCGCCGCCGATGGCGCCGATAACGCTGTTAGCGTCGAGAGCACCGCCAGCGCTCACCGCCCAAAAAGCCGTCGGCGCTCGGCCATCGCGCAGGGGCTGCTGGTGGGCTTGTCCAACCCCAAGGACATTCTGTTTTTTATCGCCTTCTTCCCGCAATTCATCGCCATTACCCAGCGACCGGGCACCAGTTTGGCGCTGCTCACGCTGCTGTGGGTGCTGGCGGATTTTCTGATCCTGCTGGCCTACGCCACCCTGCTGGGCACGGCTTTTTTCCAACAACGCCGCCACACGGTGGCCCGGCTTTCGGCCTTGTTTTTACTCGCCGTGGCCGTCGGTGGGCTGGGGTATGCGGGGATGGAGATACTGAAATAAGAGCTTATTCCGCTGACAAACAAAGGATTTCAAATATTTTCAAATACGAAACCTTTTATTTATCAGCGGCAATTGCTCCTATTTTGAATAATTCTACTGAATGATCCCGCCGCCCAGGCACACTTCGCCGTCGTACAGCACGGCGCTTTGGCCGGGGGTGACGGCCCATTGCGGCTGGGCGGTGCAGTCCAGGGTGAAGCCCTGCGCATCGGCCAGTACCAATTGGGTGGCCGCATCGGGCTGGCGGTAGCGCGTTTTGCTGCCGTAGGCGCCCAGCGCCGGGGCGTGGCCCGCCACCCAGCTGGCCTGGTCGGCCTCTACCCGCGCGGACAGCAGCCAGGGATGGTCGTGCCCCTGCACCACGACCAGGGTGTTGTTCGGCACATCCTTGCGGGCGACGAACCACGGCGCATGGTCGCCCGCGCCCCGGGCCGCGCCCTTTTCCTTGACGCCGCCGATGCCCAAGCCGGAGCGCTGGCCCAGCGTGTAGAACGACAGGCCGACGTGCTGGCCCAGCCTGCGCCCCCGGTCATCGACGATGGGGCCTGGCTCCTTGCTGATGTAACGGTTCAGGAACTCGCGGAAGGGCCGCTCGCCGATAAAGCAGATGCCGGTGGAATCCTTCTTTCGGGCATTGGGCAGGGCCAGTTCTTCGGCAATGCGGCGCACCTCGGTCTTGCACAAATGGCCGATGGGGAACAACGCCTTGGAGAGCTGCGCCTGGTTCAGCCGGTGCAGGAAATAGCTTTGGTCCTTGCCGGCATCCACGCCCTTGAGCAGCTCGAACAGGCCGGTGCTGTCGTTCTGGCGCACGCGGGCATAGTGGCCGGTGGCGATTTTTTCCGCACCCAGGCGCATGGCATGGTCGAGGAAGGCCTTGAACTTGATCTCGGCATTGCACAGCACGTCCGGGTTGGGCGTGCGCCCGGCCTGGTACTCGCGCAGGAACTCGGCAAACACGCGGTCTTTGTAGTCGGCGGCGAAGTTGACGTGCTCGATCTCGATGCCCAGCACATCGGCCACGCTGGCCGCGTCCAGGAAGTCCTGGCGGCTGGAGCAGAACTCCGAGTCGTCATCGTCTTCCCAGTTTTTCATGAAGATGCCCACCACCTCATGGCCCTGCTGCTTCAGGACATGGGCGGTGACGGCGGAATCCACGCCGCCGGACAGGCCGACGACGACACGTTGCTTTTTCATGGGGCGCAATTATCGGTTTTTGCCGCCATCGCTGGCTGGCCGTGGCCTTCTTCCCCACTGAGCGCATCCACGATCTGCCGATTGCTGTAGTCGGACGAGCGCTGGTACAGCGCCAGCCCGAACTGCGGCAGCATGGCGATCAGGTGGTCGATGACTTCGCCCTGCATGGCTTCGTAGTCCACCCAGGCGGTGGGCACGGTAAAGCAATACACCTGGAGCGGAATGCCCAGGGCGGTCGGTTCCTGCACGCGCACCATCAGGAACATGCCGGGAGCTTTGTTGATGCCGGGGTGCGCCTGCAAATACGCTTCGGCATAGGCGCGAAAGGCAGCCAGATTGGTGTGGACAGGCGGGGCGGCCTGAAAGAATTTTTCCAACTGCGGCCACTGCGTCAGCCGGGTGCGCTGCTCGGGCAGGAGCGGGTGGACGGTGGCGGCGTCGATGGGCAACGCCCGCATGATGCGCCGCCCGCCGCCGGCGAACATGCTGCGCCAGTTCTTGAAGCTCTCGCTCATCAGCTTCCAGGTAGGGATGCTGGTGATGGTCTTGTCCCAGTTCTGCACCTTGACGGTGTTCAGGTTGATTTCCACCACGGCGCCGTCGGCGTTTTCCCTGGGCATCTCGATCCAGTCGCCCACGCGCAGCATGTCGTTGCTGGCCAGTTGCACCCCGGCGACGAAGGAGAGGATGGTGTCCTTGAACACCAGCATCAGCACCGCCGACATGGCGCCCAGGCCCGACAGCAGCAGCAGCGGGGAGCGGTCGAGCAGGGTGGCCGCGATCAGCAGCAGCGCGACGATGGCCACCACCAGCTTGCCCAGCTGCACATAGCTTTTGATGGTGCGCGTTTGCGAGGCGCGGGGGCCGTCGTACGCCTCGTAGGCATCGTTGAGCGCATCGAGCAGCGCCGCCACGGCTCGCGCGACGTGGTAGACGGTGAAGGCCGCCGCCAGGTTGTGCAGCGTGTTGGCCGCCGGTGCGGCCAGATGGGGCACGCCGTACACGCCCTGCTGCATAACGATGGAAGGCACGGCCTTGGCGACACGACGCAAAACATCGTCATGCAAAATGATTTGCAGCCAGCCGCGCCCCCACTGCTCGCGCCCGTGGCGCACCACGCGCAGCAACACCACGCGGGCGATCACGCCGGCCACCGTGGCCAGCACGGCCAACACCACCAGACCCACGGCGGCCTTGGCCCAGGGCTGTAAATCTGCAAAAGCTGCGCTGAAGAACTCCACGCATCCTCCTTTTTCTGGAAAAACGTTCTCAATCCGCCCCCAGGAGTGGGGACACCTAAAATGCCAGGGTTTGGCAGCGTCCGGCTGCTGTTTTCTTTACCGCGCCCCACGCCCTATTCCCTGACTCCCTGACCATGCAAGACAAATACAACCACCTCGAAGTCGAATCTGCCGCACAGGCGCACTGGCAAATGCACGATGCCTACCGTGTCACGGAAGACAAAGACCGGAAAAAGTTCTACGCCTGTTCCATGCTGCCCTACCCCAGCGGCAAGCTGCACATGGGCCACGTGCGCAACTACACCATCAACGACATGCTGACGCGCCAGCTGCGCATGCAGGGCTGGAACGTGCTGATGCCCATGGGCTGGGATGCCTTTGGCCTGCCTGCCGAAAACGCGGCGCTGAAGAACAAGGTGCCGCCCGCCCAGTGGACCTACGACAACATCGCCTACATGAAGAAGCAGATGCAGGCCATGGGCCTGGCCATCGACTGGAGCCGCGAAGTGGCCACCTGCGACCCCGAGTATTACAAATGGAACCAGTGGCTGTTCCTGAAAATGCTGGAAAAAGGCATTGCCTACCGCAAAACCCAGGTGGTGAACTGGGATCCGGTCGATCAAACCGTGCTGGCCAACGAACAGGTCATCGACGGGCGCGGCTGGCGCACCGGTGCCCTGGTGGAAAAGCGCGAAATCCCCGGCTACTACCTGAAGATCACCGACTACGCGCAGGAGCTGCTCGACCACGTGCAGGTCGGCGGCGAGAAGGCCACGCTGACGGGCTGGCCCGACAAGGTGCGCCTGATGCAGGAGAACTGGATCGGCAAGTCCAGCGGCGTGCGCTTTGCCTTTACACACGAGATCAAGAATGCCGCTGGCGATCTGATCCAAGACGGCAAGATGTACGTCTTCACCACCCGCGCCGACACCATCATGGGCGTGACCTTCTGCGCCGTGGCGCCGGAGCACCCGCTGGCGGCACACGCGGCGGCCGGCAACCCGGCCCTGGCCACGTTCATCGAAGAATGCAAGAAGGGCGGCACCACCGAGGCCGAGCTGGCGCTGAAAGAGAAAGAGGGCATGGCCACCGGCCTGTTCGTCACCCACCCGCTCACGGGCCGGCCCGTGGAAATATGGGTCGGCAACTATGTCTTGATGAGCTATGGCGACGGCGCAGTGATGGGCGTGCCCGCCCACGACGAGCGCGACTTTGCCTTTGCCCAGAAGTACGGCCTGCCCATCCAGCAGGTCGTGGCCGTCGAGGGCGAAACCTTCAGCACCGACGCCTGGGCCGAGTGGTATGGCGACAAGCAGCGCTGCGTGTGCGTGAATTCCGGTGCCCTGGACGGCCTGGATTACGTCCAGGCCGTCGATAAAGTTGCCGCGCTGCTGGCCGAGAAGGGCCTGGGCGAGAAGAAGACCACCTGGCGCCTGCGCGACTGGGGCGTGAGCCGCCAGCGCTACTGGGGCACGCCGATTCCCATCATCCACTGCGCCGATTGCGGCCCGCAGCCCGTGCCCGAGAAGGATTTGCCCGTGGTGCTGCCACCCGATCTGGTGCCCGATGGCAGCGGCAACCCGCTGGTCAAGTCCGAGGCCTTCCACGCCGGGGTCACCTGCCCCTGCTGCGGCAAACCGGCCCGGCGCGAGACGGACACCATGGACACCTTCGTCGATTCGTCCTGGTACTTCATGCGCTATTGCGACGCCACCAACTCCGAAAAAATGGTGGCGGACGGCACGGATTACTGGATGCCGATGGACCAATACATCGGCGGCATCGAGCACGCCATCCTGCACCTGCTCTACGCCCGCTTCTGGACGAAGGTGATGCGCGACCTGGGGCTGGTGAAAGCCGATGAGCCCTTCACCAAGCTGCTCACCCAGGGCATGGTGCTGAACCACATCTACAGCCGCAAGAGCGCCAAGGGCGCGAAAGACTACTTCTGGCCGCACGACGTGGAGCATGTGCTTCAAGATGACGGCAAGGTCATCGGCGCCAAGCTGAAAAACGCCGCCGAAAGCAGCGACGGCCTGCTGCCCGTGGGCACCGCCATCGACTACGAGGGCGTGGGCACCATGTCCAAGTCCAAGAACAACGGCGTCGACCCCCAGCACCTGATCGAGAAATACGGTGCCGACACCGCCCGCCTGTACACCATGTTCACCGCCCCGCCCGAGCTGACGCTGGAGTGGAACGACGCCGCCGTGGAAGGCAGCTACCGCTTCCTGCGCCGCGTGTACAACTTCGGCCACAAGCTGCTGGGCATCAACTACGTGCCCGCCATTGCCCTGGCGCTGTCGGCCGACAGCCTGGACGACATCGCCTTCGACGCCCCCGCCAAGGCGCTGCGCCTGGAAGTGCACACCGTGCTCAAGCAGGTGGATTACGACTACCAGCGGATGCAATACAACACCGTCGTCTCCGGCGCGATGAAGATACTCAACGCCCTGGAGGGTTTCAAGGGCCTGGACAGCGCGGAAGGCCAGATCGCCGCGATCGAGAGCTTCGGCATCCTGCTGCGCGTGCTCTACCCGGCCACGCCGCACCTGACCCATGTGCTGTGGCAGGAACTGGGCTACGCCAAAAAACAGGGCGATCTGCTGGATGCCGCCTGGCCCCAGGTCGATCCCCAGGCCCTGGTGCAGGACGAGCTGGAGCTGGTGCTGCAAGTCAACGGCAAGCTGCGCGGCAGCGTGCGCGTGCCCGCCAGCGCCGACAAGGCCGAGATCGAACGCCTGGCCCTGGCCAGCGCCGATGCGCAAAAGCACATGCAGGGCGCCGCACCGAAAAAAGTGGTGGTCGTGCCGGGCCGCCTGATCAACATCGTGGTGTAGGCCATGCAAGCATCCAAACGCCATCTCCTGGCCCTGCTGGCCAGCACGCCCCTGCTGACCCTGGCCGGCTGCGGCTTCGCCCTGCGCGGGCGGGCGCAATACGCCTTCGGTTCGCTCTACCTGCAGGCGCCCGAGGGGTCGGAGCTGGGGCGTTCGCTGCTGCGCCAGCTGGCCGCCTCCAGCCACGACCTGCAACTGCTGCTGCCCCCGCAGGCCAGCCAGAATGCCGACGTCACCCTGCGCCTGCTGGGCGAACGCCAGCAGCGCGTGGTGCTGGCCAAAACCGTGGCCGGGCAGGTGCGCGAGCTGCAACTGCGCCTGTACGTGCGCTTCAGCCTGGTCGGCAAGGATGGCCGGGTCTGGATCGAGGACAGCGAGATCGAGCAGACCCGCGACATGAGCTACAGCGAAACCCTGACCCTGGCCAAGGACGAGGAAGAAGCCAGCCTGGTGCGCGACATGCGCCAGGACATCGCCCAGCAGCTGCTGCGCCGCCTGGCGCTGGTGCAGCCCCCGGCCGCCACTGAATGAAGGCCGCATGCAACTGGCGCTGAACCAACTGGCGGGCCATCTGGCCAAGGGCCTGCGCCCGCTGTACACCCTGCACGGCGACGAGCCGCTGCAATTGCAGGAGGCCGCCGACGCCATCCGCGCCGCCGCCCGCGCCGCCGGGTACGCCGAGCGCAGCGTGTTCACCGTGCAGGGCGCCCACTTCGACTGGAGCAGCGTGCTGGCCGCCGGCAGCGCCCTGAGCCTGTTTGCCGACCGGCAGATCATCGAGCTGCGCATCCCCAGCGGCAAACCCGGCGGCAAGGAAGGCGCCGCCGCGCTGGCGCAACTGGCCCAGCAGGCGGGCCAGGCGCAGGACGTGCTGACCCTCGTCCACCTGCCGCGCCTGGATGCGGCCAGTAAGAAAACCGCCTGGTTCGCCGCGCTGGACACGCACGGCATCCACATCCCCATCCACCCCATCGAGCGCGAGCAACTGCCCGGCTGGATTGCCCAGCGCCTCAAGGCCCAGGGCCAGCACGTCGCCAGCGGCGAGGCAGGGCAGCGCAGCCTGGCGTTTTTTGCCGATCAGGTCGAAGGCAACCTGCTGGCCGCGCACCAGGAAGTGCAAAAACTCGGCCTGCTCTACCCCGCCGGGGAATTGACGCAGGAACACATCGCGCAGGCCGTGGCCAACGTGGCCCGCTACGACGTGTTCAAACTCTCCGAAGCCGTGCTCGGCGGCGACCTGGAACGCACCATGCGCATGTTGGACGGCCTGCAGGCCGAAGGCGTGGCCGAAGTGCTGGTGCACTGGACGCTGGCCGAAGACATCCGCAACCTGCAACGCGCCCGCACCGCGCTGGACGCGGGCGAGCCGCTGCCGCTGGTGCTGCGCCAATTGCGCGTCTGGGGCAAAAAGGAGCAGCTCTTCGCCCAGTTGCTGCCCCGGCTGCGCCCGGCCACCCTGGCCAAGCTGCTGCTGGCTGCGCACCAGGTGGACGGCATCGTCAAGGGCCTGCGCCTGCCCGGCTGGCCGCAGGACGGCTGGCAGGCGCTGCACCGGCTGGCATTCGAACTGGCCCAGGCAGTGCGGGCCGCCACGCGGCCATAAAAAAAGGAGCCTGTTCCGCTGATTTATCAAGGACTTCAGGTATTTTCAATACTGAAATCCAGGTATATCAAGCGGAGCAAGCTCCTTTTTTGATAATCTCCGTCAGGCCGTAAGCCGTTGCAGCGCTTCGCGGTACTTGGCTGCCGTTTTTTCAATCACGTCCTGCGACAGGCGCGGGGCCGGGGCTTTCTTGTCCCACAGCTTGCCGTTCACCTTGGCCTGCTCCAGCCAGTCACGCACGAACTGCTTGTCGTAGCTGGGCGGGTTCTCGCCTGCGGCCAGCGCCTGCTCGTACCCTTCCACCGGCCAGTAGCGCGAGCTGTCCGGGGTCAGCACCTCGTCCATCAGCACCAGGGTGCCGTCCTCGGTCAGGCCGAACTCGAACTTGGTGTCGGCAATGATCATGCCCTTGGTTAAGGCGATGGCGGCGGCCTCCTGGTAGATGCGAAGGGCGGTGTCGCGGATCTGCGCGGCCAGCGGCTCGCCCACCATTTCCACGGTGCGCTCGTAGGTGATGTTCTCGTCGTGATCGCCCATTTCGGCCTTGGCGGCGGGCGTGTAGATCGGCGTGGGCAGCTTGGCCGCATTCGTCAGCCCGGCGGGCAGGGGCACGCCGCAGACGGACTGCGATTCCTGGTACTCCTTCCAGCCGCTGCCGGCCAGATAGCCGCGCACCACCGCCTCGATCAGCACGGGTTTCAGGCGCTTGACCAGCATGGCGCGGCCCTGCACCTGGGGCACCTCCTGCGGCGTCACCACCGACTCCGGCGCCGCCCCGGTCAGATGGTTGGGGCAGATGTGGCCCAGCTTGTCGAACCAGAACAGCGCCATCTGCGTCAGCAGCGCACCCTTGCCGGGAATCGGCTCGCCCATGATGACGTCGAAGGCCGACAGGCGATCGCTGGCCACCATGAGAATGCGGTCGTCCCCCACGGCGTAGTTGTCACGCACCTTGCCACGCGCCAGCAGCGGCAGGGAGGTGATGGTGGAAGTGTGCAAGGCAGGGGTGCTAGGCGTAGTCATAATGCGCAAACGTTGAAAACAAAAAATGGCCGGACAGCCAACCGTTCATTCTAATTGCCCCTCCGACACGCCATTGCCGCAGCGTAGAAACCACAGTTTCTGGCGATATGTTGGGGAAAATCCCTCTTGCAGTTGCAATCAGCCACAAACAGGTACATTCTTGGCACTTGGGCCACATCTTCGGTGACGTGGCCCAACATTTTTTTGTCGCGTGCAGCACCAATGACGTAATCCATGAATCGCCTTGCCTCCATCCTGCCATCCGCCCAAGTCCTCGTCGGCGTGGATGCCACCAGCAAAAAACGCGCTTTTGAAGAAGCCGGACTGTTGTTTGAAGGCTTGCACGGCCTGTCGCGTGCCTTGATTACCGATAGCCTGTTCGCCCGCGAACGCCTGGGTTCGACCGGCCTGGGCCACGGCGTGGCCATCCCGCATGGCCGCATCAAGGGCCTCAAGGCCCCCATGGCCGCCGTCTTCCAGCTGGCCGGCCCCATCGGCTTCGACGCGCCGGACGAGCAACCCGTCAGCCTGCTGATCTTCCTGCTCGTGCCCGAAGCGGCCACGCAACAACACCTGGAAGTGCTCTCCGAAATCGCCGAGCTGCTCAGCAACAGCCAGTTGCGCGAAGCGCTGAAAACCACGCAAAACGCCGCCGAACTGCACCAGATCATCGCCAACTGGCAGGCGACGACCAGCGCCTAGAACGCTTCCCGCCATGCGCCATAAAGCGATCAATGCCGACAAGCTGTTCGACGCCTTCCGCCAGTCGCTGGGCTGGCGCTGGGAGGCCGGCCACGGCAATCCGGAGCGGCGCTTCGATGAAATGGCCGTGCGCTCGGCCCGCTCCGGCGCCGACCTGGTCGGCTACCTGAACTACATCCACCCCTACCGCCTGCAGGTGCTGGGCGAGCGTGAGATCGCCTACCTGATCAACGCCACCGACGCCGATTGCGAGCGCCGCGTGCAACGCATCACCAGCCTGGAGCCGCCGGTGCTGGTACTGGCCGACGGACAAACCGCACCACCGCAGCTCATCGCCATGTGCGAGCGGGCGCACATTCCGCTGTTCGCCACCCAGGAAGCCGCCGCCTTCGTCATCGACGTGCTGCGGGCCTACCTGTCCAAGCACTTTGCCGACCGCACCACGGTACACGGCGTGTTCATGGACATTCTGGGCATGGGGGTGCTCATCACCGGCGAATCCGGCCTGGGCAAAAGCGAACTGGGGCTGGAACTGATCACCCGCGGCCACGGCCTGGTGGCCGACGACGCGGTGGACCTGTACCGCATCAACCAGGCCACGATCGAAGGCAAGTGCCCCGAGCTGCTGCGCAACCTGCTGGAAGTGCGCGGCATCGGCCTGCTGGACATCCGCGCCATCTTTGGCGAAACGGCGGTGCGCCGCAAGATGCGCCTGAAGCTCATCGTCCATCTGGTGCGCAAGGAAACCATGGAACGCGACTACGAGCGTCTGCCGCAGGAGCCGCTCACGCAGGACGTGCTCGGCGTGGCCGTGCGCAAGGTGGTCGTGCCCGTGGTGGCCGGGCGCAACATGTCGGTGCTGGTCGAGGCCGCCGTGCGCAACTCCATCCTGCAACTGCGCGGCATCGACACCTACGAGGAGTTCGTCGAACGCCACCGCCGCGCCATGGAGCGCGACATGGGTGGCAGCGCCTGATCCCTTATTTCTTCTTGCGGCACTCGGCGCACACGCCGTACAGCGACATGGAGTGATCCTGGATCACCCAACCCAAGCGATCGGCCACCTGGAGCTGGCGCTTTTCGATCTCGGGGTCGTAGAACTCCTCGACCTTGCCGCAGTGCGTGCACACCAGGTGATCGTGGTGCTGGCCCTCGTTCAGCTCGTACACCGCCTTGCCGCTTTCAAAATTGCTGCGCAGCAGGATGCCCGCCTGCTCGAACTGCGTCAGCACCCGGTACACCGTGGCCAGGCCGATGTCGGAGCGGTCGTCTAGCAGCACCCGGAACACATCTTCGGCGGTCATGTGGCGCTGCTTGCCTGTCTGGAAAATTTCCAGGATTTTCAAACGGGGCAAAGTGGCCTTCAGACCGGTACTTTTCAAGTTTTCAATATTGTTCATCGCGTAACCGTAAACGAAAGACAACAGACTAGGCAACCTGTGCCGCGCTGCAAAACCAGAGGGGTAACGCCGCAACTGCCCAGCCAGGGCGGCTGCCACTACAATCCCCGCATCATATCCGGCCCTCATTACCTATGCCTGTTCAAGCCCGTTGCCGCGCCGCCCTGGCCCTGATCCTGCCCTTTGCCCTGGTTGCCTGCAGCAGCATGGGCGATGCCTCCCGTGCCGCCATGCACAAGATCACCCCGTACAAGGTGGAGGTGGTGCAGGGCAATTTCGTCTCCAAGGAGCAAGTGCAGGCGCTGCAGCCGGGCATGAGCCGCCAGCAGGTGCGCGAGATTCTGGGCTCGCCGCTGCTGACCAGCGTCTTCCACGCCGACCGTTGGGAATACGTTTTCACCATGAAGCGCAAGGGCGTGCCGGAACAGACGCGCAAGCTGGCCGTCTTCTTCCACGGCGATAGCTTCGACCGCGCAGAGGGGGATGAAATGCCTTCGGAAGAGGAATTCATCGCCTCCCTGAGCAAGCCCAAGGGCAAGCTCAAAATCCCGCCGCTGGAAGCCACGCCCGAACAGCTGGCCAAGTACCCCGGCCGCCACGATGCCCCGGATGAAACCGGCAGCACGGCCCCATCGGCCCCTGCCGTCCAGCGCAACTACCCGCCGCTTGAGCGCGACTGATCGTTTTCCCGACCGAAACCATGAGTACTACCCCCCTTCGCATCGCCGTTGCCGGCGCCAGTGGCCGCATGGGCCGCATGTTGATCGAGGCCATCCAGGCCAGTGCCGACTGCCGGCTGACCGCAGCCCTCGACCAGCCCGCCAGCCCCAGCCTGGGCCAGGACGCCGCCGCCTTCCTGGGCCAGACCAGCGGCGTGGCGATCGAGGCCGACCTGCGCAGCGCCCTGGCCAAGGCCGATTTTCTGATCGACTTCACCCGCCCGGAAGGCACGCTGGCGCACCTGCAAGTCTGCGCCGAGCTGGGCGTGAAAGCCGTGATCGGCACCACCGGCTTTGACGACGCGGGCAAGGCGGCGATTGCCGCAGCGGCGCAAAAAACCGCCATCGTCTTTGCGCCGAACATGAGCGTGGGCGTGAACGTCACGCTGAAGTTGCTGGAACTGGCCGCGCAGGCCCTGCCCGGCTACGACATCGAAATCGTCGAGGCCCACCACAAGCACAAGGTGGATGCCCCCTCGGGCACGGCCTTGAAAATGGGCGAGGTCATTGCCGCCGCGCAAAACACCGCCCTGGCCGACCGCGCGGTGTACGAGCGCTACGGCCACACCGGTGCCCGCACACCTGGCAGCATCGGCTTTGCCACCATTCGCGGCGGCGACATCGTGGGCGACCACACGGTACTGTTTGCCGGGACGGGCGAGCGCATCGAGATCAGCCACAAATCGTCCAGCCGCGCCGGCTACGCCGAAGGCAGCGTGCAGGCGGTGCGCTTTCTGGCACAGCAGACCACGGGCCTGTTCGATATGTTCGACGTGCTCAGGCTGCGCTGACAGTACCGTTGCAGCGGCGCTGCTGCCACGCATAAAAAAATCCCGCCTGGGCAGCCAGGGCGGGATTTTTTTATGCGGCAGTGGCGGCGCTTCAGAACGGAATGTCGTCGTCGCCAAAATCGTCAAAGCCGGCCGTGGGGCGCTGCGCTGCCGGTTGTGCGGCAGGGGGGGGTGGCGG
>CABIIJ010000032.1 GCA_902175065.1 uncultured Comamonas sp. | reverse complement strand
TTGCGTCCAAATGCGGCCAGAGGGCCGTGAATCAGGGCGAAATCGGCCTGAAAGCGGACCTCGTGAGCCAGAAATCGCCATCATCTGAAATCGGATGCATCAACTCACGCAGCGCCGGGTGTTGTGCAGACCTTCCCTAGCGGTACACCGGCAACACGTCCAGAACGTCGGGCGAGAGCAGGTGGAAAATGGAAGTCACGACCCCGTAGAAAAGCACTATTTTTACAAAATGGGTCGTGGTGAAAATACTGGCTTCATGCCCACCGCTTGCCCCCGTCTGGCGGTGGTGCTTCCATTCAATGGCCGCAGGAATGATGACCGACCAGATTGCCGCTGCAAAACCGGCAAAGCCAATGGCGATGATGAAACCATTCGGGAAAATGGTGCTGCCCAGAATAGGCGGCACAAAGGTGATGGCAGCGGTTTTGATACGATCGCCGAAGGAATTATCGAACCCCAGCAAGTCTGCAATATAGTCAAACAGCCCTAGCCCTGCGCCCAGGAAGGAGGTGACGACGGCCAGAAAAGCGAAAATGGAAATGCAGTAAGAAATCCAGGGGGTGTGGATAATGCTTTCTACGGCAGCAAGAAAATGGTTGATGTTGCCACCCTGGGCATATACATCGCGCAAGGATTCCCGGCCCAGAACCCCGAAGCCTGCAAATATCCAGATGGTGTAGCAGATGCCAGCGATGAGCAGGCCATAGAAAATACATTTTTTGATCTTTGCCTCATCCTTGCCGTAGTATTTGACCAGACTGGGGACGCTGGCATGAAAGCAAAAGGACGTCAGAAAGTACGGCAAGGCTGCCAGCACAAACCAGGCCGTGGGCTGGGCATTCGGTGCTTCGCGCAAGGTGAGGATTTTCTCGATCCCCAAGGCGGGCAGCATTCCGGTAATGGCGGCAACGAAGGTAATGACCATGCCAATGACAAAAATCGTCGAGAGGCGATCGACGACCTGGGTGCTCCAGAAAATACAGACTGCCAAGGTGCCGCCAAACAGCAGGCTGACCATGCTTTGCGGAATATCCAGCCCCAGGCTATGCCGCACAGTCGCCCCGCCGCCGCTGGTATAGGCGTACAGCAGCATATACAGCACAAAACCGACCGACAGGCCATTGACGATATTCCATACCGGCCCCAAGGTGTTCTTCACCAGGGTATGAAAACTTGCGCCAGGGTCGAAACGCAGATTGGCGCGTAATATCATGTTGGCACTGGCCAGCATGACGAAGAACGTCGTCATCAGGACGAGCAACGTCCATAATGACCACATGCCTGCCGAGATAATCGGCAATGCCAGCATACCGGCACCAATGACGGTACCGGCAACGATCATGACGCCCCCTAGAATGGAGGGCTGCTTTGGTTCTGGGGTAGGTGAGGAATTCATAAAGTCTCCGGATTATAATTTGTTTTAATATTGATATTCATACGGCCCCGCTGGCATTCGGCGGGGCCGTGCTGTTGTTTCTGAAATCAATTCAATGGCGCAAAACGGGAGGTGAAGAAGCGCAGCAGCTTGGGCTCATACACCATCTTCATCCCCTTGATTTCGCGGCGGCGCTGGTACAGGTCGATGCACGCCTGCGCCACCACGTCCAGGTGGGCGTAGGTATACACACGGCGTGGAATGGTCAGGCGCACCAGTTCCAGCTTGGGACGGTGGTGGTCGCCTGTTTTGTTATCGCGCCCTGCGGACACGATGCCGCGCTCCATGCTGCGCACGCCGCTTTCCAGGTACAGCTGCGCGGCCAGGGTTTGTGCCGGAAATTCATCCTGCGGCAGGTGGTCGAGAAACGCCTTGGCATCCAGAAAGACGGCGTGTCCGCCCACGGGGCGAACGATCGGGATGCCGGCGGCGGTCAGGGCATCGGCCAGATAGCGGCATTGGCTGATGCGGTGGTGGATGTAGTGGTAATCGACGGATTCCTCGATGCCCCGGGCCATCGCTTCCATATCCCGGCCTGCCAGCCCGCCGTAACTGGGCATACCCTCGAACAGCACCACCAATTCCGCTGCACGCTGGTAAAGATCATCGTCGTTCATGCAGAGGAAACCACCGATATTGACCAGGCAGTCTTTTTTTCCACTCATGGTGCAGCCGTCGGAATATCCCATCATTTCCAGCAAGATGTCGGCAATGCTGTGGTCATGGTAGGCCGCTTCGCGCTCTTTGATGAAATAGGCATTTTCCACGCAGCGGGTGGCATCGAACATCACCTTGATGCCGTGGATGCTGCACAGCTTTTTCACGTCACGCAGGTTTTCCATGCTGACGGGCTGGCCCCCGGCCAGATTGACGGTGACGGCCACGCAAACGTAGGGAATGCGCTCGGCCCCCACTTCGTCAATCAGGCGTTGCAGTTTTTGAATATCGACATTGCCCTTGAAGGGCAGGTCGATCTGCGAGTCATGGGCTTCGTCGATGATGATGTCCACAAAAGTCGCCCCATTGAGTTCCTGGTGGGCGCGGGTGGTGGTGAAATACATATTCCCCGGCACGTAGTCGCCGGGCCGGATGCAGATTCTGGACAGCAGGTTTTCCGCGCCACGGCCCTGGTGCGTGGGGATGATGTGGCGAAACCCGTAGTATTTGCGCACCGTTTCCTGCAAGTGGATAAAGTTGCGGCTGCCTGCATAGGCTTCATCGCCCATCATCATGCCGGCCCACTGGTAATCACTCATCGCGGTCGTGCCGCTATCGGTCAACAAATCGATATAGCACTGGTCGGAGCGCAGCAGAAAAGTGTTGTTGCCCGCGTCTGCCAGATACTGGGTTCGCTGTTCTCGGGTCGTAACCGCAATGGGTTCTACGACCTTGATTTTGTAAGGTTCGGCAGGGTAGTGGTTCATGGTGGTCTCCTTGAAGAATAAAAAGCTAGTCAATGCACTAGCGGGCAGTGGTGGGACTTTCAACAAAGTTGGCCAGTCCGAATGAATCAATCACGCGAATACCTTGTGGGGTTTCTTCCAGAAATCCCACCTTCTTGAATAAACGAATGGCGTTGCTCACCGTCACCCGGTGCATACCGAGTATTTCTGCCATCAGGGCGTGTGAAATTTTTACTTCTTTATTTTTATGCAGCTCATCCAGGCCATTCAATAATTTTGCAATGCGCTGCGAGCCTGTTAGAAATGTGCTGCTTTCCATCTGGGAAGAGCTGATATACGATTTCGTTGCCAGATTCAGCAGTAACTGGTGGCTCAAATCTGGATGGTGGGTGAGTATTTCCCGGGTAAATTCCGGGCCTGAAAATTCATAGGCACGGCTTTCCTGCAAAGCCAGAATCTCATGCTGATAGGGTTTATGGCCGAACAGGGCCGCTTCTCCCAGCAAGCTGCCGGGGCCCATCAGCCACAAAGTGCGCTGCAAGCCGCAGCGGCTGATGGCGCAGACCTTGATGAGGCCCGTGCAAATCAAAAACATCTGCCGGGCCGGGTCGCCCGGGCGGCGAATCACCGTGCCGCGCGACCACTGGATGGGGCGGCCAAGGTGCAAAACCTTGTCCCAGATCGCCAGGTTGTCAAAGGCCAGCCAGGGGGTATCGGCTGTGGCGCTGCTGTCGTCTCCGAAGTAATTCATGGCTTATTTCTTGACAGGGGGTGTGCTGTATGGCTGCTACGTTAGCAGTCACGTTTGCACAAATCGGTAGCACAGGCTACAGATTGATCAAAAAAATTGCTTTGAATTACTCCGGTGCGCAGTAAGTGGTTATCAAGAGTGTTTCTTGAACACTTTTATTGCATCGATGGTCGGTCTTGTTTGAATAAGTCCAGCAGGGATTACCCTGGGTGCGGGCAGGCACGGCCCGCTGTCTTTAGAACCTGTTTACGATCTCTGCGCGGGTGTGCAGTCGCGGCCTCGGGCGCTCTGCGGCGTTGCAAATCCTCGCTATGGCTGCGGTTTGCGCCTTGCAGCCCATCCCGATCCGCATCCTGCATCCCTTCGCGCTGAGACCGTAAACAGGTTCTAACGCCGCCCGCGCTGCATGATGACCGTGCCCAGGACGGCCAGGGTGCCGCCTATGAGCAGGCTGGCATCCAGTGCCTCGTGCAGCAGCAGCGCCGAGATGGCCACCCCCACCACCGGCACCAGGGTGATGTAGCCCGCCGCTGCGCCTGCGCCCAGGCGTTTCACCCCGTCAAAGAACCAGGCGTAGGCCAGGGCCGTGGCACCGAAGGCCAGGAACAGCAAGGCTCCCCAGGCCGTCCAGCCGCTGTGCAGGGTGGCCTGCATCCCGGCCGGGCCTTCCACGATCAGGCTGGTGACGAGCAGGAGCACCGCGCCGATGGCCGCCGTGACGGTGGTGGCCGAGAGGGCATCGACCCCGGTCATCACCCAGCGGCCCAGCAGCGTGTAGGCGACCCAGCAGGCCACGCAGCCCAGGATCAGCAGTTCCCCCAGCCCCAGATGTCCTTGCAGAATGTGCCGGGGGTCGCCCTGGGCGATCACGATGATGGCACCGACAAAGGCCATCGCCATGCCCAGGCTGATGATGGTGTTGATGCGCTCCTTGAACAGCCACACGGCCAGCAACAGGGTGACGACCGGGTTCAGGGTGATCAGCAGGGCCGCCTTGCCCGCAGGCACGTATTGCAGGCCCGAAAGAAACAGGCTGGCATAGGCGTAGACGCCGAAAAATCCGGCCAGCCCCATGCCCAGCCAGCGCTGGATGTTCCAGTCTCTTAATTGGGCAAAACCGCCGCTGCGGTACATCCATGGCAGCAGCACCAGCAGGGCAAGCAGGAACCGCAGGCTGGCGGCGGCCAGCGGCGGCATGGCCTGGGCCACGATGCGCCCGGCGGGCCAGGACGCCCCCCACAAAATGATCATGCCCAGCAGACGGGCGTGGGGGCCAAAGTTGGAAAGACGCAGCATAGGGGGCGCACTATAGGCCCGCCACCTCCCGTGGTGCGGAACTGTGCCAAGAGGTTTAGTAAAGAAAAGGCCTTTAGCGCTGAACAGATGAACGCTGGCAGCTATAAAAACCAAAGCTGCTTGCGGCCTGTCGTGGCAGCCACGCTCAACGGGTGTGCTGTCCGAACCGGGCGGTGAATTTCGCCACCTTGGGCGCAATCACCCAGGCGCAATAGCCGGCCTCGGGATGGCGGGCGAAGTAGTCCTGGTGCGCATCCTCGGCCGGGTAGAACGCGGTCAGCGGAGCCACCTCGGTCACCACCGGGGCGGGAAAGGCATGGTGCTGGTTCAGCTGCGCCACATAGTCTCGGGCAGAGGCCAACTGCTCCGCCGTCGTGGTGTAGATGCCGCTGCGGTACTGCGGGCCGACATCGTTGCCCTGGCGGTCGGGCGTGGTGGGGTCGTGGGTGGCAAAGAAAATCTCCAGCAGCCCGGCCAGGGGCAGCACCTGCGGGTCGTAGACCACTTGCAGCACCTCGGCATGGCCGGTGGTGCCGCTGCATACCTGCTCGTAGCTGGGGTGGGCCAGATGGCCGTTGGCATAGCCGCTGCGCACCTCCAGCACCCCGCGCACCCGGGAGAAAATCGCTTCCGTGCACCAGAAGCAGCCGCCAGCCAGATAAATGCTGGCCTGGAGGGTGCTGGGGGCTGAAGTGGGTGTCATGGTCGATGCGGCCCGGTCACTGCCCTTGGGCACGGTCGATGGCCTCGACGATAGCCAGGCCGGTGGTCTGCACGCCGGGGGCGTTGAAGCCCGGGCCGGGAATGACGTTGGGGTGCTGCAGCAAGGTCTGACGCATCTGGCGGGCTTCCTCATGGCGGCGCAGGCGCTCCTGCTGGGCGGCATTTTGTGCAGCGGCTTCGGCCGCCGAGGGGATTTCTGCGCGGGTGCTGCGTTCGTAGATGGCGTAGGCCGCCTGCTGGGTTCGCAGGGTGCGCTCTTGCTGCTGCTGTTCGCGTTGTGCGATGAATCCCCAGCCGACGACCAGGGCCAGCGCCAGGGCGGCAATGCTCAGACCCCAGAGGGTGGTGGGGGACAGGGAATCGCGTTGTGGCATGGCAGAGTGAGGGCAGGAAGGAGGGTGGAAAACCCGATATTTTCGGGTTTTCCGGGTTTCCTTGTTCGGATGCGCAGATTTTTTCGCGCACCGAAGTGCAAAAAGGCCGATTTTTTTGAGGTCAAGGCAAAAAATCGTGCATAATCCTCGTTTCCTTAGGGGAGTCGCCAAGTTGGTTAAGGCACCGGATTTTGATTCCGGCATGCGAGGGTTCGAGTCCTTCCTCCCCTGCCAGAGATAAAAAGAGAAAGCCTTGTCTGCTGATGCAGGCAAGGCTTTTTTATTGCCCGTTTCCCGAGCGCGAAGTCCCGCGCAAAGCCTGGCAACGGGGCCGCTATCATCGCGGTCATGTCCAGCGCCAGCCTTGCTCCTTCCCCTTTTCCCTCCCCTGCTCCCGACCAGAATGCGCCGCGCTTCTGGGGGGTGATTCCCTGCGCCGGCAATGGCTCGCGGGCCGTTGCCCAGGGGGTGGGCAACCCGGCGCTGCCCAAGCAGTACCAGCGCCTGCTGGGCCAGCCGCTGGTGTTGCATACCCTGGCGGCTTTTGCCGCAGTGCCGCAACTGGCGGGCACCTTGGTGGCGGTGGCACCGGGGGATGACTTTCTGGCTACCTATCCTTCGGGCCGTTATTTCACCGTGCCGTGCGGCGGCGCGACGCGGGCGCAGACCGTGCTGGGGGCGCTGCGGGCCTTGCAGCAGCGTGGCGCCCAGGCGCACGATTGGGTGCTGGTCCACGATGCGGCACGCTGCCTGGTGACGTCGCTGCAAATCGAAACCCTGATGGCCGAATGCCAGCACGACAGCGTGGGCGGCCTGCTGGCGCACAAGATTCCCGATACGCTGAAAACCGCCGTCACCGGGCCGGGCGGCGTGCGTGTGGTGGCGACGCTGGAGCGCAGCGACAAATGGCTGGCGCAGACGCCGCAGATGTTCCGCCTGGAGCCTTTGCTGCACGCGCTGGAGAAACTGGGTGATGCTGCCACCGACGAAGCCAGCGCAATGGAAGCCGCAGGCCACCGCCCCAGGCTGGTGGCGGGCGGGGCGCAGAATTTCAAAGTCACCTACCCCGAGGATTTCGCCCTGGCCAGCGCCGTGCTGGCCTACCGCGAGGGCAGCAGCACCACGGCACGGTTTGGGGAACAGCATCCAACCCGGCCGGAGCGAGGGAATCGGTTTTTTTAGCCTTTTTGGCTGCAAACGCTTGCTGGGTAAGTGCCAACAGCTCTACTTTTAAGAACCTGTTTACGATCTCAGCGCGAAGGGGTGCGGGATGCGGATCGGGATGGGCTGCAAGGCGCAAACCGCAGCGATAGCCGCAGCTATCGCGAGGATTTGCAACGCCGCAGAACGCCCGAGGCCGCGACTGCACACCCGCGCGGAGATCGTAAACAGGTTCTAAGGCATCGACCACCGGACACCATGCCGTTGTCGGGCATGGTGCCGGTGGCCGTTGTCCGGGATGCCGGTTCAGGTATCGCCAAGATGCAGCGCGATCTTTCCGAAATGCTGGCCTGATTCCAGGCGGTTCAGTGCCGCGTGCACATCGCCCAGGGCAAAACGGTTGTCCATGACGGGGCGCAGGCCGGTGCGTTGCACGAACTGGAGCAGGTCGTGGAATTCCCCCAGGTTGCCCAGGCTGGAGCCGAAGATCTGCAACTGGCGCACGAACAGGCGGCGCAGATCGGCACCGGGCTGATCGCCCGTGGTGGCGCCGCAGGTGACCAGACGGCCACCGCGCACCAGGGACTTCAGGGCCGATGGCCAGACGGCTTCACCGACGTTCTCCAGCACGACATCCACTCCCCGGCCTCCGGTCAGGGCCTGCACCTCCTTTGCAACGTCCTGCGTCCGGCTGTTGATGCCGTGGGCGGCGCCCAGAAGGCGTGCTCGTTCCAGCTTGCTGTCCTCGCGGGAGGTGACGATGACGCGAGCGCCGATGGCCTGCGCCAGTTGCAGTCCGGCCAGCGAGACGCCGCCGCCGATGCCGAAGATCAGCACCGTCTCCCAGGGTTGCAGACGGGCCTTGGAAAACAGCATCCGCCAGGCAGTCAGGTGGTTCACGCCCAGGGCGGCCGCTTCGGCCCAGTCCAGGTGCGCGGGCTTGGGAAACAGCTGTGCGGCGGGCACCTGCACCCATTGGGCGAAGGTGCCGTCGCGGTGCTCCCCCAGGAACTGGATGCGGGCACACAGGGCACTGTCGCCCCCCTGGCAGAATTCGCAGCGGCCACAGGCCACGCCGGGGTGAATGACGACTTCCTGCCCAGGCTTGAGCAGAGGGTCGTCGTCATCGCACTCGTGCACGATGCCTGCGCCGTCCAGGCCCAGGATTTGCGGTAGCCGGTGGGTGATGCCGGCGCCGCTGTTGCGCATGTACAAGTCCACCTGGTTGAGGGTTGCGGCCTGCATACGCACGCGCACCTGCCCAGGTGCGCGTGGCGGCAGGCCGCGTTCCCCCACCTGAACCACGTCGTTGCCGCCGTGGCCGGTGATGAAAGCGGCCTGCATGGCGTTAGAACGCGTGGCGCAGGCCGACCATCAGACCGGTCTGGTTGCGTCCGGCCAGCGGAGCCAGAGCCGTGTTGCTGGCGCCCACCGAGGGCGAGAAGCGGGCCTTGCCATCGTTGCGCATGAAGCCGAGCGTGGTGTAGGCCGCCGTGCGCTTGGAGAAGGCATAGGTGCCACGCAGCACCAGCATCTGGGCACCGTCGGCGCTGTCCTTGTAGTCAAAGTCGTAGTACTGGGCCTCCAGCGTCACGGCAGTGTTCAGGGGGTGGGACACGCCCAGCGACCACAGAGTGCTCTTGCGCTGGGCCGGGACGGCGGCTTCGTTCCTGCGCTGCATGTAGTTGGCGGCCAGCTTGGTCTTGCCCAGCAGAACGTAGCCGTTGAGCGCCAGGCGCCGGTCCGACTTGTCGCTCAGGTCGGCCCCACCCGTGGGGCGGTTGTCACGCCCGTTCTGTTCATCGACCCAGGTGCCCACGCCCCAGGTGGGGGCGTCGTACTTCAGCACGGCAGACCAGGAGCGGCACTCGCTGCTGTTGCTGCTTTCGCCCGCGCAGTTTTGCGCATCCTTGCCCAGGCTGTAGAGCACACCGGCGGTGACCCCGCTGAATTTGCCCAGATAGGCAATGGAATTGTCCAGGCGCGGGCCGGCCAGATAGGTATCGAACGCACCGGCGCCGTAGATCTGCGCCAGGAAGATATCGGTATTGGCCGCACCCGGGAACAGCATCGAATACTGGCGGCCCAGCGACAGCGTGCCCCATTGGCCGGAGAGACCGACAAACGCCTGGCGGCCGAAGGCGCGGCCCCCCTGCTGGGTTTCACCCGTATCCAGGCCAAAGCCCGATTCCAGGGTGAACACGGCCTTCAGGCCGTTGCCCAGATCCTCGCTGCCGCGCAGGCCCCAGCGCGAGGCGGCGGACCCGGCAATGCTGGGCATCCGGGTGATGCTGCCGCCGGAGCTGGTGTTGTCCAGGCGCTCGATGCCGGTGTCCACCAGGCCGTAGAGGGTGACGTTCTGGGCTTGGGCCGAGGTGGCTGCCCCGGCGCAAAGGAGCAAGGTGGTGGTCAGGCTTGTGGCGATGCGTTGCATGAAAGATCTCCTAGGGTTTTGGTTTGGAATTCAGGAAAACGAGAGTGATGGCTTACATCTTGCACAGCGGCGATGCAGGGGGAACGAGGCTGGCGGGGTAGCTCTGCTCGATCACCGGGCGCAGCACGCCGTCGGCGGTCTTGACGCGGGCGATGTAGTTGGGGATGAGCAACTGGTTGTCCGCCGCACGCACCGTGGCCTTGCCGTACAGCGTCTCCACCTCGGCACCGCGCAGGGCCTTGGTCACGTCCTGGGGCTTGGTGCTGCCGGCCAGCTTCACGCCCTGCAGCAGCACCATGGCGCCGTTGTAGGCCTGGCCCTCGGTGTCGGAGGGCAGGCGGTTGTGCTTGGCCTTGAAGGCGGCGGCAAACGCCTTGCTTTGCGGGGTGTCGATGTCCGGCGTGTAGCCGACGTTGCCGGGCACGTTGTTCAGGGCGTTGCCGGTGGCATTGACGATGAAGTTGGACAGCAGCGCGTGGCCGATCAGCGGGGTTTGCGGGATCAGGCCGAAGTCCGCCGCCTGCTTGGTGAAGGCGATGGCTCCGGACACGTCGGCCACCCAGACGGCATCGGCGTTGGCGTTCTTGAGCTGCTGGATGTAGGGCGCGTAGTCCTTGGTGCCCAGCGGCACGAACAGCTTGGTGCCGACCTTCTTGCCCTGGGCGGCGACGGCAGTCTCGAAGGACTTGGCCGAATCCCGGCCCCACACGTAGTCGGCGGCCAGGACGGCGAAGTTGCTGCCGGGCAGGGTCTTGGCCCACTCGTTGATCATGGCCAGATCCATGGCGTCGGAGTGGTTGGTGCGCACGAAGCGCGGGTTGCAGGCGTCCTGCGTGAGTTTGTCGGCCTTGCTGATGGTGCCGATGAAGGCGGCGTCCCAGCGTGCCAGGTTCTGGCTGATGGTCAGCGAGATGGACGAGGTGATGGGGCCGATGATGAGGTTGTGGCCCTCGCGCGAGAGCTTTTCGGCCACGCGGCGGCCGGCGTCGGGCGTGCTCTCGTCGTCGCCCTCGGCCAGCACGATCTTGCGGCCATCGACGCCGCCCTTGGCGTTGGCTTCATCGACGGCGAACTTGATGCCGTTGGCCACGTCGGCGCCCATGGTGGCGAAGGCGCCGGACTTGGACGTGACCAGGGCGATCTTCACTGGCTCCTTCTCCTGCGCCAGCGCCGTCAGGGGCAGCGTGGCTGCCAGGGCGACGCCTGTCAGCAAAGTGGTGGATTTTTTCATGTTTGTCTCCTTGGGGTTGGGGGTGAAAAAAAGTGTTAAACCGTGACGTGTTCGGCCAGTGCCTGCATGCCTTCGGGCGAAGCATCGACGGTGCCTTGGGCCACGACGGCGCCCTTGGCCATGGCCAGGTAGCGGTGCGCCACCCGGGCCACCAGGCTCAGGTTCTGCTCGATGAGCAGCAGGGCGGTGCCCTGGTCGGCGACCAGGTTGAAGATGTCGGCCAGTTGATCGACGATGACCGGGGCCAGCCCCTCGGTCGGTTCGTCCAGCAGAATCAAACTGGGGTTGGACATGAGGGCGCGGCCCACGGCCAGCATCTGCTGCTGGCCGCCGGACAGCGCCGTGCCCGGCGTGTGGGCACGCTCCTGCAGGATGGGGAACAGCTTGTAGATCTCCGGCACCGTCCACGGCCCCTTGCGGCCCGTGGCGCTGCCGAGCAGCAGGTTTTCCTCCACCGTCAGGTTGGCGACGATGCGCCGCCCCTGCGGCACCACCACCACGCCGCGCTGCGCCGCCACATAGGGGCGCGGGCGGGCGATGGCTTCGCCGCCGATGCGCACCGTGCCGCCGCGCAGTTGCGCCAGGCCCAGGATGGTGTTGACCACCGTGGTCTTGCCCACGCCGTTGCGTCCGATCAGCGCCATGCGCTCGCCTGCCTCCACATGCAGGCTCAGGCGGTGCAGGATGTGGGCCGCGCCGTAGCAGGCGTCCACGTCGTTCAAGGTCAGCAGGCTGTTCATGCGGCACTCCCCAGGTAGGCTTCGCGCACGCGGGCATCGGAGCGCACGCTGGCCGGGTCGCCGCTGGCAATCACCCGGCCCAGTTCAAAGACGGTGATGGCGTTCGAGATGCCGAACACCACATCCATGTCGTGTTCGACCAGCAGCACCGACACCTCCCAGCGCGAAGTCAGCGCCTGCAGGTGGTCGGCCAGGTCGTGCGACTCCTTGGCCGACAGGCCGGCCATCGGCTCGTCCAGCATCAGCAGCTTGGGGCGGCCCACCAGGGCCAGGGCCAGGTCCAGGCGGCGCTGTTCGCCGTAGCCCATGTCCTCGGCCATCATGTTGCTCAGGCGGGCCAGGTCGAGCTCCTCCAGCACCGCATCGGCATCGGCACCGCTGTCGGCCACGCCCATCTGGTGCGAGGCCAGCTCCACCTGGCGGCGCACCGTCATGCCGCCGAAGATGCTGGTGCGCTGGAAGCTGCGCGACAGGCCGCGCTTGCGGCGTTCGACGGCGCCCAGGGCGCTCACGTCCTCGCCGTCGAGCAGCACGCGCCCGCGCGTCAGCCGCCGGCGGCCCGTGATGGCGTCGATCACGGTGGACTTGCCTGCCCCGTTGGGGCCGATGAGGCCGCGAATCTGGCCTTTTTCCAGCGTCAGCGCGACGCCGTCTAGCGCCTTCACGCCGCCGTAGTGAATGGCCACGTCCTCGGCCTGGAGCACGTATGCAGTGGTCATGGGTGGGTGCCTTTCTTCTTCTGGGGGCCGTAGCGCAGGCGCCGGCGCAGCATGGCCAGGGCGCCGACGATGCCGTTGGGCGAGAACACGATCACCGCGATCAGCGCCGCGCCGAAAATGGCCATGGAATGCGTGGCCCATTCGCCCAGCAAATCCTTGAACAGGAAATAGACGATGGCGCCCACGATGGCGCCGACGGGGTGCTTGAAGCCGCCCACCACCACCATCAGCAAGGTGATGGCCGAGACGCTCCAGTGCAGGCTTTCCGGCGAGACGAAACCGGCGTTCAGTGCGGACAGCAGCCCGGCCACGCCCGTGACCATCGCCGACAGGGCATACACCAGCGCACGCGGTACGGTGGTCTTGATGCCGATGAAGCGGGCACGCTCCTCGTTGTCGCGGATGGCCTCGGTCACGGCGCCGAAGCGCGTGCCCAGCAGCCACAGCAGCACGCAGGTGACGAGCACCATCAGCCCCCAGGCCAGCATGAACAGCGTGGCCGGTTGCAGCAGCGTGGACTGCGGCACGCCGAACAGCGTGTCCGGCCAGGCAATGCCCATGCCGTCCGCGCCGCCGGTCAGGCCGCGTGCGCGGGAGGCCAGCAGGTAGGCCATCTGGCCGATGGCCAGCGTCAACATGCCGAAGGCAATGCCCGGCACGCGCACGATGACCAGCCCGATGAGGAAGGCCCCGGCACCGATGGCCGCCAGCACCGCCAGCAGCGCCAGCTCGGCCGGTATCCAGCCCAGCTCCAGAATCACTCCCATGCCGTAGCCCGCCGCGCCGAAGAACAGCGCATGGCCGAAGCTGACCAGGCCGTTCTGCTTGAGCAGCAGGCCCACGCCCAGGGCGAAGATGGCGTAGATCACGGCCTGGGTGAACATGCCCAGCAGGCTGGCGGAATAGGTCAGCCCCACGACCAGGGCACCGCCTGCCAGCGCCAGCAGTGCGCCCAGGGCGATGCGGGAAAGACTCAAAGGCATAACAGCTCTCCTCGCATCAGGTGCGGCTGCCGGCCAGCCCGGAGGGCTTCCAGACCAGCACGGCGATCATGAACAGGAAGGGCAGCAGCACCGACACCTGCGGCAGGTAGACCGCGCCGATGGCCTGCATCATTCCCAGCAGCAGCGCGGCGATGAAGGCCCCGGCCAGCGACCCCAGCCCGCCGATGACGACCACGACGAAGGAGTCGATCAGCACGTCCGAGCTCATGTGCGGCGACAGCGACAGGAAGGGCGCCGCCACCACGCCCGCCAGCCCGGCCAGGGCCGCGCCCAGGCCGACCACGGCGGCGCTCAGGGTGTCGGTGTTCACGCCCTGCATCGAGGTGGTCACCGGGTCGGTGCTGGCCGCACGCACGAACAGGCCGATGCGCGAGAAGCGCAGCCACAGCGTCAGCCCCAGCGCCACGGCGGCGCCGACCACGATGACGCCGATGCGGTAGGCCGGCAGGCTTTCGCCGAACAGGCTGACGGAGAAATTCAGCAGTTCGGGCGTGAACAGCGAGTGGTTGCCCTTGCCCCAGACGAAGGCCACCAGGTCTTCCAGGATGAGCAGCAGGCCGAAGGTGACCAGCATCACGTTGAGCGGTTCGCGATCCTGCAGCAGGCGAAAGCCGTAGCGGTCCAGCAGCACGCCGACCACCGCCATGACCAGCGGCGCAACGACCAGCGCCACCCAGAAATTGCTGTGCGTGGCCACCGTGAAGGCGATGTACGCCCCCAGCATGTAGAGCGCCCCGTGGGCGAAGTTCACCACCCGCCGAAGGCCGTAGATCAGTGCCAGGCCCGAACTCATGATGATGAGCAGGGCACCGTACACCAATCCGTTGAACAGATTGATCGTCAGCATTGCGTTGTGTCTCCTTGCGCAGCCCGCAGGGGGCGTGCGCTCTGGTGTTTTTTTTGGGGGGATGCCGTCGGCGGTCAGCGGTGGGTGAAGCTGGGCGGGCGCTTTTCCAGGAAGGCGTGCATGCCCTCGTGCGCGTCGGCGCTGGCAAAGCGGGCGTACAGCGCCTGGCGCTCGAACAGGATGCCTTCGGTCAGCGGGCCTTCCCAGGCGCGGTTGACCGACGCCTTGATGGCCATCAGCGCGGGCAGCGAGTAGTCCGCGATCCGTGCAGCCAGCGCCTGCGTGTGCGCCAGCAGCTCGGCATCGGGCACCACGCGGGAGACCAGGCCGTAGCGGTCGGCCTCCTGCGCATCCAGCACACGGGCCGACAGGCACATGTCCATGGCCTTGGCCTTGCCGATGGCCCGGGGCAGGCGCTGCGTGCCGCCGGCGCCGGGCAGCATGGCCAGCTTGATCTCGGGCAGGGCAAAGCGTGCCGATTCGGCTGCGACGATGATGTCGCAGGCCAGCGCCAGCTCGCAGCCGCCGCCCAGGGCGTGGCCCGCCACGGCGGCCAGCACGGGCTTGCGCACTTGGCGGATGGTTTCCCAGTTGCGCGTGATGAAGTCACGTTGCACCACGTCCATGTACGACCAGTCGGCCATGGCGTCGATGTCGGCCCCGGCGGCAAAGGCCTGCTCGCTGCCGGTGATGACGATGGCGCCGATGTCCGCGTCGGCGTCGAACGCCTTGAGTGCCGCGCCCAGCGCATCCATCACGGCGTCATTGAGCGCGTTGCGCTGACGCGGGCGGTGCAGGGTGATCCAGCCCACCCGGCCTTGCACGCCGGTCTGCACGGGGGCGTCGCTGTTGTCGCTGTTGCTGTGCATGGCCGTCACTCCGGGGTGTTGCGGATCAGCTCGCGGATGGCTTCGCGCAGCTTGAACTTCTGGATCTTGCCCGAGGGGGTGGCGGGCATGGCCTCCTGGACGATGACGCGCTCGGGCACGTACTGGATGGCGACCTTGTGCTCCTTCATGAAGCGCTGCACCTCGGCCAGGTCGATGCTCTGGCCCGCCTTGGGCACCACCACGGCGCAGGCGCGTTCGCCCAGGCGCTCGTCCGGGTAGGAGACGACGGCGGCCAGCGCCACGGCGGGGTGCTTGTAGAGCAGCGATTCGATCTCCACCACCGGAATGTTCTCGCCGCCGCGAATGATCACGTCCTTGTTGCGGCCGGTGATGCGGATGTAGCCGCGCTCGTCGATGCGGGCCAGGTCGCCAGTGTCGAACCAGTCCTCGGCATCCGTGCCGTTGAGCTGCGGGCGTTTGAGGTAGCCGCCGAAGTTGGAGCACGAGCGCAGCAGCAACTGGCCTGCTTCGCCCGGCGGCAGTGCCTGGCCGCCCGCGTCCACGACCTTGATCTCCACGCCGGGCAGGGGGCGGCCATCGGTGTTCACGGCACGTTCGTCATCGTCGTCCAGCGTGGTGGTGGTGACGGCGCCGTTTTCCGTCATGCCCCAGGCAGAGACGATTTTCGCGCCCAGCGCGGCCCGCGCCTGCTCCACCAGCGGGCCGGGAATCGGTGCGCCCGCGCACAAAAAGGTGCGCAGCGTCGGCACGCCGGGGCCGCCGGCCTGCTTCTCTTCGCCCACGGTGCGGGCCAGGTCGGTCAGGAAGGGGGTGGAGGCCATGGTGAAGGTGACCTGCTCCTGCTGGATCAGCGCGGCGGCCTTCTTCGGCTCCCACACGTCCTGCAGCACTGCGCTGGCTTTCAGCACGATGGGCATCATGAGGCCGTACATGAAGCCGGTCTGGTGCGCCATGGGCGAGGCCATCAGCACCACGTCGCCCGCGTCCAGCGCCATGCGCTGTGCGTAGGGCACGATGTTGGACATCAGCGTGTTGGCGGTCTGCATCACGCCTTTGGGTTCACCGGTGGTGCCGGAGGTGTAGATGAGCTGCGTCACGTCGTCCGGGCCGGGGCGGCTGCGCGTGAGGATGTCCTGCGCGTCGGCCTTTTTTTCCCACTCGGGGCCGGACAGCAGCGCCTCGAAGCTGTTCGCGTCCGTGCCGTCGATAGCGATGACGTGCTTCAGGCCGGGCAGGCTGGGCTGCAGGCCGGTGACCATCTGCTCGAAGTCGAAACCCCGGAAATTCTTGGGCACGATCATGACCTTGGCCTCGCCGTGCTGGAGCATGAACGACAGCTCGCGCTCGCGGAAGATGTGCATCAGCGGGTTCATCACCGCGCCGATGCGCGAGCACGCCAGGTAGGTCAGCGTGAACTGCCACCAGTTGGGCAACTGGCACGCCACCACGTCGTTCTTGCCGACCCCCAGGCGCGACAGGCCCACGGCAATGCGGTCGGCCATCTGCGCCAGCGTGCGGTAGGTGAAGCGGCGCACATCGCCCGTTTCCACCTGCACGGCCGTCAGCGCCTGCTGGTCGGGGCAGGCGGCCACGCAGGCATCCAGGTAGTCGTTGATGGTGCGATCGTGCCAAAGCCCCTGGGCAATCAGGCGCTCGCGGCGCGGCGGCAGGAGGACGGTGTCGAATTGCATGGAGTGTCTCCGGTATCTGTTTCTAAAATGAAAGCTGCCAGCGCTTGTCAATAAAGGATTTCAATGTGTTTATGTTTTGAAGTCTTTGTTTGACAAGCGCTGCAAGCTATGCTTTTCAAGCAGGCACGAACTGGCGGCCTGCCCGCGTGCGGGCGATGATGGTTTTCATGATCTGCGCCGTGCCGTCGCCGATCTGGAAGCCCAGCACGTCGCGCAGGCGCTGCTCCATCGGGCCGCGGTCGTAGCCGCCGTGGCCGAAGCACAGCAGGCACTGGTGGATCACGTCGTAGGCCAGCTTCGGCCCCCACCACTTGGCCATGCCTGCCTCGGCGCTGTGCGGCAGGCCCTGGTCTTTCAGCCACAGCCCTTGCAGGCACAGCAGGCGTGCGCCTTCCACCTCGGTGTCGAACGTCGCCAGCGGATGCGTCACCCCCTGGAAGGCCGACAGCGGCTGGCCGAAGGCCTCGCGCTGGGTGATGTAGGCCCAGGTTTCCTCCAGCGCGATGCGGGCCACGGCCAGGCATTGCAGGCCGATGAGCGAGCGCGAGAAGTCGAAGCCGTGCATTACCTGCACGAAGCCCTTGTTCTCGTCGCCCAGGCGGTGGCTGACGGGAATGCGCACGTTCTCGAAAAAGATCGAGCCGCGCCCGATGGCCCGCTGGCCGTGGCAATCGAAGCGGCTGGTGGTCACGCCCGGCGTGTCCATGGGCACCAGCAGCGCCGTCACGCCATGGGCGCCCGATTCGGGCGTGCCGGTACGGCCAAAGACGACGCAGATGTCCGCCTGGTCGGCGGCGGAGATCGAGGTCTTCTCGCCGTTGATGACGTATTCGTCGCCCACGCGCTCGATCTTCAGCCGCAGGTTGGCCGCGTCCGAGCCGCCGCGCGGCTCGGTCAGCGCGATGGCGCAGATGCTCTCGCCGCCGATGATCTTCTCCAGCCACGGCGTGACCACTTCCGGCTGGCCGTAGCGCGACAGGATCTGGCTGTTCAGCGAGGCCAGCAGGTTCACGTAGGAGAAGCCCAGGTCGGCACGGGCGATTTCCTCGTGAATCACCCCGGCGGCCAGGCAGCCCATGCCCAGGCCGCCGAACTGCTCGGGCAGTTCCGGGGCGATGAAGCCCAGATTGCCCATTTCGCGCATCAGCCCCCGGTCGAAGACGCGGCTCTGGTCGCGTTCCAGAAAGCCCGGGGCTACGCGCTCCTGGGCAAAGCGGCGGGCCGTGTCGGCCAGCGCCTGCAGGTCTTCGGTGATGTAAGGATTGGCTTGCATGGGGCGGCTCCTTACTTGGCGAATTTGCGAAACTCGGGCGCACGCTTTTCCTTGAGGGCATTGACCCCCTCGCGCGACTCGTCGGTGTCGTAGTACAGCTTCAAGGCATACATGCCCAGCCCGGCGATGCCGCTTTGATGCGCCGTATCCATGTTGAAGCTGCGCTTGGCAATGGCCAGGGCCGTGGGGCTGCGCTGGCAAATCGTCTCGGCCCACTCCTGCACCGTCTCGTCGAGCTTCTCGTG
>CABIIJ010000031.1 GCA_902175065.1 uncultured Comamonas sp. | reverse complement strand
GTAAGCCTGCGCTGCGGATCGGGATGGGATGCAAGGCGCAAACCGCAGCGATAGCTGGAGCTATCGCGAGGATTTGCAACGCCGCAGACCGCCCGAGGCCGCAGATGCGGGCGGCGCGGCGATTTGTGCAGAGGATCCCTAACGCTGGATGCGCACCAGGGCGGCCTCCATGCCGGCGTTGTCGAGCTGTTTTTTCAGCGCCTCGGCCTCGGCCCGCTGGGCCAGGGGGCCGATGCGCACCCGAAAGACCGGACGGCCATTCTGCTCGCGTTCGCTGACCCGGGCTTCCTGCCCCAGCAGGCCCAGCTTGGCCCGTTGGGCATCGGCGTCGGCCTTGCTGCGAAAAGCACCCACTTGCACGAAGTACTGGTAGCCATCGGTAGCGGCGGCCTTGGCCTGGGCTTTGTCCAGTTGCGCCTGGGCCAGGTCGCCCAGCGGATCGGCGGACGCAGGGGGTACGGCGGGGGCAGGCGCAGCGGCAGGTGCTGCCTCGGGCGGCGCCTGCTCGGGGGCTGTCGGCAGCGCAGGGGCTACCGGCGGCGGCGTGACCTTGCCGCCCAGCGCGGTATTGGGATTCCAGTTGGGCCGGGGCTGGGCCTGCGGCTGCGCATCCCGGTTGACGAAGGGAATGGGAATCTTGCTGACGTACACCGCCACGCCAAAGGCGATTCCCAGGCCGACCAGCAGCCCCAGGATGAAGCCCAGAATCGTGCCGCCACGTTGTTGCTGATGACGCATGGCCAGCGCTCCTTTACATGCGCCGGGGCGCATCGACCCCCAGGATGGCCAGGCCGTTGGCCAGCACCTGGGCCGTGGCGGCGACCAGGGCCAGGCGGGCCAGCTTGACCGCCTCATCCTCCACCAGGATGCGCTCGGCGTCGTAATAGCTGTGGTAGGCCGCCGCCAGTTCGCGCAGGTAGAAGGTCACGTCGTGCGGGGCGTTGCCCTGGGCGGCGGCGGTGAGCATCTCGGGGTACTTGGCCAGCAGCAGCATCAGCGCCTGGGCCTGTTCGCCCTGCAGGGGGGACAGGTTCACGTCCTGCAAGGCGGCCACGTCGTAGTCCTCGCGCCAGCCGCGCAGCACCGAGCAGATGCGGGCGTGCGCGTACTGCACGTAGTACACGGGGTTGTCGTTGTTCTTGGACACGGCCAGATCGACGTCGAAGATGTATTCGGTATCGGGCTTGCGCGATAGCAGGAAGAAGCGCACGGCATCCTTGCTCGTCCACTCGATCAGGTCGCGCAGGGTGACGTAGCTGCCCGCGCGTTTGCTGATCTTCACCTCCTCGCCATTGCGCACCACACGCACCATGGTGTGCAGCACGTAGTCGGGGTAGCCGGCAGGGATGCCCACGTCCGCCGCTTGCAGACCGGCCCGCACGCGGGCGATGGTGCCGTGGTGGTCGGTGCCCTGGATGTTCACCACCTTGGTGAAGCCCCGGGCAAATTTCTGGATGTGGTAGGCCACGTCCGGCACGAAGTAGGTGTAGCTGCCGTCCTGCTTGCGCATCACGCGGTCTTTGTCGTCGCCGTAGTCGGTGGATTTGAGCCACAACGCGCCGTCCTGCTCGTAGGTGTGGCCGTTGGCGATCAGGCGCTGCACCGTGGCCTCGACGTGGCCGTTGGTGTAGAGGCTCGACTCCAGGTAGTACTCGTCGAACTTCAGGCTGAACGCCTGCAGGTCCTTGTCCTGCTCGTTGCGCAGGTAGGCCACGGCGAACTGGCGGATGTTGTCGTAATCCTCCACGTCGCCGTTGGCGGTGAAGGCGCGGTCATCGGCCTGGACGGTGGCGCGGGCCAAAAAGGCGTCGGCAATGTCCTGGATGTATTCGCCGTTGTAGAAGTTCTTGGCCAGCGGGTTGTCCGCATCGGTGGGCCAGCAAGCGTCGCCGGGCTTGAAGCCCTTGGCACGCAGTTGCGTGCTCTTGGTCAGGGTGTCGATCTGCACGCCCGCATCGTTGTAATAGAACTCGCGGTGTACCGTCCAGCCCTGGCTGGCGTACAGGTTGCAGATGGCATCGCCCAGCGCGGCCTGCCGCCCGTGGCCGACGTGCAGCGGGCCGGTGGGGTTGGCCGAGACGAATTCGACCAGCATTTTTTCCCCGCGCAGCGGCTGCTGGCCGAACTGCGCCCCCTGCGCCAGCGCCTCGCGCACCACCTGCTGCTTGGCCTCGGGCTTGAGGCGGATATTCAAAAAACCCGGCCCGGCGATCTCGATCGCCGCCACCCATTGCTGGAAGGCGGGCGTGGCCTGCAAGGCCGCCATGAGCTGCTCGCCCAGGGCACGCGGGTTCTGCCTGAGCGGCTTGGCCAGTTGCATGGCCGCCGTGCAGGCCAGGTCGCCATGCGCGGCCACCTTGGGGTTTTCAAAAGCGGCGCGGACGCCCGCACCGGGGGAGAGTTGTTCCAGCTCGCCAGCCAGGGCTGCGAGCAATTGCTGTTTGACGAGAAGCATGGGCGGGGATTTTACGTGCCCCGCCAAACCCGCACGGCCCGCCGTGGGCAGGGATGCAACACCGGCAATATTATTTATTTAATAGCGCATTCCACTTACAAATAAATGATTTCAAGAATAAAACAATCAGAAAACCTTTATTCATCAGTGGCAAAAGCTACCTTTTCGATACTTATCGGCGTCCCGCCGGGGTATGCGCCGCCGCCACCGCCAGGGCGGCCACCACTTCCTGCACGGTTTTGCGGCGGGCAGGCGGCAGGGCCAGGTACTGCGCCAGCATTTCCCGGTCTTGCAGGTTCAGCGGCGCCTGGGCGGTATCCGCATCCGCAGGCAGCGCCGGCACGGTGCGGGGGCCGAAGCGCAGTTCGTCGGGATTGACGTGCAGCCAGTCGCTCAGGGTGCGGATCTTGTCCTGCATGGGTATCGCCACCCCGGCCAGCCAGGCGCGGGCCGTGTGCGCGGTGATGCTTTTGCCCCAGTAGCGCAGGTTGAATTCACTGGCGACCACGGCGGGCGAGGGGCGCACCCCTGCGGCCTCCAATGCCTGCTTCAACCGGGCGGCGAAGGCCAGAGCCTCCTGCGCGTGAATTCCTTTTGCCATGGGCGCCGTCCTTTCGCCCCTGCGGGCACCTGCAACGTCGACTACGACGGCCAGCGACGCATCGGTCACCCTGCTCCAGGGCGTCTGCCAGCACGGCGATTTTCCATATTTCAAGCGTGAATGATGCTGAAACCTTTTATTTACCAGCGCAAACAGCTATCAAATTTACCAGCCCCGCGCCCAGAACACCGCCACCACGGCGATGAACGGCATGACGTGGGTGTGCAGCATGATGGCGCGGCGTACGCGGTTGATCTCCGGCACGCCGGGCAGCGTGTCCTGGGCATCCAGCGTGCGCACCCAGCGGCGGATGGCCAGGCTGGGCCGCGTGACGATCAGCAGGGTCAGCACCACCAGCGTCATCTTGACGTGGAACAGCGGCTGGCCGACATACCACTGCCAGCCCTTGATGCCCCACACCACCCGGGCCACGCCCGAGAGGAGGAGCAGCGCCACCGCCGCCAGGAAAATCCAGTCCAGGCGCAGCAGGCGGCGCACCACGGCGGCATTGAGCCATTCCTCCCGGCACAGGGCCGCCTGGCTGGAGGAGAACACCACCATCCCCAGAATGGCCACGATATGCAGGCTGGCCAGCAACGGTTCAAGAATCACAAGATCACTCCCTGGCGCCAGAACTCGGGGCGCTCGTACTGCATTTTCAAATAGTCGATCCACAGCCGCACGCGCAGCGGCATGTGCTTGCGCTGGGGGAAGATCATATAGATGCCATTGGGCGGAGCGGCAAAATCGTCCAGCACCGGCACGAGGCGCCCGGCGGCGATTTCGGCATCCACCTCCCAGGTGCTGCGCCAGGCAATGCCCCAGCCGCCCAGGCACCAGTCGTGCAGCACCTGCCCGTCGGAGCAGTCCAGCGGGCCGCCGGGCTTGACGTGGACGACTTCGCTGCCGCCCTCCGGGCGCTCCACCCGAAAGGCCCAGCCCCGGGTCTGCGACGCATCGCTGGACAGCGTCAGGCAGTCGTGCTGCGCCAGCTCCTGCGGGTGCTGCGGCGTGCCGCGCCGCGCCAGGTATTCCGGCGTGGCGACGCACAAACGCCGGTTGTCGGCCAGCCGCACGCTGACCAGGGACGAGTCGGGCAGATCGCCCACGCGCACGGCGCAGTCATAGCCCTCGGCGGCCAGATCGACCACCCGGTCGGACAGGTTCAGCGAAATCTTCACCTCCGGGTGCCGGTCGTAGAAGCGCGGCACCAGCGGGGCAACGTGGCGGCGGCCAAATCCCGCCGGGGCGGTAATGCGCAAATGCCCCGCCGCCTTGACGCCCCCGGCAGAGACGCTGGCCTCGGCATTGCTCACGTCCGAAAGCAAGCGCTGACAATCTTCCAGAAACGCGCTGCCCTCGTGCGTCAGCGTGATGCGCCGCGTGGTGCGCACCATGAGCTTGACGCCCAGGTGCTCTTCCAGCGCATCCAGCCGTCGCCCCATGATGGCCGGGGCCACCCCTTCGGCCTTGGCCGCAGCCGTCAAACTACCTTTGGTAGCGACAGAGACGAAAGACTCAAAAGCTTTTAGTTTGTCCATAACCGCACCAGGGTGCTAAAAAATTGGGCCAAATATAGCTGCAATCCAATACCGGCCAGCAGCTACAGCTATTAAAAATAAGAATCGGATGCGGGCACTACCCTCGCCCAGGGTTAAAGTGTGGGCCACCTTTGCAGAAAAGTCATGAGTTCTAGGATATGCGCACGGTTTATTTCATCCGCCATTTCCAATACAGTGCCAGCATCCAGGAAGTCTTATATATGACCTGTCGTGCTGCGCCGCCCTCCCGGGCACCTTGAACCGGCACGCAGGCTCTGCCCAGAGGCTCCGAACGCTTTCCGATTTTTTATTTTCCAAGAGGTATCCATGACTGCTCGTACCACCGTCCACGGCCTGCAAGTCGCCGACGTGCTGCACCAATTCATCAACACCCAGGTTCTGCCCGGCACCGGTGTGGATTCCGCCGCCTTCTGGCAGGGATTCGATGCCATCGTGCGCGATCTGGCCCCGAAAAACGCCGCCCTGCTGGCCGAACGCGACCGCCTGCAAAAAGAGCTGGACACTTGGCACCAGGCCCACCCCGGCCCCATCGCCGACATGGCGGCCTACAAACAGTTCCTGAGCCAGATCGGCTACATGGTCGAGCCGCCCCAGGGCGCCAAGACCACCACCGAAAACGTGGATGCCGAGCTGTCCAAAATCGCCGGCCCGCAACTGGTGGTGCCCATCACCAACGCCCGCTACGCCCTGAACGCCGCCAACGCCCGCTGGGGTTCGCTGTATGACGCGCTGTACGGCACCGACGTCATCGGCGAAGACGGCGGCGCGGAAAAGGGCAAGGGCTACAACCCGGCCCGGGGCGCGAAAGTGATCGCCTTCGCCCGCGACTTCCTCGACCAGGCCGCGCCCCTGGCCCAGGGTTCGCACAAGGATGCCACCGGCTACCGCGTCGAAGGCGGCCAACTGGCTGTCAGCCTGCAAGGCGGTGCCAGCACCGGCCTGAAGGACGCCGCCCAGTTCGTCGGCCACCAGGGCGAAGCGGCAGCCCCCACCAGCATCCTGCTGGTGAACAACGGCCTGCACATCGACATCGTCATCAACAAGTCCACCCCCATCGGCCAGAGCGACGCCGCCGGCGTGGCCGACGTGGTGGTGGAAGCCGCCCTGTCCACCATTCTCGACCTGGAAGACTCCGTCGCCGCCGTCGATGCCGAAGACAAGGTGCTGGGCTACAGCAACTGGCTGGGCATCTTGAAAGGCACGCTGACCGAATCCTTTGAAAAAGGCGGCAAGACCATGACGCGCGGCCTGAACGCCGACCGCGTCTACACCGGCGCCAACGGCCAGCCGGTCACGCTGCATGGCCGCTCCCTGCTGTTCGTGCGCAACGTCGGCCACCTGATGACCAACCCGGCCATCCTGTGGGGCGCGGAAAACCAGGAAATCCCCGAAGGCATCCTGGACGCCGTCGTCACCACCGCCATCGCCATCCATGACCTGAAGGGCCACGGCGCCAACGGCATCCGCAACTCGCGCACCGGCAGCGTCTACATCGTCAAGCCCAAGATGCACGGCCCGACCGAAGTCGCCTTCGCCAACGAGCTGTTCGGCCGCGTCGAGCAACTGCTGGGCCTGCCCGCCGACACCGTCAAGCTGGGCATCATGGACGAAGAGCGCCGCACCTCCGTGAACCTGAAGGCCTGCATCGCCGCCGCCCCGGCCCGCGTCGCCTTCATCAACACCGGCTTCCTCGACCGCACCGGCGACGAAATGCACACCGCCATGCAGGCCGGCCCCATGATCCGCAAGGGCGACATGAAGACCAGCGCCTGGCTGGCCGCCTACGAGAAGAACAACGTCCTGGTCGGCCTGACCATGGGCCTGCGCGGCCGCGCCCAGATCGGCAAGGGCATGTGGGCCATGCCCGACCTGATGAAGGCCATGCTGGAGCAGAAAATCGCCCACCCCAAGGCCGGCGCCAACACCGCCTGGGTGCCCTCGCCCACCGGTGCCACCCTGCACGCCCTGCACTACCACCAGGTCAAAGTGGCCAGCGTGCAGGAAGAACTGGAAAAAATCAGCGCCGACACCGAGCGCGACAACATCCTGGCCGACCTGCTGCAAGTGCCCGTCGCCAAGGACCCCAAGTGGACGGAGCAGGAAAAGCAGCAGGAACTGGACAACAACATCCAGGGCATCCTGGGCTACGTCGTGCGCTGGATCGACCAGGGCGTGGGCTGCTCCAAGGTGCCGGACATCAACGACATCGGCCTGATGGAAGACCGTGCCACGCTGCGCATCTCCAGCCAGCACGTCGCCAACTGGCTGCTGCACGGCATCGTCAGCGAAGGCCAGGTCCGCGCCACCTTCCAACGCATGGCCGCCAAGGTCGACCAGCAGAATACCGGCGACCCGCTGTACCAGCGCATGCACGACCGCTATGACCAGTCCGCCGCCTACCAGGCTGCCTGCGACCTCGTGTTCAAGGGCGTGGAACAGCCCAGCGGCTACACCGAACCGCTGCTGCACGCCTGGCGCCTGAAAGTGAAGGCCGCCGCCAAGGCTTAAACCTGAAACCTGCGTGCCCCTTGCCCGGCGGCCGGGCAAGCCAAGCCAGGAAGGCGCCCCAGGGCGCCTTCTTTTTTGCCTACACTGTGCGTTTTGCCCCAGCAACCCAGCCATGTGCCAACTTCTTGGAATGAATTGCAACACGCCGACGGACGTGCGTTTCAGCTTCTCCGGCTTCACCCAGCGGGCCGGCAACACCGGGGACCATACGGACGGCTGGGGCATCGCCTTCTTCGAGGGCAAGGGGCTGCGCCAATTCGTCGATCGGGAGCAGGCCAGCACCTCGCCGATTGCGCAACTGATCCGCAACTACCCCATCAAGAGCGAAAACGTCATCGCCCATATCCGCAAGGCCACCCAGGGCGAAGTCGCGCTGGAAAACTGCCACCCCTTCGTGCGCGAACTCTGGGGCCTGAACTGGGTGTTCGCCCACAACGGTAACCTGGTGGACTTTGCGCCCAAGCTGCACAGCCGCTTTCACCCGGTCGGCACCACCGACAGCGAACAGGCCTTCTGCTGGATCATGCAGGAGCTGGCCAAATCCCACGCCGGTATGCCCAGCCTGCACGAACTGAGCATCACCCTGCAAGACCTGGCCCGGCGCATCAGCCCGCACGGCACCTTCAACTTCCTGCTCTCCAATGGCCAGGCGCTGTGGGCGCACGCCACCACCGACCTGTGCTTCATCGAACGCCAGCACCCCTTCGCCACCGCCCATTTGAGCGACGAGGACGTCAGCCTGGACTTCTCCACCTGCACCACGCCCAATGACCGGGTGGCCGTCATCGTCACCGCACCGCTGACCAGCAACGAAGTCTGGACGCCCTTCGACAAAGGGCGCGTCCATCTTTTCCAGAACGGCCAGCTACTTCTTAAACAATAGCTGTTTGCGCAGGCCGTGTGCCATTCTCAGGCTAGAAACATTCCGGGTTCGGCCTTGGACAATCGGGCCACGCTACAAAAACAAAACCCCCAGCCTTTGGGACTGGGGGTTTGCTTCGCTATAAGAGCCTGACGATGACCTACTTTCACACGGGAACCCGCACTATCATCGGCGCAGACCTGTTTCACTGTCCTGTTCGGGATGGG
>CABIIJ010000030.1 GCA_902175065.1 uncultured Comamonas sp. | reverse complement strand
GGCAAACGGGAGGGACAAGCGAAAGGGACTGGCAATAATAGCGGGCTATGAATGCCGCCAACCCGCTGCGCCGCCGCTGTTTGCAAGCCCTGGTTTGCGCCCCCTGGGTGCGCACGGCTGCGGCCCGGCCGCTGGTGCTGCGCCTGTCGCATGTCGTCAAGGAAGAGACGCCCAAGGGCGTGGCCCTGCAACAGTTCGCCCAGCAGCTTGGCGCCGTCAGCAAGGGGCGGATGCAGGTGCAGATTTTTGCCAACGCCCGCCTCTACAGCGACCTGGACGAGATGCAGGCGCTGCAACTGGGCGCGGTGGACATGCTGGCGCCCTCGCTGTCCAAGTTCGGGCGCATCGGCTTTCCCGAGTTCGAATTGTTCGACCTGCCCTTTCTGTTCGAGACCCACGCCCAGGTGCACCGCACCATGCAGGGGCGGGTGGGGCAGGCGTTGCTGGCGGCCCTGCAGCGCCAGCGGCTGGTGGGGCTGGGCTACCTGGACAACGGCTTCAAGCACATGAGCGCCAACCGCGCCCTGCTGGAGCCGCAGGACTTCGTCGGCCAGCGCATGCGGGTGCAAGGCTCGCGCGTGATTGCCCACCAGATGCGCGTGCTGGGTGCGCAGCCGATAGAGCTGGACTTTGCCCAGACGCGCCGCGCCCTGGCGCTGGGCGTGGTCGACGGCACGGAGAACCCCGTCTCCAACTTCTGGACGCAGCACATGCACGAGGCGCAGACCGACCTGAGCCTGACCCGCCACGGCTACCTGGGCTACTGCCTGGTCGTCCACCAGCGCTTCTGGCAGCACTTGCAGCCCCAGCAGCGCGGCTGGATGCAGCAGGCGCTGCGCGTGGCGCTGGACTGGGGCAATGCCATGGCCCAGCAGCAGAACGAGCGCGACCTGGCCGCACTACGCGCCACGGGCGCAACCCGCATCCACCACCCCGGCGCCCGGCAGCGCGAGCAGTTGCGCCAGGCGCTGCAACCGGTCTACGAGGGGCTGGCGCAGCGCATCGGCGGGCAGTGGGTGCAGGCGATGCTCAAGGACAGGGGTAAACCCTAGCTGTGGAACGCCACAGTTTGCAAGTGGCAGGCGCTTTCCTACATTGCGGGGCGTGTCGTTCATCCCATCATTCAAGGAGACCTGTCCCATGCAATTTCCCGTCAAACACGTTCTGGCCTGTGCCCTGCTGGCTTTTGGCGCAACCGTGGCCCATGCCCAGACCGTGATCAAGTTCAGCCACGTCGTGGCGCACGATACGCCCAAGGGCAAGGCCGCCGAGTTCTTCGCCAAGAAGGCCGAGGAGCTGACGGGCGGCAAGGTGAAGGTGGAAGTGCACGCCAACAGTGCCCTCTACAAGGACAAGGAGGAGATGGAAGCCCTGCAACTGGGCGCGGTGCAGATGCTGGCCCCCTCGCTGGCCAAGTTCGGCCCGCTGGGCGTCAAGGAGTTCGAGGTATTCGACCTGCCCTTCATCTTCGACAACAGCGACGACCTGCACAAGGTCACCACCGGCCCGGTGGGCCAGAAGCTGCTGGACAAGCTGCAAAAGCGCGGCATCACCGGCCTGGCGTACTGGGACAATGGCTTCAAGGTCTTCTCCTCGAACAAGCCCCTCCACGGCGTGGCCGACTACAAGGGGCAGAAGTACCGCATCCAGTCCTCCAAGGTGCTGGAGGCCGAGATCCGCGCCCTGGGCGGCATCCCGCAGGTGATCGCCTTCGGTGAAACCTACCAGGCGCTGCAGACCGGCGTGGTGGACGCGACCGAGAACCCCCCGTCCAACTTCTACACCCAGAAGATGCACGAGGTGCAGAAGCACCTCTCCATGACCAACCACGGCTACCTGGGCTACGCCGTGATCGTGAACAAGAAGTTCTGGGACGGGCTGGACGCCACCGTGCGCGGCCAGCTCGAAGAAGCCATGAAGCAGGCCACCGCCTACGCCAACCAGATCGCGCAGGATGAGAACGACCAGTCCCTGGAAGCGGTAAAGAAAAGCGGCAAGACCACCATCTACACCCCCACGGCCGAAGAGCGCAATGCCCTGAAGAAGGCCCTGGTACCCGTGCACAAGCAGATGGAAAGCCGCATCGGCAAGGACGTCATCCAGGACGTGTACCAGGCCACCGGCTTCGACCCCAGCAAACTGTAAATCTGTCCCTTAAAAACAGCGGGCATCTCGTTAGAGACTGCCCCGCCCTTTCCTTCGTCATTCCCGCGAAGGCGGGAATCCAGTGACGGCCCCTGCGCCGCCGTGCCCATTGCCCACGCTGCTGCTGGACACCCGCCTTCGCGGGTGTGACGGTGTGCAGGCGTGTGGGCCGGTGTGACGGCGAATGGGCGGACGTACCGGGGCCGTCGTTGTTGGGAGAAGTTGTCTCATGATGAAAATACTCGATCACCTGGAGGAGTGGCTCATCGCCTTTTTGATGGGCGCGGCCACCCTCATTGTTTTTATTGCGGTGCTGCACCGCTACAGCGCAGGCTTTGCCATACCGGGCCTGCAGGACTGGCTGCTGGGCATCAACATGACCTGGGCGCAGGAGCTGACGATCATCATGTTCGTCTGGATGGCCAAGTTCGGCGCGGCCTACGGCGTGCGCACCGGCATCCACGTCGGCGTGGACGTGATCATCAACCGCATGGGCACGGCCAACCGCAACAAATTCATCATCTTCGGCCTGGCCGCCGGCGCCCTGTTCACCGGCGTGGTGGCGATCATGGGCGCGACCTTCGTCTGGGACAACGGTGCGCACTACGGCCTCGCCGAGCTGCTGGGCATGAACGTGGACGACCTGATCGAAGGCCCGACCACCCCCGACCTGGAGTGGCCCACCTGGATCGTCTACAGCGCCATTCCCCTGGGCAGCAGCCTGATGTGCTTCCGCTTCCTGCAAGTGCTGGCGGCCTTCGTCCGCACCGGCGAGTTGCCGCACCACGACCACGGCCACGTCGATGGCCTGGATGACGACGCCGAAGAAGCCACGCAGAAGGGAGACAAAGCATGAACGCGGCCATTATTTTTCTGATCCTCACGCTGCTGATGGTCTCCGGGATGCCGGTGTCCATCGCCCTGGGCCTGACGGTGCTGTCCTTTCTGTTCGGTTTTACCGAGGTGCCGCTGGAATCGGTGGCGCTCAAGCTGTTCACCGGCATCGAGAAGTTCGAGATCATGGCGATCCCCTTCTTCATCCTGGCGGGCAACTTCCTCACCCACGGGGGCGTGGCCAAGCGCATGATCAACTTCGCCACCGCCATGGTCGGCCACTGGCACGGCGGCCTGGGCCTGGGCGGGGTGCTGGCCTGCGCCCTGTTCGCGGCGGTGTCCGGCTCCAGCCCGGCCACGGTGGTGGCCATCGGCTCCATCCTGCTGCCGGCCATGGCCAAGGCGGGCTTTCCCAAGCGCTTCGGCGCGGGGGTCATCACCACCTCCGGGGCGCTGGGGATTCTGATTCCGCCGTCCATCGTGATGGTGATGTACGCCGTGGCGACCAACACCTCCGTCGGGGCGCTGTTCATGGCGGGCGTCGTCCCCGGCCTGATGCTGGCCGCCATCCTGGGCGGCGTGACCTGGTGGCGTGCCCGCAAGAACAACTACCCGCGCCTGCCCAAGGCCTCGTGGGCGCAGCGCTGGGACGCCTTCCGCAAGTCGATGTGGGGACTGTTCCTGATCGTGGTGGTGATGGGCGGCATCTACAGCGGCATCTTCACCCCCACCGAAGCCGCCGCCATGAGCGCCGTGTACGCCTTCGTCGTGGCCGTGTTCATCTACAAGGACATGGGCCTGAAGGACGTGCCCAAGGTGCTGCTCAGTTCCGCCAACATGAGCGCCATGCTGCTCTACATCATCACCAATGCGGCGCTGTTCAGCTTCATCATGGCCAACGAAGGCATCCCGCAGGCCATGGCCGACTGGATGCTGGGCAACGGCCTGGGCGTGATCTCCTTCCTGCTGATGGTCAACGTCATCCTGCTGCTGGCGGGCAACTTCATGGAGCCGTCGTCGATCATGCTGATCTTCGCGCCCATCATGTTCCCCATCGCCATGCAGCTGGGCATCGACCCCATCCACCTGGGCATCCTGATGGTGGTGAACATGGAAGTGGGCATGTGCCACCCGCCCGTGGGGCTGAACCTGTACGTGGCCTCCGGCATCACCAAGATGGGCATCACCGAGCTGACCGTGGCCGTCTGGCCCTGGCTGCTGTCCATGCTGGGCTTCCTGGTGCTGGTCACCTACTGGCCCGGCCTGTCCTTGTGGCTGCCGCGTGCCTTGGGAATGATGTAATTCCAATGAATGTCTGCGCTTCGCCTTTGCGTACTCTATTGATCTGGAAATGCAATAAAACATAGCTGTTTCCGCTGATGAAAAAAGGGTTTCAGATAGAAAACTATCTGAAACCCTTTGTTTTTGAGCGGTAACAGCTTCTTTTTTCAAATGCTGCGTGCCCGTGCCGTGGGCGGGTACTTGGCGAAGTACTGGCGGATGCCCTGCATGATGGCGTCGGCCAACTTGGCCTGGTAGGCGGGGTTGCGCAGGCGCAGTTCCTCGTCGGGGTTGCTGATGAAGGCGGTTTCGATCAGCACGCTGGGGATGTCCGGCGCCTTGAGCACGGCAAAGCCGGCCTGTTCCACCTTGGGCTTGTGCAGCTTGGCAAAGCTGCCGATCTGGCCCAGCAGCACGCTGCCCAGTTGCAGGCTGTCGCGGATCTGCGCCGTGGTGCTCATGTCCAGCAGGGCGTGTTGCACGGTCTTGTCCTTCTGGTTGCCCATGTTCAGGCCGCCGATCTGGTCGGCCTGGTTTTCCTTGTCGGCCATCCAGCGGGCCGCCGTGCTGGAGGCGCCCTTCTGGCTCAGGGCGAACACGCTGGCGCCGTTGGCCGAGGGCTTGGTGAACGCATCGGCGTGGATGCTGATGAACAGGTCGGCCTGCACGCGCCGCGCCTTGCTCACGCGCGTGGCCAGGGGCACGAAGAAGTCGGCATCGCGGGTGAGGAAGGCCCGCATCGGGTTGCCGTTGATGCGGCTGGCGTTGATGCGGTCGCGCACCAGGTGGGCGATTTTCAGCACCACGTCCTTCTCCCGCGTGCCGCGCGGGCCGATGGCGCCCGGGTCTTCCCCGCCGTGGCCGGGGTCCAGGGCGACGATGATGATGCGCTCGGTCCGGGTGGCCGCAGGGGTGGTCCTGGGCGGCGCGGGCTGGGCGGCGGTGTTGGACGCGGGGGCTTTGTCCGGGGCGGCGGCCACGGCGGCCGGAGGCTGCTGCTGCGCCGGGTCGGGCGCAGGCTGGCGCCGGGCGATGAATTGCCCCAGCGGATCGTCGTCCGGCGCATCGTCGTCGGCGGCTGCGGCGCTGGCCGACAGTTCTGCACCGGGCAGGCGCTCCTGGATCAGCAGCGCCAGGGGGTCTTGCTCATGTTCCGGGTACAAATCCAGCACCAGGCGATGCTGGTAGGGGGGCACGGGCTTGAGCGTGAACACCTGGGGCTTGGCCGCCTGCTTGAGGTCAAGCACCAGTCGCACCACGCCGGGGCTGTTCTGGCCGATGCGGATGGCGGCGATGTTCGGGTCGTCGGGCTGCACCTTCACGGCCAGCTCCTTGAGCGTGGCGTTGAGCACCATGCCCTCGATGTCCACCGCCAGGCGCGGCGGGTTGGGGATGAAGGTCTGCGTGGTTTTCAGCGGGGTGTCCGATTCGAGCGTGACGCGCGAATAATCGGGCGCGGGCCAGACACGCACCGCCACGATGCTGGCGCCAAAGGCGATGTGCTGGCGCCCCAGCAGCAGCGCCAGGGTGCCCGCCTGCAGCAGGCGGCGACGGGGATGGGAGATCGGGGGGCGGTCTGCGCTCATGAAAACCAGGTCTGCAACAGTTGCTCGCCGCGTGCGCTGCCCGGACGCAGGCTGACACGGCGTTGGGTGGAATCAATCGCTTCTATATAGATAGCTAGGTCGGCTTTTGGAGTAAGCCCTGCGGCTTTTTCCGGCCATTCTGCCAGCTTCAGTCCGGGGCGGGCAAAAATATCCCGAAAACCCGCATCTTCCCACTCCAGCGGGTCGTCGAAGCGGTAAAAGTCGAAATGCCAGATGGCGCACCGGGGCACTTCGTAGGGTTCCACCACCGCATAGGTCGGGCTTTTGATGCGCCCCTGCACGCCCAGGGCCTGCAGCAGGTGGCGCACCAGCGTGGTCTTGCCCGCACCCAGGTCGCCGTGCAGGGTGATGAAGGCATCGCCGATGGCCGGGCTGGCGGCCAGTTGCCGGGCAAAGCCGACGGTATCGGCCTCGCTGGCCCAGGTGAGGGTATGCGCCTGGGGCGGCTGGGGAGAATCAAGCATTTTTACGATTATTTTTACAATGGGCCGCTTATGGACGAGAACAATCAATGGCTGGCCCGCATCGCTGCCTGGGCCAAGGAGCTGGGATTTTCGCAAATTGGCGTGGCCGGCGTGGATTTGTCGTCCAGCGAGCCGGGCCTGCTGCGCTGGCTGGAGCAAGGCTTTCACGGGCAGATGCACTACATGGCCGCGCACGGCCTCAAACGCGCCCGTCCGGCCGAGCTGGTGCCGGGCACCGTCAGCGTCATCACCGCCCGCATGGATTATTTGCCGCAGGACACGCCCCCCGATTGGCAGGAGCGCGAGTGGCAGCGCCTGAAAAACCCGCAGGAGGCGATCATCTCCGTCTACGCCCGGGGGCGGGACTACCACAAGGTGCTGCGCTCGCGGCTGCAAAAACTGGCCGAACGCATGGCGCAGGAGCTGGGGCCGTTCGGCCACCGTGCGTTCACCGATTCGGCCCCGGTGCTGGAGGCCGAACTGGCCCGGCGCAGCGGCCAGGGCTGGCGCGGCAAGCACAGCCTGGTGCTGAACCGCGAGGCGGGTTCCACCTTCTTCCTGGGCGAAATCTACGTCGACATGGCCCTGGCGCCGACCGCGCCGGTCACCGTCCACTGCGGCAGCTGCACCGCCTGCATCGACGCCTGCCCGACCGGGGCCATCGTCGGCCCGCTGCACGTCGATGCGCGGCGCTGCATCTCGTACTTGACGATCGAATACGGCGGCAGCATTCCCGAGGAACTGCGCCCCCGGATGGCCAACCGCATCTACGGCTGCGACGACTGCCAGCTGGCCTGCCCCTGGAACAAGTTCGCCCAGCCCAGCGTGCTGGCCGATTTCGACGTGCGCCCGGGGATGCAGGACGTGGGGCTGGCCGAACTCTTCGCCTGGGACGAGGCCACCTTTCTGCGCCGCACCGAAGGCAGTCCCATCCGGCGCATCGGCCACGAGAAATGGCTGCGCAACATCGCCGTGGCGCTGGGCAATGCCCTGCGCAGCGCCACCGATGTGCCAACGGCGCAGGCCATCGCGGCCACGCTGCACACGCGGCTGGACGACCCCAGCGAACTGGTGCGCGAACATGTGCAGTGGGCGCTGGCGCAGCAGAAACTATTGAATCAATAGCTTTTTCCACTCTGATTTAAAGGATTTCAACATTAAAAATATTTGAAATCCTTTATTTATCAGTGGAAGGTGCTCACTTATAAATATTGCACCAAGGTCAGCGCCCAGGGCAGGCTCAACGCCGCCAGGGCGGTCGAGAGCGTCACCAGCATCGCCACATAGCCCCCGTTGAAGCCCATTTGCGCCGCCAGCACGTAACAGGTCGAGGAGGCGGGCAGGGCATTGAACACCAGCAGCACCAGCGCCTGCTCGCCGGACAGGTGCAGGGCATGGGCCGCGCCGAAGGCCAGCAGCGGCAGCAGCAGGTGGCGAATCGCCAGCACCCCGCCACTGAGCCGCCAGGCGTGCCCGAGCAGCCCCAGGCGCATCCCCGCGCCCGCGCACATCAGCCCCATGGCGATGGCTGCCGCGCCGATGCGGCTGGCCGGGGCGTGCAGTAATTCCGGCAGGTGCCAGCCCAGCGCATTGGCCAGCAGGCCGCTGCTGGTGGCCAGGATTAGCGGGTTGCGCAGCAACTGCCGCGCCAGCTGGTGCCCGCCGCTGCGGGCCATCGGCCAGACGGCGGCCACGTTCATCAGCGGCACGCAAAAGCCGATCAGCACCGACATCAGCAGCAGCGCCTGGGCGCCGCCCAGGCGCTGGGCCAGTGCCAGGCCGATGAAGGAGTTGAAGCGAAAGGCAATCTGCGCACTGGCGGCGTGCTCGCGCCGGTCCATTCCATGCCCCAGCAGCGGCCAGTGCGGCAGGCTGTACGCCAGGGCCACGCCAGCGCCGGCGCACAGCAAACCAGCCAGCACCAGTTGCGAGGTGGCCGCCCAGTCCAGCGTGCTTTGCGCGATGGAGGTGAACAGCATCACCGGAAACAGCAGGTAGTACACCAGCACCTCCACGCTCTGCCAGACGCTGCGGTTCAGCGGCGTCCAGCGGCACAGTCCGTAGCCCAGCACGATGAGGAAAAAATCAGGGAAAAGCAAGGCGACATGCTGCATGGCGGCGATCATAGCGGGCCACAATAGCGCCGCTATGGAACACGACAACGCAGTGCTGGCGGCCAGTTGGGCCGGACTGGATGCCTTTCTGGAAGCCTTGCTGCTGGAAGACGGCCTGGCCGAAAACACCTTGCAGGCCTACCGGCGCGATGCCGGCGCCTGCGCCCGTTTTCTTGCGGCCCGGGGGGTGTCGCTGGACGCTGCGCAGACCGCCGACCTGCAAGCCTGGCAGGCCCGGCGCCATGCCCAGGGTGCCAAGGCCACGTCCAGCAACCGGGGCCTGAGCGTGCTGCGCCGTTATTACCACTGGGCGCTGCGCGAAGGACGGCTGCAGCACGACCCGACCCTGGCGCTGCTGGCCGCCAGGCAGCCAGCACGCGTGCCCCAGGTGTTGAGCGAAGCGCAAGTGGAGCAGTTGCTGGCCGCCCCCGATGTCGGCACGCCTCTGGGCCTGCGTGACCGCGCCATGCTGGAGCTGCTCTACGCCAGCGGCCTGCGCGTGAGCGAGCTGATCGGCCTGCAACTGCAGCACATCGACTTGCAGCAGGGCGTGCTGCGCGTGCTCGGCAAAGGCGGCAGGGAGCGGCTGGTGCCCTTTGGCCAGGTGGCGCAGGACTGGCTGCAGCAGTACGTGCAGGACGGGCGGCCCGCCATTCTGGGCGGCCAGCGCAGCCACGACTGCTTTGTCACCCAGCGCGGCAGCGCCATGACGCGGGCCATGTTCTGGGTGCTGGTGAAGAAGTACGCCGCGCAGGCCGGGATTGCCGTGCCGCTGTCGCCGCACACGCTGCGCCATGCGTTTGCCACGCACCTGCTCAACCATGGGGCGGATTTGCGCGTGGTGCAATTGCTGCTGGGGCACGCCGACATTTCCACCACGCAGATCTACACCCACGTGGCCCGTGCCCGGCTGCAGCAGCTGCACGCCCGGCACCACCCGCGCGGGTAGTCAGGCAGACGCGGCTCAGCCCATTTCAGCCCATTTCGCTGAAGGTTTCCGCCCAGGCCAGGGCCTGCAGGTGAGCCCAGTTGACCTGGTGGTTGGACAGGTGCAGTGCCTCGGCCAGACGGGCGAAGTTGCTGTCGTCGCCCGTCTCGCAGGCCAGCGTCAGCTCCAGGAAGGGGGCGAATACCCCGGTCTTGTGCAGCAGGGCGTCGCGCACCGGTTGCGGCAGGGACACCACTTCCAGCGCCACGGCCATCGGAATGCCCAGCATCGAGTCGAGCAGCGAGAACATGCCGACGATGAAGGCGTTGTCCGTCTCTTCTTTGGGTAACAGCTCGGTGGCCAGCAATTCCATCAGGCGGCCACGCACCACCGCTGTCTGGCCGATCGCCGGGGCGGTATCGCTGCCGCGCGAGGTGGTCAGCAGCAACGCGGCCCAGCGAAAGAGTTTTTTCAACCCCAGAATCATCACCGCGTGGCGAAACGAGGTCACTTCCACCGACAGGCCAAACCCGGCAGAGTTGATGAAGCGCAGCAGGTTGAACGACAGGGCAGGGTCTTTTTTCAGCAGGTCTTCGATTTCGCTGGTGCTGCCCTGGTTGCGCACCAGGTTGAGCAACTGCATGATGACCGCCTGGTTGGGGCGCACCGTCTTGGCTTGCACCACGTCGGGCTTGGCAAACCAGTAGCCCTGAAAGAGCTTGACGCCCAGGGCCTTCATGGTCTCGAACTGTTCCTGGGTTTCGACCTTCTCGGCCACCACCTGGGCCTTGGTGTGCGCCTGGGCAAAGCCCACGACGGCAGGCAACTGGGGGGCCGGGATGCCGAGCATGTCCAGCTTGATGAAATCGGCCAGTGGCAGCCAGCTCGCGTAGCTCTGGGAGAGGACGTGCTGGTCGAAGGCGATGCGAAAGCCGCGCTCTTTCAGGCTGGCGAACACCCCGCACCGCGCAGCGATGTCGTAGGCGCTGGCCCCTTCGGCCAGGGCGGGGATTTCCAGAATCACTTTCTCCGGAGAGATCAGCTCCAGATGGCCGCCCGCCAGACCGTCGTGGGTGGTGTTGATGAACACCAGCTTTCTACCGACCAGGGCTTCTGCACCGGCGTAGGACAGGGCGTTGAACAGCAGTGCCGCATCGCTGGCGGCGGTAAAGGACGCCACGCTGCGGTCAAACAGCTCGTAGCCAAAGACCTCGCGGTGCTCGTTCAGGATGGCCTGACGGCCAATGAAGGCGTTGGCTTCCGGATGGGACGTTGCCGGGGTTGGAGAATCGGTGGTAGTGCTCATACAGGAAAATAAGGGGATCGCGGGAGTGCCAAGAGTGCCTTTTGGCTCCGAATGTATGCGCCAACTGTACCCCGATTGGGTGCCGCTGAATGTCAAGTATGGTCAGGGTCAGCCATCGACGTAGTCGCTCCAGGCCAGGGCCCGCAGGTGGGCCCAGTTGATTTGCTGGTTGGTCAGCCCCAGCTTCTCGGCCACTTCGTCGAAAGCGCTGTCGTCGTTGTTTTCACAGGCCTTGGCCAGGGTGAGCAAATCGGCCAGCGGGCCGGTGTGCCGCAGCAGCGCCTGGCTGACCGGCTCCGGGGCGTGGATGAGCTGCAGCGCATTGGGGATGGGAATGGAGAGCATCACGTCCAGCAGCGAGAAGATGCCAGTGACGAAGGCCATGTCGGTTTCTTCTTCGGTCAGGAATTCCTCGGCCAGCAGCTCCATCAGGCGGCCGCGCACCACGGCGGTCTGTCCCAGCGAGGGGGGCGTGTCGGCGTACTTGGTGGCGGCCAGCAGCAAGGCGGCCCAGCGAAAGAGCTTTTTCAGCCCCATGAGGAGCACGGCCTGGCGAAAGGAGGTGATCTCGCGCTGTATTCCGAAGCTGGCCGAGTTGATCAGGCGCAGCAGGTTGAAGGCCAGCCCGGCGTCTTTCTTGAGGACGTCTTCCAGGTCGTCGGTGCTGGCCTGGCGGCGCAGCAGGCCGATCAACTCGACCAGGCTGGCTTGCCGGGGGGCCAGGATCTTGGCTTCGAAGACGGCAGGCCGGGCAAACCAGAAGCCCTGGAAGAGCTTGACCCCCATGTGCAGGAGCAGGTCGAACTGCTCGGCGGTTTCCATCTTGGTGGCGATGATCTGCGCGGTGCTGTTTTTTTGTGCGTATTGCGTCAGCACGCCCCATTGCTGGCGCGGCAGCACGGTCAGGTCCAGCTTGATGAAATCGGCCAGCGGCAGCCAGCTGGCATAGGCCGATTCGAGCACGAAGTGCCCGAAGGACAGCCGGAAGCCGCGCTGCTTGAGCGTCTGCAGCATGGGCATGCGCAGGTGTGCTTCAGCGCCGGCGCTGTGGCCCAGGTCCTGGATTTCGAGCACGATCTTGCTCGGATCGAGCAGCTCCAGATGGCCGCCGGCCAGGCTTTCGTGGGTGCAATTGACGAACAGCAGCTTGTCGCCGACAAGGTCTTCTGCACCGGCGTGCGACAGGGCGGTAAACACCAGCAGGACGTCGGAGGCGGCAGTGTGTTGCGCCGGCGCACGTGAACGGTTGAACAGTTCGTAGCCGATGACGGATTTCTCGCTGCTCACAATCGCCTGGCGGGCAATCAGGGCAGGCGAATGTTCGAGGGCGCAAGGGCGAGTGGTCATACAGTAGGTTGGCAATCGATAGGGTACGGCAGGCGCGTGGTCATCACGCCGGCGGCCCCATTTCCAGCCAGAGTATTTCTTCTTGGGTAAAGCCGGCCGCCTTGCGTGCCGGTGTGTTCAGGGGAGGTTTGGGCCAGGGCGCCTGGTAGCGCTGCACCAGGGCAGTGTAGTGTTCCTGCGGGGCCAGTGCGTGGCATTGGCATAACCAGTTGTACCAGTGGTTGCCGATGGCAACATGGCCGACTTCTTCGTGCAGGATGGTATCCAGAATTTGCACTGCCGCCAGCGCATCCGGCGTGCCGATGTGGCGCAGTTTGTGCTGGATCTGCGGGGTGGCATCCAGCCCCCGCGCTTCCAGGGTGCGCGGCACCAGGGCCATGCGGGCGGTGATGTCGTGCGCGGTTTTTTCGCACATCGTCCACAACCCCTGGTGGGCCGGAAAATCACCGTAGGCAAAGCCGTGGGTTTGCAGCCAGTTTTCGATCAGCATGAAGTGCTTGCCCTCTTCCCCGGCAACCTGCAGCCAGTCCAGGTAATACGCGGCGGGCATGTCGGCAAAACGCCAGATGGCGTCCAGCGCCAGGTTGATGGCGTTGAATTCGATGTGGGCAATGGCGTGCATCAGCACGGCCCGGCCCTGCAGGGTCGCCGGGGAGCGGCGTGCGACGGCCGTATGCGGCAGCAGTGCAGGCCGCGCCGGGTGGCCCGGCAGGGGGGCGCTGCATTGCAGCGCAAGGTGGGGGTCGACCGTGTAGCAGTGCGCCTGGGCCAGCATGGCGATGGTGGCTTGGGCTTTTTCCTGCGGATTGGACAGGAGCAAAACCTCCAAGGCATGATGTCGAAGTTGCATACCGATAATTGTAGGTAATAACCCGAGAAAACTCATGGAGAAGATCAATCATGGCGGTTTATGAACTCGATGGCATCGTCCCGCAGATTGCCGATTCGGCCTGGGTGGCCGACAGCGCCCAGGCCATTGGCCGGGTCACCCTGGAGGCCGAAGCCAGCCTGTGGTTTGGCGTCGTGGCCCGGGGCGACACCGACCACCTGCACATTGGCGCGGGCAGCAATATCCAGGATGGCACGGTGCTCCATGCGGATGCGGGCCAGCCCTTGACCATCGGGCGCGACGTGACCGTGGGGCACAAGGCCATGCTGCACGGCTGCACGATCGGCGATGAATCCCTGATCGGCATTGGCGCCGTGGTGCTCAACGGCGCAAGAATCGGCAAAAACTGCCTGGTGGGGGCGGGGGCGCTGGTCACCGAGGGCAAGGAGTTTCCCGACGGCAGCATGATTCTGGGCAGCCCCGCCAAGGCCGTGCGGCCATTGACGGCAGAACAAATCGAAGGACTGCGCCGCAGCGCCCGGCACTACCGGGATAATGCGCGGCGTTTTAAAACCGGCTTGCGCCAGTTGGATTGAGGCGCAGGCGAAAGGAACACGATGTCTGAACTGCACAAATTCTTGTTTGACGGCTTGCCCGTGCGCGGCATGGTGGTGCGCCTGACCGATGCGTGGCAGGCCATCCTGCAGCGCCGCGCGGCCAATACCGAGACGGGGGCCTACCCGGCGGCGGTGCGCGAGCTGCTCGGCGAGATGACCGCCGCAGCGGTGCTGATGCAGTCCAACATCAAATTCAACGGCGCTCTGGTGTTCCAGATTTTTGGCGATGGCCCGGTGAAAGTGGCCGTGGCCGAGGTGCAGAGCAATCTGGCGCTGCGGGCCACTGCCAGCGTCAGCGGCACCGTCGAGGACGGGCAAAGCCTGGCCAGCCTGGTGAACGCGCAGGGGCAGGGCCGCTGCGCCATCACCCTCGACCCGCACGATCGCCAGCCCGGCCAGCAGCCCTACCAGGGCGTAGTGCCGCTGCAAAGCCCGGAGGGCGGCAGCCTGCAGACCCTGGCGCAGATGCTGCAGCACTACATGCACCAGTCCGAGCAACTGGATACCACCCTGGTGCTGGCGGCCAACGACCAGGTGGCGGCAGGCCTGCTGATCCAGCGGATGCCGCTCAAGGGCCAGGACAACCTGGCCGGGGCCACCGAGAGCGCCGACGACGGGCAGGACGCCCTGGGCGTCAATGAGGATTACCAGCGCATTGCCACCCTGGCGGCCAGCCTGCAGCGCGAGGAACTGCTCAGCCTGGATGTAGACACTATCCTGCGGCGCTTGTTCTGGGAGGAAAAGCTGCTGCGCTTCGTGCCGCAAACCGGGGACAACGGCCCGCACTTTGCCTGCACCTGCAGCCGCGAACGGGTGCAGGCCATGCTGCGTGGCCTGGGGCAGGAGGAAGTGGCCGGCGTGGTGGCCGAGCGCGGCAGCGTGGAAGTGGGCTGCGATTACTGCGGGACGCAGTACCGGTTCGACCCGGTCGACATCACCCAGCTGTTTACCGATACCAGCCATCCTGCGCCCGGGTCGGTGCAGTAACGGCCATGAAAAAACCGCAGCAGCCGCTGCGGTTTTTTTGTTGTTGGGGCCTTACAGGCCGCCGGTGCGCTTGACCTTGGGTTCTTCGTAGGTCAGGGGTTCGGTGCGTACCTGCAGCATGTTGCGCTCCTGCTGGTCGGTTTTTTGCGCCTGCTCGGCGGCCTCGACGGCCATGGCGCTGGCCCGCCACATGGACTGGATGAACTCGATGAGCTGCTTGGACAAAGGCTCCTTGTTCTTTTCCTCCTCGATTTCCTTCAAGGATTTTTCTTGCAGCTCTTTCTTGGCCGTCCAGTCCAGGTCCTGTTCGCTCTTGTCGGTGGGCTTGTCCGGGTTCTTGATGCTGACGGTGACGCCTTCACCCAGCTTGTCCACGGATTCCACGGCGTTGACGGCGTGGATGGGGCGCACGGCGGCTGGCCCGGAGGCGCCTGTGGAATACAAATTGGCACCCTGCGTGTTGGCCCATTCGATGGGATTGCGGTCTAGTGGTGGAATTTGCATGGTGCGCCTCTCGTGAAAAATTCAAACTACATCAAATATTTGGGTGAAAACAACCGTCCCTCGTACGCTTTATCGGCAGGTTTTAGGTAAAGTTTAGCGCGGTTGCGATTTTTTACATTTCCCGATGTTACGCCGCCTGTAGGGAATATCGGCCAGGGCGGCGCAAAGTTCAGAGAAAACGTTCGATGCGCTTGAACGAGGCGCGGTCGAGCCGGCCCAGGTCGGGGATGCGGTACTGCACGCCTTCGCGGCTGGTGATGAGCAGGTGCTGCGGGCCGAGGCGGCGGATGTCTTCCTCGGCCTTGAGCACCAGGGTGCTGGCGCCCCGGTCGGTCACGACCTGCCAGCGGCTGGGCACGGAGATGGAGTCCACAGCGTCGATGCGCTCGATGACGGGGACGAATTCGCGCTGGGCCAGGGCCTCTTCGACCAGTTCGCGGGCGGGGGCGTTCAGGTCGTCCAGGTGGGCGATCCACAGCACTTCCCTGCCGTCCTGCCCGACCAGGGAGATGCCTTCCTGCGGCGCGTGGATGGGGAAGGCCCGCACGGGGATGAGGCCGACGTGGCGGCTGCCGTCGGGCAGCGTCAGGCACAGCTGGCCGTGGGGGTTGCGGTGCAGGGTGATGGGGGCGGATTGCGCCGGTGGTGTCGGGTGCGCAAGGCTGGCCGCAGCGGTCATGGTGTTCCTTGAATGATTTAATAGCTGTTTCCGCTGATAAATAAACGATTTCAGATTGTTTTGTATTTGAAATCCTTTATTTATCAGCGGAAGAAGCTCTTTATTTATGACATTTGCTGTCCGATGTTGTCCTGCGCCAGCACCAGCCCGGCGGCGTGGGCGTCTTCCTCGGCGCGGCGGGCCTGGGCCTGGTAGAGGCGCCAGTACGCGCCCCGGGCAGCCATGAGGGCATCGTGCGGGCCGACCTCGACGATCTCGCCCCGGTCCATGACGACCAGCCGGTCGGCCTTGCGCAGGGTGGACAGGCGGTGGGCGATGGCGATGGTGGTGCGCCCTTGCACGAGGTTGTCCAAAGCTCTCTGGATTTCCTTCTCGGTTTCGGTATCGACGGCGGAGGTGGCCTCGTCCAGGATGAGCAGGCGCGGGTTGATGAGCAGGGCGCGGGCGATGCTGATGCGCTGGCGCTCGCCGCCCGAGAGGCCCTGGCCGCGTTCGCCTACGACCGAGTCGTAGCCGTGCGGCAGGCGCAGGATGAAGTCGTGCGCGTGCGCGGCGCGGGCGGCGGCGACGATTTCCTCGCGCGTGGCCTCGGGCTTGCCGTAGGCGATGTTCTCGGCCACGGTGCCGAAGAACAGGAACGGCTCCTGCAGCACCAGGCCGATGTTGCGCCGGTAGTCGGCCACGGCCAGGCGGCGCACGTCGATGCCGTCGAGCTGGATGCTGCCTTCGGTCACGTCGTAGAAGCGGTTGATCAGGTTCACCAGCGTGGACTTGCCCGAGCCGCTGTGGCCGACCAGGCCGATCATCTCGCCGGGCTGAATTTGCAGGTTGAGCTGGCGGATGACCTGGCGGCTGCCGTAGCGAAAGCCCACGTCCTGCAGACGGATGCCGCCCTGCACCGGCTGGGGCAGGGTGGCGGGGTGGACGGGGTCGGGCACGCTGCTGACCTGGTCGAGCACGTCGAAGATGCGCTTGGCCCCGGCGGCGGCCTTCTGCGTGATGTTGACGATGCGGCTCATGGAGTCGAGCCGGGTGTAGAAGCGCCCGATGTAGGCGATGAAGGCCGAGAGCACGCCGACGGTGATCTGGTCGTGCGCCACCAGCCAGATGCCGAAGGCCCAGACGATGAGCAGGCCGATCTCCGTCATCAGCCCGACGGTGGGGGAGAACAGCGCCCAGACCTTGTTCACGCGGTCGTTGGCCTCCAGGTTGCGCTGGTTGGCGGCGCGAAAGCGCTGCATCTCCCGCGCTTCCTGGGCGAAGGCCTTGACCACGCGCACGCCGGGGATGGTGTCCGAGAGGACGTTGGTGATTTCGGCCCAGACGCGGCTGGTGCGGTCGAAGCCGACGCTCAGGCGGCTGCGCACCTTGTGGATCAGCCAGGCGATGAAGGGCAGCGGCACTAGCGTGACCAGCGCCAGCCAGGGGTTGATGCTGGCCAGGATGGCGGCGGTCATCAGAATCATGATGACGTCGGTGACGAAGTCCAGCGCGTACAGCGACAGGAACATGTTGATGCGGTCGGTGTCGGAGCTGATGCGGCTCATCAGGTCGCCCGTGCGCTTGCTGCCGAAATACTCCAGCGACTGGCCCAGCATGTGCGCGTAGATGGTGGTGCGCATGTCCGCGCCGATGCGCTCGGACACCTTGGCCATGACCCAGGTGCGTGCCCAGCCCAGCCCCCAGGCCAGCACCGCCGACAGCAGGAGGCCGCCCAGGTAGAGGGCCACCAGCGCCGGATCGATGGCCTGGCGGTTGTTCTGGTAGGGGATGAGGATGTCGTCCAGGATCGGCATCGTCAGGTAGGGCGGCACCAGGGTGGCCGCCGTGCCCAGCAGGGTCAGGACGAAGCCCAGCAGCAGCAAGCCCTTGTACGGTCTGGCAAAGCGGCCCACGCGCAGCAGCACCCAGGTGGAGGACTTGGCCTGTGGCTGGCGGGCGCAGGCGGGGCATTCGTCGGCTTCGGGCGGCAGGGTTTCGCCGCAATCGGGGCAGCGCGGCAGCTCTGGCGCGGCGGGCAGGGCTTGCGATTGGCCCGTGGCGCGGGCGGCGCACAGCGCCTCGAAGCGCAGTTGCAGGCGCAGCGCCTGGGCCTGGTGCTGCAGGGTGAAGCGCCACACGCCCAGGCGCTGCTGGCCGTCGTGCAGCTCCAGGGTGCCGATGCCGGCGTGGTCGCTCATGCGCAATTGCAGGGCCGGCGACAGCGGCCAGGACTGCCAGCCGGTGTCGGCGGGGGCCTCGCCGTCGCGGGCCAGCAGGCGGGCATCGGTCAGGACCAAGGCCCCGCTGGCAAAGCGCAGGCTGCGGCTGACGTCAACCGCGAGCTGCTCCTGGACGTTCTCCTGGGGTGCCAGCAGCGCCTGCAGGCGGGCTTGATCGTCTATCTGGGGTGGTTGCATGGTGATTCTTTTTAGTGCCGGCCGGGCCTGGAACACATGAAGGTTTTACGCGCGGCGGTCGTTTCCAAACGCAGCACACTGCATTCTGGCTGACAGAGCGTTATGCCCCATTTTCAAGACATACAACTGCTTCGTACCACTTACCTGCGCGGCCCCAGCATCTGGACCTACCGTCCCGTGCTGGAAGTCTGGCTGGATCTGGGCGCCCTGGAGGACTATCCCTCCAACCTGCTGCCCGGCTTCAACGGGCGCCTGACGGCCTGGCTGCCCGGCCTGGTCGAGCACCATTGCGGCGTGGGCCACCGGGGCGGTTTTCTGGAGCGGCTGCAGGAAGGCACCTGGTGCGGCCATGTGCTGGAGCACACCATCATCGAGCTGCTCAACCTCGCCGGCGTGGGGGCCGAATTCGGCCAGACCCGCAGCGTGCGCCAGCGCGGGGTGTACCGCATGGTGTTCCGCTGCCCGGAAGAACTGGTGGCCAAGGTGGCGCTGCAGCAGGGCCACGCCCTGATCATGGCGGCGATCAACGACTTGCCGTTCGACGTGGCCGCCGCCGTGGCCGCGATCGAGGCGGCCATCGAAGCACGTTACCTGGGGCCGAGCACGGCCAGCATCGTCGATGCGGCGGCGCAGCGGCGCATTCCCTTCATCCGCCTGAACGACGGCAACCTGGTGCAACTGGGCTACGGCGCGGCGCAGCGGCGCATCTGGAGCACGGAAACCGACAAGACCAGCGCCATCGGCCTGGGTATCAGCGAAGACAAGGACCTGGCCAAGCAGCTGCTCAAATCGGCCGGCGTGCCCGTGCCCGAGTGGGAGCTGGTCGCCAGCGCCGACGCGGCCTGGGACGAGGCGCAGGACATCGGCCTGCCCGTCACCGTCAAACCCTACAACTCGAACAAGGGCGAGGGCGTGGGCGTGAATCTCACCACCGAGGCGCAGGTGCGCAGCGCCTATGCCGCCGCCCGGCAACTGACCCGCCATGTGATGGTCGAGCGCCACATTCCCGGCCACGTCCACCGCCTGCTGGTGGTGGGCGGCAGGCTGGTGGCGGCCTCGCGCGGGGAGTATCCCCAGGGCGGCGCCAATCCCCGCACCGCGATGGCCACCGTCGACTGCACCGCCCAGGTACACCCGGACATCGCCTATCTGGCCACCCTGGCGGCCAAGGTGGTGGGGCTGGACATTGCCGGGGTCGATCTGGTCTGCCAGCACATCGACCAGCCGCTGGCCGCGCAGGACGGGGCCATCCTGGAAGTGAACGCCGGGCCGGGCCTGCTGATGCACCTCAAGCCCAGCCAGGGCGTGGCCCAGCCCGTGGGCGAGGCCATCGTGCAGCACCTGTTTCCCACCGCCGACAACACCCAGCCGGACAGGGAGGGCATGGCCGCCCGCATCCCCGTGGTGGGCATGGTCGGCACACGCCACAACGCCTGGACGGCCCGGCTCACGGGCTGGCTGCTGCAACTGTCGGGCAAGCGCACCGGGGTGGCGTGCAGCCAGGGCAGCTTTTTGAATGGCCGCCTGACGCAGGCGGGCGACCACACCCGCTGGCAGGCGGCGCACCGGCTGCTGGTCAATCGGCTGGCCGAGGCGGCGGTGATCCAGACCACGGCCCGCTCCATTTTTGAAGAAGGGCTGGCCTACGATCGTTGCCAGGTCGGACTGGTCACCGATTGGGACGGCTGGCAGGACCTGGCCGACCACGACGTGCACGAAGCCGCCGACCTGCGCCGGGCGCTGCGCACGCAGATCGACGTGGTGTTGAGCCAGGGTGCCGGCGTGCTCAATGCCGACGACGATGCCGTGGCCGAACTGGCCAGCCTGTGCGACGGCCAGGTGCTGCTGTACAGCCAGCAGGCGGACAACCCGCACATCGCCGCGCACCGCGAGCAGGGGGGGCGGGCCGTGTTCGTGGAGCAGGGCCAGGTGGTGCTGGCCCAGGGCGGCACGCAGCGCAGCCTGGGCAGCGTGGCTGCCCTCAGTCCCGCTGCCGCCGCTGTGCCGGACACCCCCGCCCTGCTGGCCGCGCTGGCCTGTGCCTGGGCGCTGGACATCAGCCCCGAGCTGCTGGCGGCGGGCAGCAAGACCTTTGTTTTTGAATAAATGTGAGCTGCTGCCGCTTGCTTCATAAGCATTTCAGCAGCAATCAATACTGTTTTCCTTACTGTTACTGCGAGACGTACTATGGAAATTTCCCGTATCCGTGCCCTGCGCGGCCCCAACCTGTGGAGCCGCAATACCGCCATGGAGTGCATCGTCCATTGCACCGCAGAGGAATGCGACTTCACCCGCATCCCCGATTTCGAGGCTCGGGTACGTGCCCGCTTCCCGGCTATCGGCGGCCTGCAGGCGCAGGGTGTGGACAACCTGCTGTCCATGGCCCACGTGCTGGAATCGGCGGCCCTGGCGCTGCAGGCCCAGGCGGGCTGCCCGGTGACGTTCAGCCGCACGCACGCCACGGTGGAGGCCGACACCTTCCAGGTCGTCGTCGAATACACCGAAGAAGCCGTGGGCCGCCGCGCCATCGACCTGGCCGAGCAACTGGTGCAGGCCGCCCTGCAGGATGCGCCCTTCGACATCCAGGCGGCGATCGCCGAGCTGCGCGAGCTGGACGAGGAGGAGCGCATGGGGCCTTCGACCCAATCCATCGTCGATGCCGCACTGGCCCGGGGCATTCCCTTCAAGCGCCTGACCAAAGGCAGCCTGGTGCAACTGGGCTGGGGCAGCAAGGCACGCAAATTCCAGGCTGCCGAAGTGGATCAGACCAGCTCCGTGGCCGAAGCCATCGCCCAAGATAAAGATTTGACCAAGCGCCTGCTGCACGCCGCCGGGGTGCCCGTGCCGCTGGGCCGCCCGGTGCACGATGTCGAGGACGCCTGGGCCGTGGCGCAGGAAGTGGGCCTGGCCCAGGGCTGGCCCGTGGTGGTCAAACCCCAGGACGGCAACCAGGGCAAGGGCGTGACGGTGAACATCACCACGCGCGAACAACTGGCCGCCGCCTACGCCACCGCGCTGGAGCACGGCAGCGTGGTCATGGTCGAGCGCTTCCTGCCCGGCCACGACTTCCGCCTGCTGGTCGTCGGCGACCAGCTGGTGGCGGCAGCACGGCGCGACCCGCCGCAGGTGCTGGGCGATGGGCAGCACACCATTGCCGAACTGGTCGAACAGGTCAACCGCGACCCGCGCCGGGGCAGCGGCCATGGCACGGCGCTGACCAAGATCCGCCTGGACGACATCGCCCTGGGCCGCCTGGCCAGCGCCGGGCTGACGCCGCAGAGCATCCCCGCCCAGGGCCAGCGCGTGGTGCTGCGCAACAACGCCAACCTGTCCACTGGCGGCAGCGCCACCGACGTGACGGACGACGTGCATCCGGCCATTGCCGCCCGCGCCATCGAGGCCGCAGCCAGCGTTGGCCTGCACATCTGCGGCGTGGACGTGATTGCCGAATCCATGCTCAAGCCCCTGGAGGCGCAAGGCGGCGGCATTGTCGAGGTGAATGCCGCCCCCGGCCTGCGGATGCACCTGGCGCCCTCGTTCGGCAAGCCGCGCAATGTTGGGCAGCACATGGTCGACCTGCTGTTTGCGGCGCACGACGATGGGCGCATTCCCGTGGTGGCGGTGACGGGCACCAACGGCAAGACCACCACCACGCGGCTGATCGCCCACATCTTTGCCGCCCAGGGGCTGCGCGTGGGCATGACGAATACCGATGGCGTCTACGTGCAGGGCCGCCAGATCGACAGCGGCGACTGCTCCGGCCCGAAAAGCGCCCGCAACGTGCTGGCCCACCCCGAGGTGGATGCCGCGGTGCTGGAGTGCGCCCGGGGCGGCGTGCTGCGCGAGGGGCTGGGCTTCGACCGCTGCCAGGTGGCCGTGGTCACCAACGTGGGCGAGGGCGACCACCTGGGGCTGAACTACATCACCACGGTGGAAGACGTGATGGTCTTGAAGCGCGTCATCGTGCAGAACGTCGCCCCCGGCGGGTACGCCGTGCTCAACGCCATCGACCCGCACGTTGCGCCCATGGCCCGCGTCTGTACCGGGCAGGTGATCTTCTTCGGCGCCGACCGCAACCACCCCGTCATGGCCACCCACCGCGCCCAGGGGCGGCGCGTGGTCTACGTGGATGCGGCCAAGGGCTGCATCGTCGCCGCCGAAGGGGCGCTGAAGGAAAGCATTGCCCTGGCCGACATCCCCCTCACGCACAACGGCAGCATCGGTTTTCAGGTGGACAACGCCATGGCGGCGGTGGGCGCGGCCTGGGCCGCGGGCCTGCCCTGGGAGGTGATCCGCCGCGGGCTGGCCGGCTTTCACAACGACAGCGCGAATGCGCCGGGGCGCTTCAACGTCATGGACTACCGGGGCGCGACCATCATTGCCGACTACGGCCACAACCCGGACGCCATCCGCGCCCTGGTGCAGGCGGTGGACGCCCTGCCCGGCAAGCGGCGCAGCGTGGTCATCAGCGGCGCAGGCGACCGGCGCGACCAGGACATCGTCGAGCAGACGCGCATTCTGGGCGCCGCCTTCGACGAAGTGATTCTTTACCAGGATGCCTGCCAGCGCGGCCGCGCCGACGGCGAGGTGCTGGCCCTGCTGCGCCAGGGCCTGGAAGGTGCGCCGCGCACGCGCTACAGCACGGAAATCCACGGCGAGTTTGCCGCCATCGACCACGCGCTGGAGCGCCTGGCCCCGGGCGACCTGTGCCTGGTGCTGGTCGATCAGGTGGAAGAAGCCCTGGCCCACTTGCAGCAGCGCATTGCGGCGGTGTGAGGCCTTGACGGGCCGGGCTTGCCCCGGCTCTGGCTTACTGCGTGATCTGCACGTAGATTTCGCCGGGCTTGACCATGCCCAGCTCGCCCCGGGCCTGTTCCTCGATCATCTCGCTGCCTTCCTTGAGGTCCTGCACTTCCGAGTGCAGGCGGTCGACCTCTTGCTGCAACCCGGCATTGATCACCTGCTGGGCCTGGATTTGCGACTGCAGGGCCTGCGCCCGGGCCACGCTGCCTTCGCCCAGCCACAACTGGTTGTGGATCAGGGCCAGCAGCCCCAGCAGAACGAGGGTGACGATGCGTGCAACCATGGCGGGCGAAGAAGAGGGTAAAAAAACAGGCTCCCTGGGAGCCGAGAGCCTGTTGTGTGCAGGGCAGTGATCAACGCAGGTTGTAGAACGCCGCGCGGCCCGGGTACTCGGCCACGTCGCCCAGGTCTTCCTCGATGCGCAGCAGCTGGTTGTACTTGGCGATGCGGTCGCTGCGGCTCATCGAGCCGGTCTTGATCTGGCCGGCGTTCAGGCCCACGGCGATGTCGGCAATGGTCGAATCCTCGGTTTCGCCCGAGCGGTGCGAGATCACGGCGGTGTAACCGGCGCGTTTGGCCATTTCGATGGCGGCGAAGGTCTCGGTCAGCGTGCCGATCTGGTTGATCTTGATGAGGATGGAGTTGGCAATGCGCTTGTCGATGCCTTCCTTCAGGATCTTGGTGTTGGTCACGAACAGGTCGTCGCCCACCAGCTGCACCTTGGCGCCCAGGCGCTCGGTGAGCAGCTTCCAGCCGTCCCAGTCGCCTTCGTGCATGCCGTCTTCGATGCTGATGATGGGGTACTTGTCGCACCAGCCCGCCAGCATGTCGGTCCATTGCGCGGCCGTCAGGGTCATGTTGCCTTCACCGGCCAGCACGTACATGCCGTCCTTGTAGAACTCGCTGGCGGCGCAGTCCAGGCCCAGGGCGATCTGCTCGCCCGCCTTGTAACCGGCCTTCTCGATGGCTTCGAGGATGAGCTGGATGGCCGCTTCGTGGTTTTCCACGCTGGGGGCAAAGCCGCCTTCGTCGCCCACGGCGGTGCTCATGCCCTTGTCGTGGATGATGGCCTTGAGCGCGTGGAAGGTTTCCGCGCCCCAGCGCAGGGCTTCGCGGAAGGTGGGGGCGCCCACGGGGATGATCATGAACTCCTGCAGGTCCAGGCTGTTGTTGGCGTGGGCGCCGCCGTTGATGACGTTCATCATCGGCACCGGCAGTTGCACGCCGCCCATGCCGCCGAAGTAGCGGTACAGGGGTAGGCCGGCTTCCTCGGCCGCAGCGCGGGCCACGGCCATGGAGACGGCCAGCATGGCGTTGGCGCCCAGGCGCGATTTGTTCTCGGTGCCGTCCAGCTCGATCATGGTCTTGTCGAGGAAGGCCTGTTCGGCGGCGTCCAGGCCGATGACGGACTGGGCGATCTCGTTGTTGATGTGCTCCACGGCCTTGAGCACGCCCTTGCCCAGGTAGCGGGCCTTGTCGCCGTCGCGCAGTTCGATGGCTTCGCGGCTGCCGGTGGAGGCGCCCGAAGGCACGGCGGCGCGGCCCATGACGCCGGACTCCAGCAGCACGTCGCATTCCACGGTGGGGTTGCCACGGCTGTCCAGCACTTCGCGGCCTACGATGTCAACAATTGCACTCATGAAGATTTCCTTTAAAAGAGGCTGGCATTACAAACGCAAACGGATGCCAGCGGCAGGGGTTTAAACGGTAAAACTGTTTTCCAAAAAACCGTGGCGTTTCGTCACGCGGTCGAGTTCGACCAGGGTGGACAGCAGCGCACGCATGTGCTTGAGCGGCACGGCGTTCGGCCCGTCCGACAGGGCGTTGCACGGGTCGGGGTGGGTTTCCATGAACAGCCCCGCCACGCCCACGGCCACGGCGGCACGCGAGAGCACGGGCACCATCTCGCGCATCCCGCCGCTGCTGGTGCCGTTGCCGCCGGGCAGCTGCACGCTGTGCGTGGCGTCGAAGACGACGGGCGCACCGCTTTCGCGCAGGATGGCCAGGCTGCGCATGTCGCTCACCAGGTTGTTGTAGCCAAAGCTGGCACCGCGCTCGCAGGCCATGAAGTTGTCTTCGGGCAGGCCCGCTTCCCGGGCCGCAGCGCGGGCCTTGGCGATGACGTGCTGCATGTCGTGCGGGGCCAGGAACTGGCCCTTCTTGATGTTCACCGGCTTGCCCGACTGGGCGCAGGCGCGGATGAAGTCGGTCTGGCGGCACAGGAAGGCGGGCGTTTGCAACACATCGACCACGGCGGCCACGGGGGCGATTTCCGCCTCGGTGTGGATGTCGGTGAGTACGGGCACGCCCAGCTCTTTTTTCACCTTGGCGAGAATCTCCAGGCCCTTTTCCATGCCGGGGCCGCGAAAGCTGCTGCCGCTGGAGCGGTTGGCCTTGTCGAAGCTGCTTTTGAAGATGAAGGGAATGCCCAGGCCCGCGCAGGTTTCCTTGAGCTGCCCGGCCACGTCCATTTGCAGTTGCTCGGACTCGATCACGCAGGGGCCGGCGATCAGGAAGAAGGGGTGTTCCAGGCCGACGTTAAAACCGCAGAGTTGCATAGTATGGCTTCTTTAAAAAAATAGCTGCTACCGCTGGTGAAATAAGGATTTCCAATTCTTTTATATTGGAAATCCTTGTATACCGCGTGGTAACAGCTCTTGTTTTTAATCCTTACCCCTGCTTGGCCGCCAGGGCCGCACGAATGAAGGCATTGAACAACGGGTGGCCGTTCCAGGGCGTGGACTTGAACTCGGGGTGGAACTGCACGCCGATGAACCAGGGGTGGACGCTGGCGGGCAGCTCGACGATCTCGGTGAGCTGCTCGCGCTGCGTCAGCGCCGAGATCACCAGCCCGGCCTCGCGCAGGCGATCGAGGTACTGCACGTTGGCCTCGTAGCGGTGGCGGTGGCGCTCGGTCACCACGTCGCCGTAGATGCTGTGCGCCAGCGTGCCTTTCTGCACGTCCGAGCTTTGCGCCCCCAGGCGCATGGTGCCGCCCAGGTCGGAATCGGCGCTGCGCGTGTAGACGTTGCCGTCGGCATCCTTCCACTCGGTGATCAGGGCGATCACCGGATGGGGCGTGCCGGGCTTGAACTCGGTGGAGTTGGCATCCGCCAGCCCGGCGACGTTGCGGGCGAACTCGATGGTCGCCACCTGCATCCCCAGGCAGATGCCCAGGTAGGGCACCTTGCGCTCGCGGGCAAAGCGGGCGGTGGCGATCTTGCCTTCCACGCCGCGCTCGCCAAAGCCGCCGGGCACCAGGATGGCGTCGTAGCCGCCCAGGGTCTGCGCGGCATTGGCGTCGGTGATGGTTTCGGAATCCACATGGTCGATCTTCACGCGCACATGGCTTTGCATCCCGGCGTGCCTCAAAGCTTCGTTCACCGATTTGTAGGCGTCGGACAGCTCGACGTACTTGCCCACCATCGCCACGCGCACCTCGCCCTGGGGATGCTCGGTTTCGTGCACCAGATCGTCCCAGCGCTTCAGGTTGGCGGGCGGCGTGTTCAGGCGCAGCTTGTCGCAGACCATGCCGTCCAGCCCCTGCTCGTGCAGCATGCGCGGCACCTTGTAGATGGTGTCCACGTCCCACATGCTGATGACGCCCCATTCGGCCACGTTGGTGAACAGGGAGATTTTTGCCTTCTCGTCCGCCGGCACGCGGTGCTTGGCGCGGCACAGCAGGGCGTCGGGCTGGATGCCGATCTCGCGCAGCTTCTGCACCGTGTGCTGGGTGGGCTTGGTTTTCAGCTCGCCCGCCGTCTCGATGTAGGGCAGGTAGGTCAGGTGCACGAAGGCCGCGTTGTTCGGCCCCAGCTTCAGAGCCAACTGGCGCACGGCTTCGAGGAAAGGCAGCGATTCGATGTCGCCCACCGTGCCGCCCACTTCGCAGATGGCCACGTCCACCGCATCCGGCGTGCCCAGGCCCGCGCCGCGCTTGACGTACTCCTGGATCTCGTTGGTGATGTGCGGAATCACCTGCACCGTCTTGCCCAGGTAGTCGCCCCGGCGCTCTTTTTCCAGCACGCTCTGGTAGATGCGGCCCGTGGTGAAGTTGTTGGACTGTTTCATGCGTGTTTCGATGAAACGCTCGTAGTGGCCCAGGTCGAGGTCGGTTTCCGCGCCGTCGTCGGTGACGAAGACCTCGCCGTGCTGGATCGGGCTCATGGTGCCCGGATCGACGTTGATGTAGGGGTCTAGCTTGATGAGGGTGACTTTCAGGCCACGCGACTCCAGCAGTGCAGCCAGCGAGGCGGAAGCGATGCCCTTGCCCAGGGAGGACACCACGCCGCCTGTGACGAAGACGAATTTGGTCATGTCGTTTTTAGGAAGCAGGAAACCGCGATTATACGAAGGGCCTTTGCAAATCTTCGGCCCCTGCGATCAATGCACCCCGGCGCTCTGCTAGCATTTGCCGATGCAAGAGCTTCAAGGCAAACACATCGTTTTAGGGCTGACCGGGGGCGTGGCCTGCTACAAGGCCGCGCAACTGTGCCGCCTGCTGACCAAGGCCGGTGCCGGCGTGCAGGTCGTCATGACCGAGGCGGCGCAGCAGTTCATCACCCCGGTGACCCTGCAGGCGCTGTCGGGCCGTCCGGTCTTCACCTCGCAATGGGATGCACGGCCCGAGAACAACATGGCGCACATCAACCTGAGCCGCGAGGCCGACGCCATCGTCATCGCCCCGTGCAGCGCCGACTTTGCCGCCAGGCTGGCCCAGGGCCGTGCCGATGAGCTGCTAAGCCTGCTGTGCCTGGCCCGGCCGCACGGCAAGCCCCTGTTGCTGGCCCCGGCCATGAACCGCGAAATGTGGGCGCACCCGGCCACGCAGCGCAACTTCGCCCAGGCTGGCGCCGACGGCGCCCAGGTGCTGGATGTGGGCCAGGGCGAGCAAGCCTGCGGCGAGTGCGGCGATGGCCGGATGCTGGAACCGGAAGAGCTGCTGCAGGACATTGCCGCCAGCTTCGTGCCGAAACGGCTGGCCGGGCAGCAGGTGCTGATCACGGCTGGCCCCACGTTCGAGGCGCTCGACCCCGTGCGCGGGCTGACCAACCATTCCAGCGGCAAGATGGGCTTTGCCATTGCCGCGGCGGCGCGGGCGGCGGGGGCGCAGGTCACGCTGGTGGCCGGGCCGGTACATTTGCCGACGCCGCGCGGCGTGCGCCGCATCAACGTGCAATCGGCCCGCGACATGCTGGCGGCGGTGCAGGGCGCGGCAGATGCGGCATCCGTCTTCATCGCTGCGGCGGCGGTGGCGGACTGGCGGCCTGCCGAATTTGCCGCACAAAAAATCAAGAAGGACGGCAGCGGCCAGGTGCCCGGCCTGACGTTTGTGGAGAACCCGGACATCCTGGCCACCATCGCCGCCAGTGACCGCGCCCGCAGCGGCCAGCTCTATTGCGTCGGCTTTGCGGCAGAGAGCGACAACCTGCTGGCCCATGCCAGCGCCAAGCGCCTGCGCAAAAACGTGCCGCTGCTGGTCGGCAACATCGGCCCCGCCACTTTCGGGCAGGACGACAACACCCTGCTGCTGATCGACGACCAGGGCAGCAGTGCCTTGCCTCGCGCCAGCAAAACCGCGCTGGGCCACGCCCTGGTGGCGGAAATCGCCCGCCGCCTGCCGTCCGTGGGCGGCCAGCCTGCCACCTGAATTTTTTTGCCGTCGGGAGAGGGCCATGTCGAAAAAAACACCATCCGATCTGCGTCACCTGCCGCCGCCTGCGCTGACCGATTACAGCGGCCCGCCCGATGGGGACTATGTGCGTTACGTCGAGCGGCTCATGGCCTGGGCCGAACAGGAGCACGCCCGTACCGGCGGATTTGCGCTGTCCAACGTCACCAATACTACCGCCGCACCGAAAGCCGCTGCGTCCAAGGCCGCCGACATCGTGCAGCAGGTATCGGCCATGCTGGAGAAAAACGGCCCGGCTCAGCCCGGTGCCGGCAAAAAACGCCCGGCCGTAAAAACGGCGGCTCCGCGCCAAAAGGCTGCCGCCGCCAAGGCCTTGCAGCCTTCCAAGGCCGCGTCCTTTTTGTTTGGCCTGGCGCTTCTGGCCGCCTTTATCTTCAAGCCGGAATTCATCCCTCTGGCCATCGGGCTGTGGGTGGTGCTGGGCGTGCGCCGCGCCTTGCAGGCCGCCAAGGCCAAGTAAGCGGGCGCTTGCGGGCACAATCCCTGCCCATGCAAGTTGATCTCAAAATCCTCGACGCGCGGCTGCGCGGTACCCCTCCCACCTACGCCACTCCCGGCAGCGCGGGCCTGGATCTGCGGGCCTGTATCCAGGCCCCGCTGGTGCTGGAACCCGGCCAGTGGCAGCTCATCCCCACCGGCATGGCCATGCACCTGCGCAACCCCGGCTACGCGGCGCTGATCCTGCCGCGCTCCGGCCTGGGGCACAAGCATGGCATCGTGCTGGGCAACCTCGTCGGCCTGATCGATTCCGACTACCAGGGCGAGCTGATGGTCAGCGCCTGGAACCGCTCTGCCACCGCCTTCACCCTGGAGCCGATGGAGCGCCTGGCGCAACTGGTCATCGTGCCTGTGGTACAGGCGCAGTTCAACGAAGTGCAGGACTTCTCCCATGCCAGCGAACGTGGCACGGGCGGGTACGGTTCCACCGGGAAGGCCTGATTTTTCCAGCCGGGCAATATTGCTTTCAAACCATGTTATTCAGTCTGGAAAACATCCAGGGGCGTGAACCCCTTGCGGATTATCCCTGGCGCCATGAAATAGACAGGCTGTTGCATTGGTCGAAAGGGAGGGGCACATCCCTTCAGGCATTTTGTTTCGATCTTGTCATGTCAGCGGCTTATATGGATGCCGCCTCTGGGGTCGAAAAATCGATTGAGCAATGCAATAACATCTCCGATAAATACAATGCCCACCTTGGATTTATCAATCTTTGCGCTCCATGCCATGTCCATCAATCCGTCTGGCAGTACCAGAAGGCGATAAAACCCCAGTCTGGCGCATTGGGCAAGCTGAGCAGCGAGGTGGTGCTAAGGTTTGTCCAGCAGCTTTACGACAAATTCACGGCTGTCAGCGTGGTGGGCGGCGTTGAATTTGTGGATGCGGTTCTGCACCATGCGTCGGGTGCGGTGATTCTGGCGGAGGTGAAATCGGCGCCATTATTGACCTATCCGTTCCTGTTTGCCTTGCCGGAAAGCAGCCTGCAAGGCCCGCACAGGAATGTCGTCATCACAAGCTCGCAGCTTCGGGAGTCTGAAGCGGGATTGTATTTACATGGCCCTGAAAAAATCATCCCTCTTGGCCGGGTAGGCGATAAATTGTGGCCATTTAAACCTTTGGTGGATTTTGTTATCGATTCTGCGAACACGGTTTTCATGAATGAGTGCGTTCAATTCTGGAAGCAGGCGAAAACTGCTTATATAGAAAAAGACCGGAAAAATAAGACATATTATTTGACCAATGCCTGTGGCCAACCTCCGGCCCTTGCCCGGGAACGGGATGCCTGGCCCGCCAAAGAATCCATTAGCGATGGTAAAACCAGTGCAGGCATGGACAGAACGGATGATATTAAAAAAGGCATTTACCAGGCGCTGAAAATCGGCACTCAGGCGCAAGAATGGGCCGAAGTGAAAACGGCGATTGTTTCCAATCTTCCCGCCTATCGGCATGGCGCTGAGTACGTCGCGCCGTTTCAGGGAATGTTGTGGGGCAGCGAAAACGATCTTCAGAACATTGCGGGCGTGCAGGCTTTGCCCCGGGAAAAAATGAGACGGGTTTTTGACTACCTTATCACCCTGGAAGATTCCGTATTGCGGGAGCTGGTGGTATGAGTTTACCGAACCATGAAACCAGAAAATACACCGGGATCGTTCTGGAAAGAATGAAGCACCTGCCCCCTGGCGGAAAAATGGGGGACTTGCCTGAACATCTGCAGCATGAGAGCTTTGTAAGAACGGGCGATAAAAAAACGGGCGGCCCCAATATGCGGCTGATTCGTCTGGAGCAGGACAAGCCTTCGCTGACGGTGACAGCTTATATTTTCAATAAATTCGTTCATCCCACAGAGAATCGGTATATCACTCCTCGGGAAGCGGCAGTTTTGCAGGAATTTCCGCTGGACTATGTGTTCATGGGCACGTTGGGGCAGGTGCAGAAGCAAATAGGCAATGCCGTGCCGGTGGGGCTGGCGTGTGCGCTGGCGCGGCAGGTGAAAAAATATTTGCAGCTCCAGGGAGTGTCCGGTTCGGTGCGTATCGCATCTTATTTTTCTGGGGCCGGGGGACTGGATCTGGGGTTTGAGCAGGCCTCCGGCGAGGGGATGGATTTTGAAACCTGTTTTTCCACGGATATAGAACCTTGGGTGGAAGCAACCATCCAGAAAAATAGAAAATCCTGGAACTTTCACCGTGCAGATATTGTAGAACTATCGCCAGCAACCGTGCGCATGATCATGCATGGAACGCCTGATGTCATCATCGGCGGTCCCCCGTGTCAGCCTTTCAGTGTGGCAGGAAAACAAAAGGCAACCCAGGATCCATTGGGTATTTTGTACCGTGACTATATTCGGCATGTAGAAGATTTGCAGCCAAAAATTGTGGTCATGGAAAATGTCTATGGCTTGGCGCAGGTTAAGAGCGCAAACATGATTGAAGAGATTTATAAATCATTTCAAGCCATCGGCTACCAAGTGATGCACCAGGAATTGATGGCCGCTGATTATGGAGTGCCGCAAAAAAGACGCCGTTTGTTTTTTGTGGCCGCCAGAAATCTGGAAGGTTTTGAATATCCGACACCGACGCACAGCGCTACGGAAAACTTGCTTGGCTTGCCGTTGTACCGAGGGGCCGGTGCTGCTTTGTGCGCCTTGCCGGCACCTGCGTACCGCGATTAAGGAGCCGGAGGGAGCATGTGCGGGATTTTGTCTCGCCCGGCCTTGAAAACACAGGCGCTGTCGTTATCTGGGCAACAACTATTTTTGTTTGTTGTAAAGGAAGCATTCCATGCGTATCGACAAGCTCACCACCAAATTTCAGGAAGCCCTGTCGGATGCCCAGACGCTGGCCCTGGGTAACGATCACGCCTACATCGACCCGCTGCATCTGCTGGCTGCCATGCTGCGCCAAAGCGATGGCCCCAAGGCCCTGCTGCAACGTGCCGGGGTCAATGCAACGGCGCTGGCTACAGCGGTGGAAAACGCCATGAAGCAACTGCCCCAGGTGCAGGGGCACGACCAGGTGCAGGTCGGCCCGGACCTGGGCAAGCTGCTGCAGGCGACCGAAAAAGAAGCCTTGCAGCGCGGCGATCAGTTCATTGCCAGCGAGCTGTTTTTGCTGGCCCTGGCCGACAGCGACACCAAGGCTGCCAAGCTGGCCAAGGAGCACGGCCTGACCCGCAAGGCCATGGAGGCGGCCATCAACGCCGTGCGCGGCGGCCAGACCATGGACAGCGCCGAGGGCGAGAGCCAGCGCGATGCCTTGAAAAAATACACCCTCGATCTGACCGAACGCGCCCGCCAGGGCAAGCTCGACCCGGTGATTGGCCGCGACGATGAAATCCGCCGCGCCATCCAGGTGCTGCAGCGGCGCAGCAAGAACAACCCGGTGCTGATCGGCGAGCCGGGCGTGGGCAAGACCGCCATCGTCGAGGGGCTGGCCCAGCGCATTCTGGAGGGCGAAGTGCCCGAGTCGCTCAAGAACAAGCGCGTGCTGTCGCTGGACATGGCCGGCCTGCTGGCCGGGGCCAAGTACCGGGGCGAGTTCGAGGAGCGCCTGAAAGCCGTGCTCAATGACCTGGCCAAGGAAGAAGGCCGGGTGATTTTGTTCATCGACGAGATCCACACCATGGTCGGCGCCGGCAAGGCCGAAGGTGCGATGGATGCGGGCAACATGCTCAAGCCCGCCCTGGCGCGTGGCGAACTGCACTGCATCGGTGCCACCACGCTGGACGAGTACCGGCAGTACATCGAGAAGGATGCGGCGCTGGAGCGGCGGTTTCAGAAAGTGCTGGTGCAGGAGCCATCGGTGGAAGACACCATTGCCATCCTGCGTGGCCTGCAGGTGCGCTATGAAGCGCACCACGGTGTGGACATTACCGACCCGGCCATCGTCGCCGCTGCTGAACTGAGCCACCGCTACATCACCGACCGCTTCCTGCCCGACAAGGCCATCGACCTGATCGACGAGGCCGCCGCCAAGATCAAGATCGAGATCGACTCCAAGCCCGAAGTCATGGATCGCCTGGAGCGGCGCATGATCCAGCTCAAGATCGAGCGCGAGGCGATGAAGAAGGAAACCGATGAGGCTTCGCAAAAACGCCTGGGTCTGATCGAGGACGAGCTGCAAAAGCTGGAGCGTGAATACGCCGACCTGGAAGAAGTCTGGAAAGCCGAGAAGGCCAGTGCCCAGGGCAGTGAGCAACTGCGCAAGGACATCGACCAGGTGCGCCTGCAGATCACCGAACTGCAACGCAAGGGCGACCTGGCCAAAGTGGCCGAACTGCAATACGGCAAGCTGCCCGAGCTGGAAAAACGCCTGAAAGCCGCGCAAGCCAGCGAAGAGGGGGAGGCCGTGGCGCACAAGCTGCTGCGCACCCAGGTGGGCGCAGAGGAAATTGCCGAAGTCGTCAGCCGCGCCACCGGCATTCCCGTAGCGAAGATGATGCAGGGCGAAAAGGAAAAGCTGCTGTTCATGGAAGACAAGCTGCACCAGCGTGTGGTCGGGCAGGACGAGGCGATTTCCGCCGTCGCCAACGCCATCCGCCGCTCGCGTTCCGGCCTGTCCGACCCGAACCGGCCTTTGGGCAGCTTTTTGTTCCTCGGCCCCACGGGGGTGGGCAAGACCGAGCTGTGCAAGGCGCTGGCCGGTTTCCTGTTCGACAGCGAAGACCACCTGCTGCGCGTGGACATGAGCGAATTCATGGAAAAGCATAGCGTGGCCCGCTTGATTGGTGCGCCTCCCGGCTATGTCGGCTATGAAGAAGGCGGCTACCTGACCGAGGCCGTGCGCCGCAAACCGTATTCCGTGCTGCTGCTCGACGAAGTGGAAAAAGCCCATCCGGACGTGTTCAACGTGCTGCTGCAGGTGCTGGACGATGGCCGCCTGACCGACGGCCAGGGGCGCACCGTGGACTTCAAGAACACGGTCATCGTCATGACCAGCAATATCGGCTCGCACATGATCCAGGCCATGGTCGGCCAGGATGCGCAGGACATCAAGGATGCCGTCTGGGATGAGCTGAAAACCCACTTCCGCCCCGAATTCCTGAACCGCATCGACGAGACGGTGGTGTTCCACGGTCTGGATGCCCAGCACATCCGCGCCATTGCCGACATCCAGTTGCAGCACCTGCGTGCCCGGCTGGAGAAAATGGATCTGTACCTGCAGGTGTCCGATCAGGCGATGGACGAGCTGGCCAAGGTCGGCTTCGATCCGGTGTTCGGCGCCCGGCCCTTGAAGCGGGCCATCCAGCAGCGCATCGAGAATCCGCTCTCGCGCCTGCTGCTGGAGGGTAAATTCCCGCCCAAGAGCGTGATTGCCGTGGGTGTCGATCCGGTGAACCACCCAGGGGTATTTGAATTCGCGCAGACTGTCGCGGTAGACCGCTAGAAAGGAAGCCCTTGTGAACGCATTTCTCTCAGATCTCAGCCGTTTTGTCGTGCGCGTGGTGCTGCTCCTGGCCGGCGTGGTGTTTTTCATGAGCGTGCTGGCTGCCGGCGTCATCCTGGCCATGGTCTGGGGTGTGCGGGCACTGTGGGCCAGACTGACGGGGCGGCCTGTCATGCCCTGGGTCATGCCGACCCGGGCTGCGGCCACCTGGTCGAACATGCGGCAAAAGGCCGGTGGTTTTGCCGCGCAAACGCGCCAGGCACCGCCCGGCAAGCGCGGCGGCGTGCTGCCCCAGGTGGCCGTGGACGTCACCGACGTGCAGGCGCGTGAGGTGCCGTAAAGGCGCCGATTCCCTCTTTACGCCCCTGGCACCCCATCCCTGGATCTTTTGATACAGGGATTTTTTTGCTCTTTTTGCCTTGATTCCTATATCCTGAAAGCGCTCTAAGCTATCAAAAAAAAATACTGCCTGCATTAGCATATCCATCGCCCCAGGGCAAGAAATGGCGAACAGCCGTACTTCACTTTATGGCTTCCTACACCAGAAACTGGCAAAAAAAATCAATTCTCAGACAATCGCGTACTTTCGTTTTCCCCTACATCGTTTTTAGTTTGCTCCCATGTCCACCCACTACCAGGTTCGCCCCGCTACGCTTCGTGATGCCAAGGCCATTGCGCAAATCCATTCCGCTGCTGCTTTGGAGGCCTACCGTGGCATCGTGCCGGATGACCAGCTCAAAGCCATGTCCTCGGTAGAAAAGCGCCAGGCCTACTGGCGCGAGGCCATCGAGTTCTGCGAACCCCAGGTGCAGGTGGCCGTCGATGGCGACAAGATCGTCGGCTTTGTCGGCTTCGACCGTTCGCGCGACCCCAAATCGCGCCAGACCACGGGCGAAATCTGGGCCATCTACGCCACCCCCACGCACTGGAACAAGGGCGTCGGCATCACCCTGTGGGATGCCGCCCGCGAAGGCTTGCTCGAAGAAGGCTGCACCAACGTCACCGCCTGGGTGCCGCTGCGCAACGAACGCGCCCTGCGCTTTCATGAAATGGCCGGGTTCAAGCGCGAAATGTCCACCGCCAAGACCGCCCAGGTCGGCCCCATCAAGATCGAAGAAGTGCGCCTGCAGCGCCCGCTGAACGGCTAAACGGCCAAACAGCTGCATTTGATAACCGCCATGCTGCAATGGGAATACCAGGGCCAGCCGCAGCAAGCGGTCTGGCACAGCGAAGCTGGCCGGGCCAGCCCTCGGCGTCTGCAGGTGGCGGATGACCGTATCGCCGCCGACACTGCCTACAGCCTGATCTGCGAAGGCACCGCCCTGCTCTGGCAGGGCGATTTTTTTAATGCCCGCCATTTGCTGGATGCCTTGAAGCGCCGCCTGGACGCCCCTGCACGCAGCCGCAAGAAAGCCGCTGCACCGGCGCCCGCCACCATCGCCACGACGCCGGCCCAGGCGTTTCACCAGCAGCGCCAGATGCAGGCGCGGCGGGCGCACATCCTGGGCAGCGTGCTGATTCCCTTGACGGCCGATTACCGCATCCCTCTGCGCCGCGCCCCGGATGTGCAGCTTGCCTGCACGCAAGCCTGGGGGCCAGCGCAGGCCGACGGCCCTGCCCGCGTGATAGCGCTGCGCGAGTTGCAAGGCATCGTCAGCGCCTACGAATGGCGCAAGAACGGCGTGGACATCCCCGCCCTCAAAACCCTGGGCGGCTACGACCGCATCCACCCGCATTACGGCGTGTTCTCCCCCGTGCGCGGGGAATACGTCGATCTGGTGGCCCAGGCTCCCCTGCCTGCCGCAGCGACCCAACGCGACGGCGTGACCTGGGACATTGGCACCGGCACCGGCGTTCTGAGCGCCGTACTGGCCCGCCGGGGCGCGGCCCGGGTGGTGGCTACCGACACCGCTGCGCGGGCGCTGGCCTGTGCGCAGGACAACGTCCAGCGCCTGGGCGTGGCCGCGCAAGTCCAGCTGCTCAATGCCGATTTGTTCCCGCCCGGTCAGGCCGACCTCATCGTCTGCAACCCGCCCTGGCTGCCGGTACGGGCCACGACCAGCCTGGAGCAAGCCGTGTACGACCCCGACAGCCGGATGCTGCGCGGCTTCCTCGATGGGCTGGCCGCCCGCCTGCGCCCGGGGGGCGAAGGCTGGCTCATCCTGTCCGACCTTGCCGAACACCTGGGCCTGCGCAGCCGTGCCGATCTGCTGGCCTGGTTCGATGCAGCAGGGCTGGTCGTGGCAGGTCGTCTGGACACCCGTCCGCGCCACCCCAAGGCCCAGGATCGGCAGAACCCGCTGCATACAGCGCGGGCCGCCGAAGTCACCTCCCTGTGGCGGCTGGTGGTGGCGCGGTAGTGCCAGCAAGTTGAACCCGCTTCGCAGCAATGTTTCAGGCAGGCTGCGGCGGCGCGTCGAGCAAAGTGCCCAGTTTTTCGCGCAGCGCTGCGGCCCGCTCTTCGCCGGCATGGGTTTGCACGGCATCCAGCAGGGATAGCCCGGCGTGGCGCAGCGTGGCCAGATCGCGTGCCTCGCGCAGTTGGGTGCGCAGGGATTGCGCCAGCGCCTCATGGCGGTTGGCAAACAGGCGTTCGCACAGGTCGAACAAATACATGCGGGTGCCTGCCATCGACAGGCCGTCAGTGGGCACTTCTGGATACGCCGCAGGGGCCGGATGCGTTGCTGCCGATGCCGCCGTATGGCCCGTCAGTTGTAGATACCCTTGCTCCACCAACTCTTGGGCGACTGCGGCATGATCGCCGCCCAGCAGCCCGTGCAGCTCCTGCAAGGTCTTGCCGCCAGCGAGCAGCAGCACGGTTCGTGCCCGCTGGGGCAGTCTTCGTGAACCGGGCTGGAGTTCATCCAGGGCTTTGGCGGTTTTTTGCAAAATCATGGAATGTGCGAGCGGCAACAGCAAGCGTGGAAATAGTCGCTATTGCAAGCGGTGAATATGACAAAGGTGTGAATCTGCAATGCAACTACTACTCGCCCCCATGGAGGGCTTGCTCGATTTCGTGCTGCGTGACGTGCTCACCCGCATTGGCGGGGCGGATCGCTGCGTTTCCGAATTCATCCGCGTCAGCGGCACGCTGCTGCCCGAACGCGTCTTTCTGCGCTTCATGCCCGAGCTGGCCAATGGCAGCCGCACCCTGGCGGGCGTGCCGGTGCGGGCGCAATTGCTGGGTTCCGACCCGGTGAGCGTGGCCGAGAACGCTGCCTTCCTCGCCACCCTGGGGCCGGAGGGCATCGACCTGAACTTCGGCTGCCCGGCCAGAACCGTGAACCGCCATGGCGGCGGCGCTTCCATGTTGCAGGATCCGGAGAGCATTGCCCGCCTGGTGGCCGCCGTGCGCCGCGCCGTGCCGGGGCATCTGCCCGTCTCGGCCAAGATGCGCCTGGGCTTCGACGACCGGGGCCGGATGCGCGAATGCGCCCAGGCCATGGTGGAAAGCGGCGCGTGCGAGCTGGTCGTCCACGCCCGCACCAAGGCCGATGGCTACCGTCCGCCTGCGTACTGGGAGCAGATCCCGCTGATCCGCGAGGCCGTCGGCCCACACATCCCCATCATTGCCAATGGCGAAATCTGGAGCGTGCAGGACGCCTTGCGCTGCCGCGAGCAATCGGGCTGCGCCGACCTGATGCTGGGCCGGGGCAGCGTCGCCGACCCCGGCCTGGCCCTGGCCATCCGCGCCGCCCTGGCGCAGGGCGAGCCTTGTGCCGATGCGTTTGCCGATGCCGTGCCAGCCGCCTTGCCGCCGCTGCTGCCCTGGGCGCAGATGCTGCCCCACATGCAGCGGTTTTGGGTGCTGGTGTGCGAGCACCTCACCCCCAACCAGCGCGGCGGGCGGCTGAAGCAATGGCTCAACCTGCTGCGCCGCCGCTACCCCGAAGCCGAAGCGGCCTACCAGCAGGTGCGCATCCTGACCGACCAGAACGCCATCAGCCAATGGCTGGAGCAGCAATTAGCCGCGCACGCACCGGGCCAGCACGCGTAGATCCGGCCCCACCTGGGCCACATCGTGCAGTTGCAGCGCCACGCCTTGGCTCAGTTGCTCCAGCGGCCCCAGCGCGGCAATGCCCCGGCAGCCCAGGCCCAGCAGTTGTGGCGCCAGATAGAGCAGCAACTCGTCCACCAGCCCCTGGGCCAGCAATGCGCCGTTCAGGATGGCGCCTGCCTCCACGTGCAGCTCATTGATCTGGCGCTGCGCCAGATCACGCACCATGGCCGCCAGATCGACCTGCCCCTGAGCGTTGGGGAGTTGAATAACTGTAGTGCCTAGCGCTTGCAATGCTTCAATCTTGGGTTGATTTGTGCTTGAAGTGTAGATAAGACAAGCGCTCGCAGCTCTTAAAACCTTGGCATCGAGCGGAATGCGCAACCGGCTATCGACCACCACCACCTGCGGCTGGCGCGGCGTGGCCACGGCGCGGACGTTCAGTTGCGGGTCATCGGCCAGCACGGTGCCGATGCCGGTCAGCACCGCACAGGCGCGTGCCCGCCAGTGGTGGCCATCGTCGCGGGCGGCGGGGCTGGTAATCCACTGGCTCAGGCCATTGCCCAGGGCCGTGGCCCCGTCCAGCGAAGCAGCGGCTTTCAGCCGCACCCAGGGCAAGCCCCGCTGCATCCGGTGGAAAAAGCCGATGTTCAATTCATGTGCCTCTGCCGCCCCCGGCTCCACCTGCACCGCCACCCCGGCAGCACGCAGCCGGGCAAAGCCCTGGCCCGCCACCAGCGGGTTGGGGTCGGTCATCGCGCCCACCACCTGCTGCACGCCGGCGGCAATCAAGGCGTCGCAACATGGCCCCGTGCGCCCGTGGTGGGCGCATGGCTCCAGCGTCACGTAGGCGGTGGCCCCTTCGGTGCTGTGCCCCTGCGCCGCCGCATCGCGCAGCGCCATCACCTCGGCGTGCGGGCCGCCGGCCTGCTGGGTAAAGCCCCGGCCAATCACGCGCCCTTGCGCATCCACCAGCACACAGCCCACGCGCGGATTGGGATTGGATAAAAAAAGCGCCTGGGCGGCCAGCCCAAGCGCTTCTTGCATATATATGGCATGGTCAGTCATGCCGTGAATGCTAGAGCATTATCAATGCGTGCTACGCCGCTCAAGATTGCGTAACAGCTTGCACACTGAACTGCAATCCCATTGCCTGCAGCACCTTCATGATGGTGTCAAAGCGCGGTTGGGATGTGGGACGCAGGGCCTTGTACAGCGCCTCTCGCGTCAGGCCGCTGGCGCGGGCCACCTCTGTCATTCCACGGGCGCGGGCAATGGTTCCCAGTGCGTGGGTCAGTTCAGCGGCATCGTTTTCTTCCAGAACGATGCTGAGGTATTCGGCAATAGCCTGGTCACTGTCCAGATGTTCGGCCATATCGAACTCAGGCAGATCGGCGACGTTCATCTTCTTGGTCATGCTCATACTCCTTCGATAGTTTGGGCCAGAGCGATGGCGTGGGTGATATCGGCCTGCTGGGTGGATTTGTCGCCACCGGCCAACATGACAATCAGCACGTCACCGCGTTGTACGTAATACATGCGCCAGCCAGGGCCAAAGAACTCACGCATCTCATATACGCCTTCTCCCACGGGCTGCACATCCCCCAGAAGACCGCGTTGCACCTTTTCCAGCCGTCGTGCAAGGCGGCGGCGTGTCATGCCGTCACGCAGGCTGGACAGCCAGTTGGAAAACTCCGGTAGTTGCTTGACTGTGTACATGGCGCAAGAGTAATCGTTTGTTCACAATTTTGCAATTGGATCAAGGTGGTTTGCGGTTAACTGGCATTGGTCTTGGATAAAAAAAGCGCCTGGGCAGCCAGCCCAAGCGCTTCCTGCATATACATGGCATGGTCAGTCATGCCCTGGATGCTAGAGCATTATTTGCCCCAGCATTCGGCCTTCTTGCCGGAAGCACTGACATCCTTCGCACCTGTATTGGTCAGGGTGAAATTGCCGCATTTGTCGCCGGACTGCGCCCCTTTCGGGGTAGCAGTCAGGGTAAAGGTGGCTCCATCAGAAACCGCCGCAATGCCGTACCGGTCTCCCTCCACTGCTTTCAGATTGGCCGGAAAGCTGGCTGTCAGGGGGTATGTCCCCGTTGCCGTCGCCGCCCGTTCCATCCACTGCGCTGCTTGCATCAAACTCGCCTTGGCACTGGCCCGATGGCCCTTCCGGACGTATTCGGTGTAGCTGGGGTAGGCGATGGAGCCCAGGATGCCGATGATCGCCACGACGATCATGACCTCAATGAGGGTGAAGCCGGTTTGGTGGCCTTGCCAATTTTTTTGCATAGTTATTGCCTCTTATTGCATTTGGCGCCAGCTGGGGCGGGACGTGGTTTCGGGCATACGGTTGAGTCCTTCTTTGTCGAGGAGCCCATCGTTACCAGCGCCGGTGGAGAGATCCGTATTTTTATCTTTATCCGTCACCATCGCATGGGCCCCCTTGCGTACCTGGCGGCGCACCATGATGTCGTCAATGCCATCGGCCACGGCCATGAGCTGGATGCTGGGTGCGGCGCCGTCCATGATATTGATGAAGGTACGGTATTGGCGTTCATCGTCGACGGAGCCTGCCTCGCAGCTTTCTATGCTGGCATCAAACACATTGCTGCCCTTAGCCGGAACTTGGGAATAAACGGTCAGGATGTTGGTGCCATCATAAAAATCAAGTGGTTTGAGCAAGCGCTCGCCCGTGCTGGGAAGGTCTAGATACCAACCGTTATAGCTGCCCCAATTGGTGGCTTTCAGGGGGTTCTGACCGAGGCTGGCTTGCTGATCCCCGGAGACTTCGGTCGTGGTTTGCTTGTTCAGCTTGGCCGTATCCACCCCCGCCCCTAGTGGCGCGGGTGCGGACACGTTGATGCACTTCGAACCATCACTGGTTTGGCAGGTTTTGCCAGGGTGAATCTCCAAACGTTTTGGATTGCTATCTTTTTTATAACGATAGCGGGTGTTGTCCAGCACCGAATACAGGGTGTGCATATTTGTGCTCTCTGCATCGTTGCGGGCCACATTGCGCCCGGTGCCAAAGGCGACCATCATGCCGCCCACGGCAGTGCTCGTGTTAGCTTTGCATTCTTTGGTGGCGGTATCCAGCTCGCATTTTTTACGGTCATTGGCCCGCACAGTCGGCGCTACAGTGATCGGCTGGGGCAGCTCCGTGCCACTGCTGCCGTACACCGCAGGACGTTGGGCAGTGAACAGGGGTGATCCGCTGAAAGCCACGCCCCACTCACTGGCGTTGTAGCTGGTCAGGTCGAATTTCCACATATTGCCCAGGTTGTCGCCTGCATAGGCAATGTCCGGGCGGTCGTCCCCATTCAAATCCACCAGGCGGGGGGCGCTCAAGCCATTGTCATTGGCATTGCCTGAGCCTGGGGCATCGGTCGTGGCCGGAATGCGCAGCAGCTCTTTGTTGCCATCCAGGTACTGCACCAGCAATACAGGGCGCTGATTGGCGCTGTTGTAGCCATTGCCCAGCACCACGGCCCAGCGGTTGTTGTTCATCATGGTGATTTGCGTGGCGTGCAAAAGGTTGGTGCTGTGGCGGACGGGGACGGCAGTGATGTGGCCAATATCGCGGTCTTCCGCCACGGCGGTGGTACACGCAGCCTGGATAGCGGCATCGCTTTCAAGGGTGCAGTCCGGGGGGCTGACCGCTGTGCTGCGTGTGCGATCCAGCACAGCCAGGCTGGCGGCCTTGGTGGCGGTGGCCTCGAAGCCTGCGGGGTTGGTCACGTCCAGCACAAAGTAACCTCGGCCACCAGCACCCAGGGTGCCTACCAGCAGGGTGCGCCAGTCAGGAGAGTCGGGGTCGAGGTCGGTGCTGGTATTGACATCGCCCGTCATGGGCGAGCCATCAACAAAATAGCGGTGCTGCTGGTCGTAGGTCGGTGCCGTCAGTCTGGTGAGGCTGGGAATCACGCCTTGGGGCACGTAGGCAATTTTTTCGGTGCCATCCTGCGCAGAGAAGCCATGCAGCATGCCATCGTTGCCGCCCACGTAAATCATGGGGGGGCGGTCTTTGTAGGTGGTAATAAAGTCGCGATACCCACTAAAGGCATAACTGCGTGCAGGGGCTGCGGTGTACCACACTTCAGAATTCACAATATCGCCTTGGCGGCTTTGGCGTTGGCGATAGGGTTTGCTTTCAGTGTAGTTGGAGGGGTTGGTGCCCTCTTTGCTGCGATCGCCTCGGATGTAATTCAGCCGGTTTTGGCCTGCGGTGGCACCTTGGTCTGTGCCATTGGGGGCTTTTTGTAAGGCCAGTTTTTGGGAGGTGCTCAGGTTGGATTGGTCGGCCGCCCAAACAAAAGGCACCCCTCCCTTGGGCGCAGCATTCACCCATTGATCGCTCCAGCTCAGAATAACGCGCGATTCGTGTGAGGCCAGGGCATCAAGCTTGTTGGCCGTGTTCTCTCCGCCCCACGCAAGGGTTACACCGCCATCGGTATCGACTGTTTCTGCAATCACAAACCCTTTCCAGCCGCTTTGTGGTTCGTAGTTGCCGGTGAATTTGCTGACACCGCTGCGCGAAATATTCGAGCCGCTCAAAGCGGTAGAAGTAATACTGGGGCTGACTTCGGTGTTAATGGTGCGAATAATTTGCTCAAATGCTTTTTTCAAATCTTCGCCCTTTTCTACGGCGTAGAACTGGCCCCGGCCATTGATGGCTGCGTGCCACATGTCTTCCTGTTCTTGCTTAATTGAGTACCATTGTGCACGACCAGAGGCATAATCAGCAAAGCTACCATCGTAACCGTATGGCATAGTGCTTGATGGCTTTATAAGATTGCCACTATTTCCATTGTTGGTACTAGAGTCTGAATTATCTGCAGGCGAAGGACCACTAAGGTAATAAAATAATCCTGTAGTACTTCCCCAATCGTTTTTTGCACCAGTAGTACCTTCGCGCCAATATTTTCCAATATTTTTTTCCGTTTGACTGCTGCTACCCATGGGTCTATATTGTTTGGTAGGCAAAGAATCTTTACTGAAGCCAATCGTAAAGGTGCTCATGTGTGCCCAAGTTGCTGGATTATAACGTGGGTTCCAATATTTATCCAGTGTGGCTGTTTTGCCTGTTATTGGGTTTTTAAATGTTTCGGTAGGACTTGCTTTTATGTACTCTGGTAATAGTGATAATTCTCCGTCTAAATCATTTTTTTCTTGAAGTCGGGTTGCCCAACTTTTGAAAGTCCAATCCGAAAGGGTGCTTATAATTCCTCCGCGTAAACCTTCTTTATCGCCACTTCCTTCTGTGTCGGTACATCGTTTCACCCACTTTGGATTTTTTGATGATCCTGTATTTTCAAGCTTATAGCTTCTGCATGGTCTATAGCCTTCATGCCAGCTGCTATGGGTTAAGTAGTCAATGTCACGATATATCCAGGTGTTTGGGTCTTCTCTGCTGTAATGTTTGCCATCAGGTAGTATGAATCCTGGATATTCTTTTGGATCTTCGTGTGGGTCAATACCCAGGGGGTCTGGAAGTTGGTTGGTTCCGATTTTTTCTGGAGTGGCTGATCTCTTGCCGTATGCCTGAAAGGGTACGGAGTCTTGATTGTCGAAATTTATAGGGTCTGTATTAATATCTTCTTTAGGATCATCCCAATTGGTTTTTTCTATGAAATCCTTATATCCAAAATATTTACTTCCCGGTCCGAAATAATCTCCATTCCATCCGCCGTCAGTAAGTAAAATATGGTAATTTCGTCGGCAACCTAACGGTTTATCATTCGGTCCATTCAGCTCTTCTCCCGGCTTGCTTGCCCAGGGTCCATTTTTATGAAGAGGTGCACGCATATATTCATCAGCACGTTTTACCATCTTATGTGTAGGCGTTGAAGTGCATGTATCATAATTCTTTGCATATTTAATAAAGTTTGAGCGATGGGCTTCGTCCAATATTTTCATTGTGTTTGCTGCACTTGAGGAGGCAGCAGATGTGCCTAATTTTGTGAACGTTAATTCTTGGACTGACGTGCAATCCCCCAAGGATTGCCAAGCTAAGCGAATTTTTTTATCTGGAAGTAAATCTTTATCATTAAAGACAGACTGTATTGCTTCTTGCAATACTTGAACGCGGGTTTTTGTATAAGGATTTGATTCTTTGTTATATGGTTTGCTTGGATCTTTGAGAACCATATCTTTTTCATCCATACTGGTAGAGTCATCAAGTGAAATAATGACGTTCGGTGCCACATACGACTCTACCGTGCCGGGGGGCGAATTGGCCAAGTCCAGTGCCCAGGCGCTGGCGGGAGCCAAGGCAGCGCTGGCAGCAATTGCAATCAGGCGGCGGCGAAATTTTTGGGGTGTGGTGCGTCGGGGCATGGTGAACTCCTGGGGCGGCACGAAAGAACAGAAAGAAAAAATCAACGGGCTTGAGACGGTGTTAGTCCTGCAGACGCGTGCGGGCGTAGGTTTCCTGGATTACGGCAGTGCTGTTGGGATTCAAGCCCTTGGCCCAGGCGGTGATGCGGTACACCACGCTGGGTTTCAGACGCAAATCCAGGAGGTCTGTTGGTGCTGCTGCATTGGGGTCGTCATTCACAATGAGGCCTGTACCGCCGACGGCATCGGGGTCGGCGTAGCTCAACACTTCAATCCAGTACCAGCCATTACGGAGGAGGGGGAAGAGGGGATCATCCTCCTCAGGCTTCTTCGCGCCAGTGAATTGCCCATAGCGTGCACCGCCGCGTTTGTCTGCGTTGTTAGCCCTGGTCATTTGCTCGAAAGAGACTTCGGGGTCGTCAGCCTCTGTGGTGTCTGTGTGGTTGTTCCAAAAGTCCTGCCGACCTCGGCGCTTGACGCACAGCCCGTTTTCGCAGAAGGGCGAGGTACTGCGGTGGTTCGAAAAACCGACGATATTGCCATCGATCACAGCGGCCAGTGCGGCGTTGTCATCAGGGCGATAGTCTTTGATTTCGAATTGCCGAATATCTAATTCAGCATCTTGAATCAGGCTTTGCGCGGCTTCAAAAGCGCGTTGGTAATCGGCATCGTTGCCCACCACCATTTCATTGAAGATGGCGGTGCGCGATGCCCACAGCGCCAGCAGCATGGAGAGCATGACAAACACAATCACCACAAACAAGGCAATGCCGCGTTCGCGGTGGGGGGCAGCAGGGCGGGGGGTGGAAGAG
>CABIIJ010000029.1 GCA_902175065.1 uncultured Comamonas sp. | reverse complement strand
TTGCGTCCAAATGCGGCCAGAGGGCCGTGAATCAGGGCGAAATCGGCCTGAAAGCGGACCTCGTGAGCCAGAAATCGCCATCATCTGAAATCGGATGCATCAACTCACGCAGCGCCGGGTGTTGTGCAGACCTTCCCTAGGTGACCGCTATTGTGTCGAACTCGAAATTGTCTCCGTTGAGATGAACATGGGTGCCAAGAATGGCAATGATGTATTTCCGTTGATCGAAATACTGAAAACCAGCATTCTCGACAAGAAAACGAACCGACGCATCGACGGTATCGTGGGGAACAATTTCTCTTCCTACGTGCGTGATTACGACTTCAGCGTCTTGCTTCCGGGCTACAACGCCAATCGGGCGGAATTTGGCACGCCGGACGATTTTGGCGACCTGCATGGCAAGCTGTTCAAGCAGTTTGTTCTTTCGGGCGCTTACCAGGAGCGTTTCAACAAGTCGCCTGTCATCTGCATCAGTGCTTCGACCAGCAAGACGTATCGGCGAACTGGAAACCGGCATCCGGTACTGGGTGCCGAGTACCAGCAAAATGAGCTGTCCTCGACCGATCGATACTTTGAAAAAATGGGGATGCAGGTGCGCTTTTTCATGCCTCCGAATAGTGTTGCCCCACTGGCTTTCTATTTTTACGGCGATTTGCTGGGCGACTATACGAATCTTGAGTTGATCAGCACCATCAGCACCATGGAAACCTTTCAGAAGATATATCGCCCAGAAATTTACAACGCCAATTCTTCAGCCGGGAAAATCTATCGGCCAAGCCTGACGCACCAGGATTATTCGGTCACGCAGATTGTTTATGACCGGGAGGAACGCAGCCAGCTGGCGATCCAGCAGGGGAAGTTTGCCGAAGAGCATTTCATCAAGCCGTACGAGAATGTCCTGGAACAATGGGCTGCCGATTTTTCGCTTTGACCACTCGTTAACCATTCGTATTTGTTTTAAAGGAATCCTCAGATGTTTGAAACCTCTATTGCCGGCAGCCTGCCGAAACCCGCCTGGCTGGCAGAAACCAACAAGCTCTGGCCCCAGTGGAAGGCCGAAGGCGATGCGCTTCGCCAAGCCAAGGCCGATGCGACCCTGCTGTGGATCAAGGCCCAGGAAGACGCCGGCCTGGACATCGTGTGCGACGGTGAACAGTCGCGGCAGCACTTCGTGCATGGCTTCCTTGAGCAGGTCGAAGGTATCGACTTCGAGAACAAGGTGAAGATGGGTATCCGCGACAACCGCTACGACGCGATGGTGCCGCAGGTGGTCTCAAGCCTGCGCCTGAAGGGCCGCGTACACGCTTTCGAAGCGCAGCTGGCCCGTGCGCATACGAAGAAAAAACTGAAGTTCACCCTGCCCGGCCCGATGACCATCGTCGATACCGTGGCGGATCGCTTCTACGGCGGAGATGCCGAAGGAAGGGTCAAGATGGCCTTCGCCTTTGCCGAGTTGCTCAATCAGGAAGCGCTGGCCCTGCAGGCCGATGGCGTGGACATCATCCAGTTCGACGAGCCTGCCTTCAATGTCTACATGAAGGATGCCGCCGACTGGGGCGTGCAGGCGCTGGAGCGTGCGGTGCAGGGCCTGACCTGTACGACGGCAGTGCATATCTGCTACGGCTACGGCATCAAGGCCAATACCGACTGGAAGAGTACGCTGGGCGACGAGTGGCGCCAGTACGAGGCGGTGTTCCCCGCACTGGCCAAGAGCCGTATCGACCAGGTGAGCCTGGAATGTATCCACTCCCACGTGCCGCCCGACCTGATGAAGCTGCTGGCCGGCAAGGATGTGCTGGTCGGTGTGATCGATGTGGCCAGCGACGTGGTCGAGACACCCGAGGAAGTGGCCGACACCATTGGCCGGGCGCTGCAGTTCGTGCCGAAGGAGCGGCTGTTCCCATGCACGAATTGCGGTCTGGCGCCGATGGGCCGGGACGTGGCGTGGCAAAAGCTGAAAGCGCTGGCCGAAGGCACCAGGCTGGCCAAGGAGCGATTCACCACGGCGTGATGCCCGCGGCTGGAAGGCTGGGTTGCCAATGCTGATTTGCCGCCTGTTGCACAATCGCGCCGCCCGGTGGAGGGCGGCTTGAATAAAGGATGAACCGTGTTTGGCATGACGGAAGAGCAGTTTTCGGAGTTTTTCTCCACCTATGGCGTGGCGGCCCTGATTCTTTTCATGATCTTCATCATCGGCAACCTGGCCTGGCAGTCCAAGGCGGGCAAGTTCGGCACCTTCGTGCTGTTTCTGGGGCTGGCCGTGGGCTTCATCGGCTTCATCGCCAAGTACGTCATCCAGTGGTACCTGGAAAATCACATGTAGGCTGATCGGCGGCCGGCAGCGCCAGCCCTGCGGCGCTGCACCGTTTTTTCCAGTTCCGACACGGCGAAGACTGCCGCCCCCGCGAGCACCACGCGCCCCCATTCGGCGGCGGACAAATCCGTGGAGCCGAACACTGCCTGCAACCACGGCAGATGCACGAAGGCCAGTTGCAGTGCAACGCACACGGCGATGGAGGCAGGCACCTTGAGGTTGCCCAGCAGCCCCTCGCACGTGAGCACGCTGTGGATGACGTGGCGGCTGCTGTACAGGTAGAACATTTCGGCCATCACCACCGAGCTGACGGCCATGGTGCGGGCCGTCTCGATGCTGGCGCCCTGGCCCAGCTCCCACAGGAACAGCCCCAGCGACGCGCAGGCCATCAGCACCGACACCATCGCCACGCGCCACACGAACAGCCCCGTGAGCAGCGATTCGGACGGATCGCGCGGGCGGCGGCGCATCACGTCGCCCTCGGCAGGCTCGAAGGCCAGCGCCACCCCCAGCGTGCTGGACGTGACGAGGTTGATCCACAGCACCTGCGCGGGCGTGAGCGGCAGCACCAGCCCGAAGGCGATGGCGCTGAACACGATCAGCGCCTCGCCGCCGTTGGTGGGCAGCATGAACAGGATGAACTTGCGCACGTTGTCGTAGATGCCCCGGCCCTCGCGCACGGCGCGGCCCAGGGTGGCGAAGTTGTCGTCGGCCAGCACCATGGCCGCGGCGTCCTTGGCGGCCTCGGTGCCGTTCCTGCCCATGGCCACGCCCACGTCGGCACGTTTCAAGGCCGGGGCGTCGTTCACGCCGTCGCCGGTCATGGCCACCACCTCGCCGTTGGCTTGCAGGGCCTGCACCAGGCGCAGCTTGTGCTCGGGGCTGGCGCGGGCGAACACGTCCACCTCGGCCACCACCTGCTTGAGCGCCGCGTCGTCCAGCAGTTCGATTTCAGCGCCGGTGAGCGCGGGCTTGCCCACGCCGATGCCCAGTTGCGCACCGATGGCACGGGCCGTCTCGCCGTGGTCGCCGGTAATCATCTTCACGCGGATGCCCGCTGCGTGGCACTCGGCCACCGCCGCCATGGCCTCGGGGCGCGGCGGATCCATGCTGCCGAGCAGGCCCAGCAGGGTGAAGCCGCCTTCCATGTCGGCAAACTGCAGCGTCTGCTGCTGCGCGGGCACGGTTTTGGTGGCGATGGCCAGCACGCGCAGGGCGCGGGCGGCGCAGTCGTTGGCGGCGCGGCGCCAGTAGTCAGGGTCGAGCGGTGCGTCCTGGCCTTGCGCATCGCGTTGCGTGGCGCACATCTCCAGCACGCGCTCGGGTGCACCCTTCACGAACACCAGGGCGTGGCCCGCGTGGTCGTGGTGCAGCGTGGCCATGAAGCGGTGCTCGGACTCGAACGGTATGGCATCGGTGCGCGGGTGGTGGGCGTGCTCGGCCTGCGTGTCCAGCCCAGCCTTGAGGGCCAGCGTGAGCAGGGCGCCCTCGGTGGGGTCGCCGGCGAGCGCCCAGTGGCCTTCGCTTTCATGCAGCGCCGCATCGTTGCACAGCAGCGATGCGCGGGCGATGGGGGCGAGCGCGGGGTGATCCTGAAGCGCCACGCTCCGGCCGTTGCGGTGCAGGCTGCCTTCGGGCGCGTAGCCGGTGCCGGTCACGTCATAGACCCGGTCTGCCGTGGCCACGCGCTGCACCGTCATCTCGTTGCAGGTGAGCGTGCCGGTCTTGTCCGAGCAGATCACGGTGACCGAGCCCAGCGTCTCCACGGCGGAGAGCTGGCGGATGATGGCGTTGTGCTTTGCCATGCGCCGCACGCCCAGCGCGAGGGTGATGGTCATGATGGCGGGCAGCCCCTCGGGGATGGCCGACGCGGCCAGGGCCACGGCCATCATGAACATCTCGGCGGGCGCCTGCCCGCGCCACAGCACGCCGATGGCGAAAGTCACCACGACAAAGGCCACGATGACCAGCGCCAGCCAGTGCGAGAAGCGTGCAATCTGCCGCAGCAGCGGCGTGGTGTTCGTCTCCACCGTGGCCAGCAAGGCGCTGATGCGGCCCAGCTCGGTGCCCGTGCCGGTCGCCACCACCAGCCCCACGGCGGTGCCGGATGCGATGAGCGTGCCCGAATACAGCATGCCGCGCCGGTCGCCCAGGGCCGCATCGGCGGCCACCGCGCCTTCGTGCTTGTCGCAGGGCACGGATTCGCCGGTCAGCACCGCCTCGTTGGCACGCAGGCCCCTGGCTTGCAGGATGCGCAGGTCGGCGGGCACCTTGTCGCCCGAGGCGAGCAGCACCACGTCGCCCGGCACCAGGGCCTCGGCATCCACCAGCCGCCGCTCGCCGCCACGCAGCACGGTGGCGTGCAGTGAGAGCATGCGGCGGATGGCGTCCAGCGAGGATTCGGCCTTGCCCTCCTGCACGAAGCCGATGAGGGCGTTGATGACGACGGCCCCCATCAGCACGCCCGTGTCCAGCCAGTGCCCCAGGGCGGCCGTGACCGCCGCCGCCACCAGCATCACGTAGATCAGCACGTTGTGGAATTGCAGCAGCAGCCGCAGCCACGCCGGGCGCTTGCGCTGCCGGGGCAGGCGGTTGGGGCCGTACTCGGCCAGGCGGCGGGTGGCTTCGTCGGGGGCGAGGCCTTGGGTCTGGTGGCTTTGCAACTGCTCCAGGGTGGCGTCGGCACTCAGGCTGTGCCAGGCGGGGGGCGTTGGACTCATGTTTTTCAGTCTAGGGATGTGTGTCCCTTGGGCGTTGAGATGCATCAAAAACAAGCGGCTGGATTTTTAGTGTTTTTGACCTGAAATTCTTATGCAGCAAGCGCTAAAAGCTATTTTTTTAGTAGTTTTTCGCAGTGGCCGTGCCGCTGAGTACCGCCCCCTCCAGCGTGGCGGGGTAGGGGCCTTCCACGTAGTCGCCGCAGGCCGACAGCCCCGGCAGCACCTGCACCGGCGGCCTGTGCAGCCCCGGCGTGCAGGCGAAGGTGGCACGCTTTTCCACCACGGTCTGTATTGGCGTCAAGGCAGGCAGGGCCAACTGTGCGGCGGCCTGTTGCAGCACCTGCTGCTCCACTTCGGCGCGGTCGCCCTGGCTGGTGCTCACCACGAAGGCCAGCAGGCCATGCGTGCCGTCGAGCTGGCCCCGGTCGAACACGAATTGCGCTGGGTGGTGTGCCGTGCTGCGCAGCGCCAGCATGGGCCGGGGCAGGCGTGCGCTGCTGGCGTGGGCATAGACGGTGGTGATGGCTTCAAAGTGCAGGTTGTCGGCCACCGCGCTCCACTGCCGTGCCGCCGGGTCGTCCACGCTGGCTGCGAGGCGGCTGGCCTCCCACGGCGAGCAGGCCAGGGTGACGTGGTGAAAGGTGTTGCCTGTGCCTTCCACACCTTCCAGTAGCCACCCGTCCGCCTGCCGTGCCAGCCGTTGCACGCGCTGGCCGGTGACGACCGTGCCGCCCTGCCGCGCCAGCCACTGCGCGGCGGTTTGCGGAAACAGCGTGCCCAGGTCGGTGCGCGGCAGCAGCAGGTTGGAGCCGCCGCGCCCGCTGAACAGGCTGTCGCACAGCACGCGCAGAAAGACCTGCCCGCTGGCTTCGTCCGCCGGGGTGTTGAGGGCCGACACGCACAGCGGGTCGATGAATTCGGCCAGCAGGCGCGGCGTGAGGGGGGCGCACAAATCGGCGACCGAAGCGTGCGGCCTGCAGCGAAAGCCCGCCACCCGCCACGCCGCCGCCGCGCGTAGCAGCGCCAGCTTGTCGCGCCAGCCCCAGCCCTGGGCCCGGGCAATGCCCAGCAGCGCATCCCACGGCGGAGGCAGGTCGGGCAGTTGCAGGCCCTGCCCGTCGGGAAAGCACAGCGCCAGCGGCAGGCGCAGCAGGGCGGCGTCCGTGTCCACGCCCACCAGCCGCATCAGGCGCAGGCTTTCCGCATACGCGCCGATCAGGATGTGCTGGCCGTTGTCCAGCGTGACCGGTGCGCCGTCCGGCAGCGTCGCCTGCACGGCCCGCGCCCTGCCGCCCACGGTGCGGGCGGCCTCGAACACGGTGACCTGCCGCCCCGCCTGCGTATGCGCCACGGCGGCGGCCATGCCGGCCCAGCCCGCGCCGACGACTGCAACCCGCGTGTTCACATCCGGCCCAGGGCCTGCATCTTCCAGGCCAGCCAGAGCTTGCGCAGCGGCGTCAGGCCGATGCGCTGGTGCAGCACCTGGAACTGGCTGGCCTCGATCTCGCGCAGCAGGGTGCGGTAGATGCTGGCCATCATCAGCCCGGGCTTTTGCGTGCGCTTGTCGGCGGCGGGTAGCAGGGCCAGCGCCTCGTCGTACAGCCGGTGGGCGCGTTCGGCCTGGAACTGCATCAGCGCGATGAAGCGTTCGGAATACTGGCGGTCGAGGATTTCGCTGGCCTTGACGTCGAAGCGCTGCAGCTCCTGGATCGGCAGGTAGATGCGCCCGCGCAGGGCATCCTCGCCCACGTCGCGCAGGATGTTGGTCAGTTGCAGGGCCAGCCCGAGCCGGTGCGCGTAGGCGGTGGTGGCCTGCTGCGTCTGGCCGAAAATTTTGGCGGCGACTTCGCCCACGACGCCGGCGACCAGGTGGCAGTAGCGTTGCAGTCCGGCAAAGTCGGTGTAGCGGCTGTAGGCCAGGTCCATTTCGCAGCCTTCGATGATGGCGTGCAGGTGCTGCGCCTGGATGCCGTAGGCGCCGGTGTGCGGCATCAGCGCCTGCAGCACCGGGTGGCTGGGGTTGCCGGCGAAGGCGGCATTCACTTCCTGGTGCCACCACTGCAGCTTGCGGGTGGCGACGTCGGCGTCGTGGACCTCGTCGACGACATCGTCCACCTCGCGGCAAAAGGCGTAGAAGGCGGTGATGGCCTGGCGCCTGGGCTGCGGCAGGAACATGAAGGCGTAATAAAAACTGCTGCCCGAGGCAGCAGCTTTTTGCTGGACATAGGTTTCGGGAGTCGTCATCGCTGGGGCAATTGGGGCAGGTGCTTACATGCCAAGGGATTTGAGCAGGGCGGCGGTTTCGTCGTCGTCCCCGGTGGCGGCGGCGGTGCTTGCTGCAGCAGGACTGCCTTGCCCGGCCTGCGCCATGATGGCATCGGGGTCCAGCTCTTCGGCGGCGTCGAAGTCGTGCAGCTTGATGAACTCGGTGCTGTCCACGGCCAGCTCCAGGTAGAAGATGTTGCCGCCGGCGGTGTAAAAGGTCACGCGCCGCGCTTCCGGGTTGTCCAGGTTGGCGTCCACGCTCAGTTGCACCTGCTTGTTCAGCACCAGCATCTTGGGCTGGTTCTGGGTGATGTGGGTCTGCATCTCGCGGCGCACCTTGCCGGTGAAGTCGCCCACCACCTGGTTCATCAGCTCGCCCATGACGTTGCTCACCTCGTCCGAGGTGTGCGAGCTGGCCAGGTCGTCCTTGCTCAGGCCCATGTTGAGCAGGTAGCTGCGGTACAGCTCCATCGCCGCGTCGGCGGAAAAATTGATGATGACCAACCCGGAAAAACCGCCGTCGAACAGCACGAAGCAGCCGATGTCGGGCTTGAGATAGGTTTTCTTGATGCGCTGCACCATTGCCGAATACTGCACCTGGCTGTTGGTGGCGACGCTGAGGACGCGGGTGACGGAGCTGCACAGGCTGACGAGAAGGTCGTTCGTGCCCAGGGTGTTGTCGGTGGTGATGGTCATGCGGTTTTTCCTGAAAGAGGCAGGGCCGATTATCGGCGGGACGTGGCTGCTGGAATGTCTGAGGGTGTTGGCCTGGGGCTAACCCTGAGTTTGTCCCCGAAATCTCTGTGCAACTTTGTGGATAACCCGGTATTTTTCCAGGTTTGTGTGCATAAGCCATTGTTTTTGCAAATCGCCGCCCGGCTTGCCTAGAAAGCAGGCAGCAGAAGCCGGGCGGGGGATTGCGGATTAGGCCGTGCCTTCTGCGCAGCCGTCCGTGCCCGCCTAGACTGGCGCCCTTTTTGCTTTTCCAGGTTGAAGGGGATGCTTGTGCTCTACGCCGTACTGGCCTTGTTCGTGTTGCAGTGGGTGGGGGAGGTGCTGGTGCAGGCCCTGGGGCTGCCCCTGCCGGGCGCCCTGGTGGGCGCCTTGCTGCTGCTGGTGGGGCTGCTCGCGCTGGGACGCCTGCCCAAGGGGCTGGAGCAGACGGCCGGGGCGCTGCTGCAGAACATGATGCTGCTGTTCATCCCCATCGTGGCGGGCGTGATGCTGCACTTCGAGCGCATCGCCAGCGAGTGGCTGCCGTTCCTCGCCTCCGGCATCGGCGGCGCGGTGCTGACGCTGGTCGTCACGGCTCTGGTCTTTCGGCGCATGCTGGCCCGCACCGGGCAGCAGGCCCGTGCCGATACCGATAGCCCGGAGCAGCCGTGATGGAGCGTTTCCTGCCTCTCCTGGGCCAGGGCAGCCTGCCCTGGCTGGTGTTGACCGTGGGCGCTTACCTGCTGGCCGTGCATATCTACAAGCGCAGCAACTTCCATCCGCTGCTGGTGCCGGTGTTTACCGCCGTGGCGCTGGTGGTGGCGGTGCTGCTGGCCACCGGCACGCCGTATGCCCGCTACCGCGAAGGGGTGCAGTGGCTCACCTTTCTGATCGGCCCGGCCACGGTGGCGCTGGGCGTGCCGCTGTACAGCCAGCGCCAGCGCATCATGGCGCTGTGGCGGCCCATTTCCGTGGCGCTGCTGGTCGGCTGCGTGGTGGGGCTGGCCGGTGCCATGGGCATCGCCTGGGCGCTGGGCGGCAGCTGGGAGACGCTGGTGTCCCTGGCGCCCAAGTCCGCCACCATCCCGATTGCGCTGCCGATGGCCGAGCGCTTCGGCGGGGAGCCTTCGCTGGCCGCCGTTGCCGTGGCAGTGACGGGGGTGGCCGGGGTGATGTTGAGCGTGTTCTGTATGCGCCTGCTGCGCATCAGTGACCCGGCGGTGCATGGCTTTGCCCTGGGGCTGACGGCCCACGCCATCGGCACGGCGCGGGGGTTGCAGATCCATCCGACGATGGGGGCGTTTGCGGCGTTGGCGATGGGGTTGAATGGGGTGGCTACGGCGGTGGTGATGCCGTTTGTGGTGGTGTTGTTCGAGTGGTTGCGGTAGGTGTAGTATTAAATAAATAGCTCTTTTCGTTTGATATTGTTTGATTTCATGGTGTTTTTTATCTGAAATCCTTTTGTATCAAGCGGAGACAGCTATTTTTAATTATTGTTTGCCTGATTTGCGTGCTGCTGGCCGGGACTCGCCCCGGCGGGCGAACTCCTTTCTTGCCCGCGCAAGAAAGGAGTCAAAGAAAGCGTGCTGGCGCAGCTTTGGCACCGTGGAACTCGCTTCGCGCCTACGGCGCTTCGCTCGGACAACCACGGTGAGTCAGACGGGAGGCGCTCGCTACGTTGAAGGCGGTTGCGCTCTGACGGATGCGCTGTTGGGTGGGGCTGCTTCGCTTGCTGCGCAGCTTCAGGGTGGGTTACATCCGGATGGCTTGCCAGAGCAGGGTGGGCAGGTCGCGCTTGGTCAGTTTCAGCCGGGTGTGCAGATTGCCCCCTTGCTGGGCCTGCACTTTGCGCAAGGTGCGCAACCCGCCCTGCACGACCAGGCGCAGTTCCCAGCCGATGCGCCCGGGCAGTTGGTGGACGAGGGGCAGGCCTTGTTGCATCGTGGCGTTCGCCCAGTCGGTGCTGTCGGCGATCAGGTGCTGGATGGACGGCGTGACCTGGCCGGCCCGCAAGTCCTGGCGGGTGACGCCAAAGCGGGCGCAGTCGGCTTCGGTCAGGTAGAAGCGCCCGCGTGGCAGATCCTGGCTGAGGTCCTGCCAGAAGTTGATGAGCTGCAAGGCGGTGCAGATGGCGTCGCTGCGCTGCAGGGCCTGTGGGTCGGCGATGCCGTACAGGTGCAGCAGCAGGCGTCCCACGGGGTTGGCGGAGCGGCGGCAGTAGTCCAGCAGTTCGGTGCGGTCGGCGTAGCCTGCACCGTTGGCGGTTTTTTCCACGTCCTGGACAAAGGCACTGAGCAGGTCGTCGAGCAGCGGCACGGGCAACTGGTGGGCATGGATGGCTTGTTGCAACGGCAGGAAAACGCTGCTCCAGCGGGTGCCCACGGCCAAACTCTGGGCGCAGGCGTGCAGATCCTGGCGGTAGGCGGCCAGATCGGCCAGGCGCCGGGCAGGCGTGGCATCGCCCTCGTCGGCCAGATCGTCGGCGGTGCGGGCAAAGGCGTAAATGGCGGCAATCGGCGGGCGCAGCCGGGGCGGGCAGAGCCAGGAGGCGACGGGAAAATTCTCGTAATGGGTGGCGGCCAGCGCCTGGGCAGAAGCTAGAGTGTTCACTGTCGCATTGTCGCTTGACAAGCCGGGCGGGGCCTCCTAGATTGCCGCGCGATTTTGAAATGTGAGTTGCCATGAATTTTTTACCTCCCTTGCGCCCCCTGGCGGCAGCGGTTTTCCTATGTCTGCTGGTCAGCGGCTGCTCGCGCCAGTCGGCGGCGCCGGAGCCTGTGCGCTCGGTCAAGCTGCTGCAAGTGCAGTTGCACGGCACGCAGCCGCAGCGCGTGTACGCCGCCGACATCCGCGCCCGCACGGAGACGCATCTGGGCTTTCGCGTGGCGGGCAAGCTGTTGCAGCGCAACGTGGAGCTGGGGCAGACGGTGCAGGCGGGCCAGGTGCTGGCGCAACTCGATGCCCAGGATTACGCCCTGGGTGCGCAGGCAGCGCAGGCCCAGGTGCAGGCGGCGCAAACCCAGCGGGATTTGGCGCAGGCCGATTGGCAGCGCTTTTCGGCCTTGCAGGCCGAAGGTTTCATCAGCCCGGTGGAACTGGATCGCCGCCGTGCCAGCCTGCAGGCGGCCCAGGCCCAGTTGCAGCAGGCCCAGGCCCAGGCCACGGTGCAAGGCAATCAAAGCGGCTATACCCGGCTGCGCACCGAGGCCGCCGGGGTGGTGACGGGGGTTCATGCCGAACCTGGGCAGGTGGTGGCCGCCGGTACTCCGGTGGTGACGGTGGCACTGGATGGCCCGCGCGATGCGGTGTTTGCCGTGCCGGAAGATGCACGCGGCCAGTTGGCCCTGGGGCAGGCGGTGCAGGTGCAGCCCTGGGGCAGCGACCGGATGCTGCCCGGTACGGTGCGGGAGGTGGCGGCCAGCGCAGACCCCGTGACGCGGACTTTCCTGGCCAAAGTGGCGCTGTCCGCGCCGGCTCCGGCTTTGGGGGCGACGGTGCAAGTCCATGTGCCTGCAGCGGCAGGTGTTGCGGATGATGCGGCTGGGGCCGTACTGCTTCTGCCGACCAGCGCGGTCTGGCAGCAGACCCAGGGCGGGGCGGCGGTGTGGCTGTTCAATGCGGACAGTTCTACCGTGCGTGCCCAGCCGGTGGAGCTGGGGGCGGTGCAGGGCAATGCCTTCATCGTGCGCAGCGGGCTGACGCCCGGCCAGCAGGTGGTGGCAGCGGGCACCCATGTGCTGGCACAGGGGCAGAAAGTCACGGTGTACCAGGGCAAGAGCCAAAGCCGGGGCGCAGGAGCGCAGCCATGAGCGCCGCGCCCGAGGAACCTCGCAAGCGCTTCAATATCTCGCGCTGGGCGCTGGAGCATATTCCGCTGACGCGCTATTTGATGGTCGTGATCCTGGTGCTGGGGGGGCTGGCCTATTTCCAGTTGGGCCAGGATGAAGACCCGCCGTTCACTTTCCGCGCGATGGTGGTGAGCACCTACTGGCCAGGATCGACGGCCCAGCAGATGGCCGAGCAGGTTACGGACAAGGTGGAGCGGGTGCTGCAGGAGGTGCCCTATGCGGACAAGATTTCCAGCTATTCCAAGCCGGGTGAGGCGCACGTCATCTTCCAGTTGCGCGACACTTCCCGCCCCGGGGATGTGCAGCAGCTGTGGTACACGGTGCGCAAGAAGATCGGTGATATCCGCTACACCTTGCCCCAGGGCGTGCAGGGGCCGTTTTTCAACGATGAGTTCGGCGATGTCTATGGCGTGATCTACGCATTGAGCGGCGACGGCTTCGCCCCGGCAGAGCTGAAAGACCTGGCCGACGACGTGCGCCAGCAGTTGCTGCGTGTCAAGGATGTGGCCAAGGTCGAGCTGTTCGGCGTGCAGGACGAAAAACTGTACGTCGAGATTTCCCAGAAACGCCTGGCCCAGATGGGGCTGGACATGCAGCAGGTCATCGGCCAGCTCAACCAGCAGAACGCGGTGGAGGGGGCGGGCGTCATCACCACCGACCTGGAGCAGGTGCAACTGCGCGTGGGCGGGCAATTCGATGCCGTGGAGGATTTGCGGGCATTGCCGCTGCGCGGCCCGACCGGGCGGCAGTTCCGGCTGGGCGACATTGCGCAGATCACACGGGGCTATGCCGATCCGGCCCGGGTCAAGGTGCGCTTCCAGGGCCAGCAGGTGGTGGCGCTGGGGGTTTCCATGACCAAGGGCGGCGACATCATCGCCCTGGGCAAAGCCTTGCACCAGGCCGTCGGCGGGATTGCCGCCCGCCTGCCTGCGGGGGTGGAGCTGAAAAACGTGCAGGACCAGCCCCAGGCCGTATCGGCCTCGGTCAATGAATTCATCCAGGTGCTGATCGAGGCCGTGGTGGTGGTGCTGGCGGTGAGCTTCATCAGCCTGGGCCTGCATACCCGCAAGGACGCGCCCGTGTGGTGGCGGCGCTGGTACATCGACCCGCGTCCGGGGCTGGTCGTGGGGGTGACGATTCCCCTGGTGCTGGCGGCGACCTTCCTGGCCATGTGGTACTGGAACATCGGGCTGCACAAGGTGTCCCTGGGGTCGCTCATCATCGCCCTGGGGCTGCTGGTGGACGACGCCATCATTGCCGTGGAGATGATGGTGCGCAAGATGGAGGAGGGGCACGACAAGCTGCGTTCGGCCACCTTTGCCTACGAGATCACGGCCATCCCGATGCTGACCGGCACCCTGATCACGGCGGCGGGTTTTCTGCCCATCGGCATTGCCAAGTCCATGACGGGGGAATACACCTTTGCGATTTTTGCCGTGACGGTGATTGCGCTGGTGCTCAGCTGGCTGGCGTCGGTGTACTTCGTGCCCTACCTGGGCATGCTCTTTTTGAAGGAGCGTGCACCGCATGTGACGGAAGGGTTTGCACCGCATCCGCACGAGGTTTTCGATACGCCGTTCTACAACCGTTTTCGCCGTTTGGTGTATTCCTGCGTGGAGCACCGCTGGCGCACCATCGGGGCCACGGCGCTGATTTTTGCCCTGGGTCTGGTGGGCATGACGCAGGTGCAGCAGCAGTTCTTCCCGGATTCCAGCCGTCCGGAAATCATGGTGGACGTGTGGTTCCCCGAAGGCACGGCCCTGGCCTACAACGAATCGGTGGTGCAGGAGATGGAGACGGCATTCGCTGCCATGCCGGGTGTCGAGAGCGTGACGGCCTGGGTCGGCTCCGGACTGCCGCGCTTTTACCTGCCGATGGACCAGATTTTTCCCCAGCCCAACGTCTCGCAATTCGTGCTGATGACGTCCAACCTGAACGCCCGCAAGGCTTTGCAGGAAGAACTGCCGCAACTGCTGGCGCAGCAGTTCCCGCAGGCGCGGGCGCGGGTCAAGCTGCTCTCCAACGGGCCGCCGGTGCCGTATCCGGTGCAGTTCCGGGTCATGGGCAGCGACCCGCAGCAGCTGCGTTTGCTGGGCGATGAAGTCAAGCAAGCGCTGCGCGAGTCTCCCGACGTGCGCGGCGTGAACGACAACTGGAACGAATCCGTCAAGGCCGTGCAGATGGAGGTGGATCAGACCAAGGCACGGGCCCTGGGCGTGAGCAGCCAGTCGATTGCCCAGGCCAGCAAAATTCTGTTCAGCGGCACCCCCATCGGCCAGTACCGCGAGGGGGACAAGCTCATCGACATCATGCTGCGCCAGCCAGCGCAGGAGCGCAGCCAGATCGGCGATGTGGAACAGGCCTATGTGCCCACGGCCACCGGCAGGGCCATCCCCCTGACGCAGATCGCCCAGCCCGCCCTGGTTTGGGAGCCGGGCGTGCTGTGGCGCTACGGGCGCGAATATGCCATTACCGTGCAAGGCGATGTACGTGCCGGCATGCAGGGTGCAACGGTCACCAACGCTCTGCTGCCGCAGCTGCGGGCCATGGAGCAGCGCTGGCAGGCCGAAGGCAAGCAGGGCTACCGCATCGAAGTGGCCGGTGCCGTGGAAGAAAGCGCCAAAGGCGCCAGCGCCATTGCGGCGGGCTTGCCGGTGATGCTGTTTTTCGTCTTTACCCTGCTCATGCTGCAACTGCACAGCTTCAGCCGTGCCGTGCTGGTGTTTCTGACGGGGCCGCTGGGCATCGCCGGGGTGGCTGCCGCCCTGCTGGTGCTGGACCGTCCCTTCGGCTTCGTCGCCCTGCTGGGCGTCGTGGCGCTGATGGGGATGATCCAGCGCAACTCGGTGATCCTGATCGACCAGATCGAAACCGACCGTGCCTGTGGCGTGCCCGCCTGGGATGCCATCGTCGAAGCCGCCGTGCGGCGCTTGCGCCCGATTGCCCTGACCGCCGCCGCCGCCGTGCTGGCCATGATCCCGCTGTCACGCAGCGTATTCTGGGGGCCGATGGCCGTGGCCATCATGGGGGGGCTGATTCTGGCCACGGTGCTGACGCTGCTGACGCTGCCGGCGATGTACGCGGCCTGGTTCCGGGTGCAGCGCCCGGAAACGGCAGTCGGGCATGAAAAATGATGGTATCAGCCCAAGCCGTTTTGTTTTCCCCGTTAGAATAGCCGGTTGATCAGTGGGAAAAAGCAGTAGAAATACGTGCTTGCATTCTTCTGAGGCGCGGGTGGCGAAATTGGTAGACGCACCAGGTTTAGGTCCTGACGCCAGCAATGGTGTGGGGGTTCGAGTCCCCCCCCGCGCACCATCCAAGACTTTGTAATGCCGGTGCAGGCTCGGGTTTGCAGCCGGCATGGTTTTATTCCTCCAAGATTTAGGAACCACCATGGCTGTAACTGTTGAAACTCTGGAAAAACTGGAGCGCAAGATCACCTTGAGTCTGCCGCTGCAGAGCATTCAAACGGAAGTGGATGCCCGCCTGAAAAAAGTGGCACGCACCGTCAAGATGGACGGTTTTCGCCCCGGCAAGGTGCCGATGAGCGTGGTTGCCCAGCGCTATGGCTATTCGGTGCAATACGAAGTCCTCAACGACAAGGTTGGCGAGGCTTTTGCCCAGGCCGTGCAGGAAATCGGTTTGCGTGTCGCCGGTCAGCCCCGCATCTCGGAAAAAGAAGGTGCTGCGGCTGAAGGTCATGCCGAATTTGACGCCATCTTCGAAGTTTTCCCCGAAGTAACTCTGGGCGACCTGACTGCTGCAGAAGTGGAAAAGCTCTCTGCCGAAGTGGACGAAGCCGCCATTGACAAAACCCTGGACATCCTGCGCAAGCAGCGCCGTACATTTGCCCAGCGTCCCGCCGAGGAAGCCGCCATTGATGGTGACCGCGTGACCGTGGACTTTGAAGGCAAGATCGATGGCGAACCCTTTGCCGGTGGCAAGGCCGACGATTTCCAGTTCCTGGTGGGCGAAGGCCAGATGCTCAAGGAGTTTGAAGATGCCGTGCGTGGCATGAAGGTTGGCGAATCCAAAACCTTCCCTCTGGCTTTCCCCGAGGATTACCACGGCAAGGATGTCGCCGGTAAAACCGCCGACTTCCTCGTGACCGTAAAGAAAATCGAAGCGGCCAATCTGCCCGAAGTCGATGAAGCCTTGGTGAAGTCCCTGGGTATCGAGGCCGGTACGGTTGAAGCGCTGCGTGCCGATATCAAGAAAAACCTTGAGCGTGAGGTGAAGTTCCGCCTGCAGGCCCGCAACAAGCAGGCTGTGATGGATGCCCTGGTTTCTGTGGCCGAGCTGGATCTGCCCAATGCCGTGGTGCAGGCCGAAGTGCAGCGCCTGCTCGAAGGCGCCCGCGCCGATTTGAAACAGCGCGGCATCAAGGATGCAGACAGCGCCGACATCCCTCTGGACATCTTCCTGCCCCAGGCAGAGCGCCGTGTGCGCCTGGGCTTGGTGGTGGCCGAACTGGTCAAGGCCAATAACCTGGAAGCAACGCCCGAGCAGCTCAAGGCCCATGTGGACGAGCTGGCAGCCTCTTACGAGAAGCCTGAAGAAGTGGTGCGCTGGTACTTCGGCAATCGCCAACGCCTGGCTGACGTGGAAGCCATCGTGGTGGAAAACAATGTCACTGACTTCGTGTTGGGCAAAGCCAGGATCAATGACAAGCAGGTCTCTTTTGAAGAGCTGATGGGGCAGGCTTAACCACCTTGGTTGGATATGGGCTGTTTTAGCCTGGTTCAGGGGCTTGTGCTTTGAGGCACAGGCCCCATTTCATTTACTGGCGAAAAATTTGGAGAACACATGAGCGCATTGGATACACAGGGTTTGGGCATGATCCCCATGGTCATCGAGCAGTCGGGCCGTGGCGAGCGCTCTTACGATATTTATTCGCGTTTGCTCAAGGAGCGGGTCATTTTCCTCGTCGGGCCGGTGAACGATCAAACGGCCAATCTGGTCGTTGCCCAGTTGCTGTTCCTCGAAAGCGAGAACCCTGAGAAGGACATCTCCTTCTACATCAACAGTCCCGGCGGTTCGGTCAGTGCCGGCATGGCGATTTTTGACACCATGAACTTCATCAAGCCGGATGTTTCCACGCTGTGCTGCGGCATGGCCGCCAGCATGGGAGCATTTCTGCTGGCCTCGGGGGCCAAGGGCAAGCGCTTTGCACTGCCCAACGCCCAGGTAATGATCCACCAGCCGCTGGGTGGGACACAGGGGCAAGCGACGGAGATTGAAATCCATGCCCGTGAAATTCTGAAGACCCGCGAGCGTTTGAACAAGATCCTGGCAGAGCGTACGGGGCAGTCCCTGGAAAAAATCCAGCACGACACGGAACGCGACTACTTCCTGTCGGCCCTGGAGGCCCAGGAATACGGGCTGGTCGATCAGGTGATCGACAAGCGTCCGTAAGTTGGCGGTTTTTGCACTGCTGCGGCGCTGTCCCTACTCGGGAGGCGCCGCTTTTCTATTGCTATCATCCCTTCCTTTGAGTAGTTAAGGCACCGAAGACCTATGGCCGAGAATAAAGGCACCTCTAGCGAGAAAAATTTGTATTGTTCCTTTTGCAACAAAAGCCAGCATGAGGTGAAGAAGCTGGTCTCTGGTCCCCCGTCGATTTTTATTTGTGATGAGTGTATTAGTCTGTGCAACGAAATCATTCACGATGCTGCCCCCGCAGTGGGTGGACGCGATGATCCCCAGGCAGGACTGCCAACGCCGGGACAGATTAAGGACAATCTGGACAATTACGTCATTGGTCAGGAGCAGGCCAAGCGTACTTTGGCCGTGGCGGTCTACAACCATTACAAGCGCCTCAACCACAAGGATGGAGCAGGCAAGGACGAAGTCGAACTGGCCAAAAGCAATATCTTGCTGATTGGCCCGACCGGTTCGGGCAAGACCTTGCTGGCGCAGACCTTGGCCCGCCAGCTGGATGTGCCTTTTGTCATGGCCGATGCCACGACGCTGACGGAAGCCGGTTATGTGGGCGAGGATGTTGAAAACATCATCAGCAAGCTCTTGCAGAGTTGTGAATACAACATCGAGAAAGCCCAGCGCGGGATTATCTATATCGACGAAATCGACAAGATTTCCCGTAAATCCGATAACCCCAGTATTACCCGCGACGTTTCTGGCGAAGGGGTGCAGCAGGCCTTGCTGAAATTGATTGAAGGCACCATGGCCAGCATTCCCCCGCAGGGAGGGCGGAAGCATCCGAATCAGGATTTTCTGCAAGTAGATACAACGAATATCCTGTTTATTTGCGGTGGTGCGTTTCAAGGGCTGGAAAAAGTGATTGAGGGACGTACGGAAACCTCAGGAATTGGTTTCGGTGCTACCGTGCGAAGCAAACAAAACCGTTCGCTTTCTGAAACCTTCCAGGAAATTGAGCCGGAAGATTTGATCAAGTTCGGCTTGATTCCCGAATTGGTGGGACGTTTGCCTGTTGTCACTGCCTTGGCCGAGTTGGATGAACCGGCGTTGGTAAAAATTCTGACCGAGCCAAAAAACGCCTTGATCAAGCAGTACAGCAAATTGCTGTCGATGGAAGGTGTCGAGCTGGAAGTTCGTCCGGCAGCACTGGCCGCCATTGCCAAGAAGGCCATTGCACGAAAAACCGGGGCACGTGGATTGCGCTCTATTTTGGAACAATCGTTGTTGGGAGTCATGTTTGATTTACCCAATATAGATAATGTGGCCAAGGTTGTTGTGGAAGAGGGGACGATCGTTGATGGCAAGCCGCCACTGCTTGTTTACCGTGAAGTTGCGAAGAAAGCCTGATGGCGCATTGAGCGCATAGTGATTGATATGACCGTGCTGCCTAAGGGCGCACGGTTCAATGGAGGATTTTCATGACTCAAGCCGATGCCGGGCATTCCACAGCCCTCAATATCCCTTTACTGCCGTTGCGTGATGTGGTGGTTTTCCCCCATATGGTCATTCCGCTGTTTGTTGGCCGTGCGAAAAGCATCAAGGCGCTGGAATTGGCGATGGAGGCAGATCGTCGAATCTTGCTGGTCGCACAAAAAACGGCAGCCAAGGACGAGCCGGAAATCGGGGACCTGTTTGATGTCGGCTGCTTGGCTACCATTTTGCAGATGCTCAAACTGCCGGACGGTACGGTCAAGGTATTGGTCGAGGGGCAGCAGCGGGCCTTGCTCACGGAGGTGGTGGAGCAGGATGACTGTTTCAGAGCACAGTGCCAGGTAGTGCAATCGCCTGCGGAGGCTCAGTCGGTGAACGAGGTCGAGGCGCTGCGCCGTGCAGTTTCCCAACTGTTTGATCAGTATGTGAAGCTGAACAAGAAGATTCCTTCCGAGATCCTGACCTCGATTGCCAGCATTGAGGATGCCGGTCGTTTGGCCGATACGATCACCGCACACCTGCCGTTCAAGCTGGAACACAAACAGGCCGTGCTCGACTTGGCCGATGTGCGCGAGCGTCTGGAGAATCTGCTACACCAGATTGAACGTGAGGTAGAAATTCTGAACGTTGATAAAAAAATCAGAGGCCGCGTCAAGCGTCAAATTGAGAAAAATCAACGAGATTTCTATTTGAATGAACAGGTGAAGGCCATTCAAAAAGAGCTGGGCGAGGGCGAAGATGGTGCCGACCTTGAGGAATTGGAGAAGAAAATCACTGCGGCCCGCATGCCTGCCGCCGCTCGCAAGAAAGCCGAAGGAGAACTGAAAAAGCTCAAACTCATGTCCCCGATGTCTGCCGAGGCGGCGGTGGTGCGCAACTACATCGACGTTCTGACGGGGCTGCCGTGGAGCAAGAAGACAAAAATAAAACACGATCTGGTCGGTGCGGAACAGGTGCTGAATGCAGACCATTTCGGCTTGGAGCGCGTAAAAGACCGTATTCTTGAATATCTGGCCGTGCAGCAGCGCGTGGATAAGGTCAAGGCGCCGATCCTGTGCTTGGTCGGGCCACCGGGCGTCGGGAAAACATCCTTGGGGCAATCCATTGCCAAGGCTACCGGGCGTAAGTACGTGCGCATGGCTCTCGGGGGGATGCGTGATGAAGCAGAGATCCGTGGCCATCGTCGCACTTATATTGGTGCCATGCCCGGCAAGGTTTTGCAAAGCCTGGAAAAGGTCGGTACGCGCAATCCCCTGTTTTTGCTGGACGAGATCGATAAGCTGGGGATGGACTTCCGTGGTGACCCGTCCAGTGCCTTGCTGGAGGTGCTTGATCCTGAACAGAACCACGCTTTTTCTGACCACTATGTCGAAGTTGACTTCGATTTGAGTGACGTAATGTTTGTGGCGACTTCCAACTCGTTGAACATTCCTTCGGCATTGTTGGATCGCATGGAGGTCATTCGTCTTTCCGGGTATACCGAGGACGAAAAACTCAATATCGCCAAGCGTTACCTTTTGCCCAAGCAAATGGAAAACAATGGTGTCAAAGAGGATGAACTGCTCGTCAAGGACGATGCCATCCGCGACATCGTGCGTTACTACACCCGTGAAGCGGGGGTGCGCTCGCTGGAGCGCGAACTCTCCAAAATCTGCCGCAAGGTCGTGAAGGGCCTGCAACTGAAAAAATTGAAACCTAAGGTCACCGTAAAGGCTACCAACCTGAGCGAATACCTGGGCGTGCAGAAATTTACTTTCGGCCGGGCAGAAAAGCAGAACCACATCGGCCAGGTCGTGGGCCTGGCATGGACGGAAGTGGGCGGTGATCTATTGACGATCGAAGCTGCCACGATGCCTGGCAAGGGCAATATCCTGCGCACCGGCTCTTTGGGCGACGTGATGAAGGAGTCGGTGGAAGCTGCCCGTACTGTCGTTCGTAGCCGTGCCCGTTCGCTGGGAATCGAGGACAGCGCCTTCGAGAAAAAGGACGTTCACATCCACGTTCCGGACGGTGCGACCCCGAAGGACGGACCCAGTGCAGGGGCCGCTATGGCAACTGCCTTGGTGTCTGCCCTGACAGGAATTCCCGTCAGGGCCGATGTGGCAATGACTGGGGAAATCACTCTGCGCGGCGAAGTTACCGCCATCGGCGGGCTCAAGGAAAAACTTTTGGCTGCTTTGCGTGGAGGTATCAAAACCGTGTTGATTCCGCAAGAGAACGTCAAAGACTTGCAGGATATCCCGGAGAACGTGAAAAAAGGTCTGCACATTACCCCGGTGCGGTGGGTGGATGAGGTGTTGAAGATTGCGCTGGAACACTTGCCCGTTCCCATTACGGGGGATGAGTTGGCGGAGGCGGGGGCGCAGGAGGTGCTTGCTACAGCCAAGGCGCCCAGCAAGAAGGCCCGTGCAGTCAAGCACTGAGTGCTTTTGTGGATAGAGAACATGCGTCGGGAAAAATTTTCTAAGATTTCTGCGCTACAATCCTTTCCACGCTGCTAGCTTTGGTTATACAATCTAGGGCTTCGGTAAATTAGCGGGAATAGCTCAGTTGGTAGAGCGCAACCTTGCCAAGGTTGAGGTCGACGGTTCGAGACCGTTTTCCCGCTCCAGGTTTCAAAGATCTGGCGCAAGTCAGGTTTTGCGGGAATAGCTCAGTTGGTAGAGCGCAACCTTGCCAAGGTTGAGGTCGACGGTTCGAGACCGTTTTCCCGCTCCAGGTTTCAAAGATCTGGCGCAAGCCAGGTTTTGCGGGAATAGCTCAGTTGGTAGAGCGCAACCTTGCCAAGGTTGAGGTCGACGGTTCGAGACCGTTTTCCCGCTCCAAACATCTTGAAGACGAAGGTCTTGGGCGCGATAGCAAAGCGGTTATGCAACGGATTGCAAATCCGTCTAGCCCGGTTCGACTCCGGGTCGCGCCTCCAAAAAATGCGGGAATAGCTCAGTTGGTAGAGCGCAACCTTGCCAAGGTTGAGGTCGACGGTTCGAGACCGTTTTCCCGCTCCAATTTATGATCTACAGACATCCACTGAAGTCTGTAAGTCGTTGAAAACAGGGCCGAAAGGCCCTTTTTTCATTCCAGCAACGTCCACTGAAATCCACCTGTATCTGCGACTTTTTAGTCCATAATTTAGTCCATAAATACGGGTGAGCGTGGTTCCGCATTGTTGCTGGGTGCGAGCGGTGATCGAGTCCAGGATGGGCCCTAACTCTGCAAGTTAGGAGCTACACCATGGCACTTTCCGACATGGCCGTTCGCAAGGCCAAAGCAACTGGCAAAGCCTACACACTAGGCGATATCGACGGTCTTTCTCTCGCTGTCACTGCCCAAGGCGGTCGCACTTGGCACTTCCGCTACTGCTGGGCGGGCAAACAAAAACGCATGTCTCTGGGCACCTATCCTGAAGTCGGCCTGCGTGAAGCCCGAGAGCTGCGTGATCAGGCGCGTGCGCTCCTGGCGAAAGGCATCAACCCCAAGCTCGATCGCAAACACAAGCGCCAGGCTGTGAAATTGGCAGATGAGCACACCTTCAAGGCAGTGTTCCTGCAATGGGTAGAGCATCGGAAACTGGAACTCAAGGAGGGTCGCCAGAGTACGCTGTCGCAGATCAACCGCATTTTCGGGAAAGATGTGCTACCCACGCTGGGCAAGCTTTCCATCTACGATGTCCGCCGCACCGACCTGCTTGACGTACTGGCCAAGATCGAACAGCGCCGAGCGTTCACCACCGCCGAAAAGGTCCGGACTTGGTTTAACCAACTTTTCCGCTATGCCCTGGTTAAGGTGGAACGAATGGAGGTCAACCCTGCGTCCGACCTGGATGTCGTGGCTGTTCCCAAACCCCCGGTGGCTCACAATCCTTTCCTTCGCCTGCCAGAATTGCCGGAGTTGCTGCAGAAGCTGCGCGGTTATCGTGGTGCCTTGACCACACAACTGGGCATCCGTCTGCTGCTTTTGACCGGGGTGCGCACGGGCGAACTGCGCCTGGCGACCCCAGATCAGTTCGATCTGGACAAGGGGCTGTGGACTATTCCGCCCGAAGTGGTCAAGCAACTGCAACTCGACATGCGCAAGAAAGGCAAGCGTGCGCAGGATATTCCGCCCTACATCGTGCCGCTTTCGGTGCAGGCCATGGAAATCGTCCGCCACTTACTGAACGAAGTGAAACCCGCCCAACGCTACTTGCTGTCGCATCGTAGCGATTTGAAGAAGCGGATCAGCGAGAACACCCTCAATTATGCGTTGACCCGTATGGGGTACAAGGATGTGCTGACTGGGCATGGCATCCGTGGAACGATCTCCACTGCCCTTAATGAAGTGGGCTATCTGAAAATCTGGGTCGATGCGCAGTTGTCCCATAGTGATCCTAATCAGGTCAGTGCCGCATACAACCATGCCATGTACGTTGAGCCACGGCGCAAAATGATGCAGGACTGGGCTGACCGTCTCGACCTTCTAGAGCAAAACCAGGTAGAAGCTGCCAGCGCACACCTGAATATCAGCATCGAAGGCATGCCGACCATGATCGAAGATGAGCGGCTTACGGGAACAACGCAAAAGATAAGCGCCGTTTCGCCTGCTGGCACTGTTCCTGTCGTGGTCAGTACGATCGACCAAAACACGACCTTCCATCGCCTTCCTGCTGTGCCCGTTCTGCAAAAGGCGGCTCAACCAGAAATCGAGGTGTCGCCAATTCAGCGCGAGCGCGAGGAAATGTTGGCCATCTACGAATCACCGAACATCCTGCCGGTGCCTCTATTCGGCAAGCTGGCGGGTAAATCCAAGGACCAGATCAACCGAGAACTGAAAGCGGGCAAGCTGCTGTCGATCAGCCTGGGCAACCGGGGGCAGCGCGTACCAGATTGGCAACTGGTGCCGCTCAAGCTCAAACTGGCTCAGGTGGTACTCAAACAGCTTCCTGCAGCTGACGCATGGGATGTGTACCACCTGTTGACCAAGCCGCACCCAGGTCTGGATAACCGTGCGGCTATCGACATCGTGACACCGACCAACCTGTGAATCGCCCAGGGTTTTGTAGACAGTTGAGAGCCTCCTATTTCCTGTCCAATAGGAGTCCGTATGAGCAGTCAACGTTACCCCGAAGAATTCAAGACCGAGGCGGTCAAACAAATCCTTGACCACGGCCACAGCGTGGCCGATGTCTCCAACCGCCTGGGCGTAAGCACCCACAGCCTGTACAAATGGCTGCGTGAACGCCAAATGCCGCTGGCAGCACGCACCCAACAACTGAGCCAAAGCGATGAACTGCGCCGCCTGAAGGCCGAGCTCAAACGGGTCACCGAGGAGCGTGACATCCTAAAAAAAGCGGCGGCGTACTTCGCGCGGCA
>CABIIJ010000028.1 GCA_902175065.1 uncultured Comamonas sp. | reverse complement strand
GGGTGGCAGGCCCAGGGGGCCAGGACGAGGGAAAAGCGGGGTGGCAAACCGGGTAAGTCAGGCGGCATCGGCAGTGTCTTCAGGGATCAACCGCTCACATGGTACAGCCGCGCCACCGATGCGGCCGCCCCGGGCGGGAGTTTGCTGCCGCCGTAGGTGTGGGTACTGCCCTGTTGGGGCACCAGGGCCTGTAGTTGCTGGCTGCTGATGGCGCCGATCTTGACGATGTGCTCCCGGATTTGCGCCAGCCGTTCGGAGATGCGCTGCATGTGCGCAATGGCCTGCGGGGTGAAGGCGCTGGCGTCGAAGCGCTGGGCCAGGCCGACGAATGCCGTCATGCTGTCGCGCAGTTGCGCCATGGCCTGGGCGATGGCGTCGGGCGACGCTTCGGTGAGCATGGGGGTGATGAGGTCGAGCAGGCCGTCGATTTGGCCCAGCGCTTGTTCCAGTTGCATGGTCGGTCACTCAAAGCAAAGACAGCCGCAATAGTAAAGCCCCGCTGTCCTTGCACAGCCGCCGAAGGTCGGAAGGCGGTGTGCAGGCCAGCGGGGCCAGGGATGTGCAGGGGGCGGATCAGGGGCGGGCAGCGCCCAGGAACATGCCGGCATCGGCCAGCAGCTTGTCGGCGATGGCACCGGCGTTGACGCTGAAGCTGCCGTTGGCGATGGCTTCGCGCATGGCCTGGACTTTGGCCATGTCGATGTCGGCAGAGGTCTTGCTGCCCTGGTCGAGCGAGCGCACCGATTTGGAGACGGTGACCGGCACCCCGGCCTGGGCGTTGCGGCCGCTGGCCTGGACGGCCTCGGCAGCCGTACCCGATTGTTTTTGCTGCGCTTGTTGCGCGGCGCCTTGCTGGAGCTTGCCTGCCAGCATTTCGACGTTGTTGTTGATTCCGACCTTCATGTTCTTTTCTCCGTGGAGCGTTCTATCGCTGTGTTGCTAGTGGTATCGGCAGGGGGTGGGGGAACTTGAGCAATTTCTTTGCAACGGGATGTGCCGCTGGCGGCTACGGCCCGACTTCCACATCGCCCTGGGCATTGACCGTACCGGAGACGAGCTGTCCATTATCCATCCTGACCTTGACGGTTTCTCCGATTCCGGCACCCGTGACGGCTTTCCCTGACGCGGTGACGATGAACCCCGTCCCTTTGGACAGGAGTCTGACCGTGGCGCCTTTCTGGAAGACGGCGGCGGGGCGCACCATCGACTGGCGCAGCACTTGCCGGGCCATCAGGTTGCGGGTGGCGGTCTGGCCTACCCAATCGCCGGGCTGCACGAGGATGGGGGAGAGATCGGCCGCCCAGTCGACTTCGGCCTGCGTGGCGCTGCTGGCGTCCAGCGTCTCGCCGCTATTGACATTCGTGGCCAGCACCCAGCCTGGCCCCCAGGCCTGGACGGTGACGGGCAGAAATACGTTCCAAGGCCTGGCCCCGTGTTCGGTGCAGCGCAGCCCGATGCGAGTGCGCCCCCACAGTTTGGAGCCGGCGGGCAGGTAGGTTTCCACCTGGTTGCAGGGCGCCAGTTGCAGGCGGGGGTCGAGCTTGCCGACCTGCACCTCCAGGCGCAGCGGCAGGCTTTGCCCGCCATCTTCTTGCGCGATGGCGTTTTGCACCCATTGCTCGCCCAGGGCATTGAGCGCGGGCAGGCTGTTCTGCGCGGCCACGCCGGTACACGCCGCGCCCAGCAACGCCAGTGCGAACGGGCGGAGCAGACAGGGGCGGGGACGGTGGGGTTCAAGCATGGGGCAGGCAGTGAAAAAAATCATTCAGAAGTACGTGGTTTGGGGTAACTGTAGTGCGCCTGCGGTACGCCAAAGCCGGGAAAAACGGGGGCAAGGGCGTTTTCTTCGCGCTTTCGCCGGCGGGGCGAATTTCCATAATCGCTGCACGTCTAGGAGCCTGCTGGAGAGCGCTGGCCACAAGACATTGCCTTGAAAGGAAGAATGCCATGCTCAACAAAATCACCGGTAACCTGGATTTCCAGACCGATGCGCTGGTGCTGCGTGCCGAGCGGCAGCGGATCATCTCCAGCAACATCGCCAACGCCGACACCCCGGGCTACGTGGCGCGGGACTTCGACTTTGCCAAAACCCTGAAGGCCGCCACGCAAGGCCCGGGTGCATTGCAGGAGCAGATGCGCACCCTGAGCACCACCGATGCCAGGCACATGCCGGTGCCGACGGCCAGCTTTGGCCAGGACAAGGACAAGCGCCTGGGTTACTCCCTGTCGGCCCAGCCCGCGCTGGACAACAACACCGTGGATATGGACCGCGAGCGGGCCAACTTCGTCGACAACGCCGTGCGCTACGAAGCCACGCTGCGCTTCGTCAACGGCTCGTCACGCACCCTGCTCTCGGCCATTACCGGCCAGTGAAGAATTTTGGAGGTAAGCCACCATGTCAATGTTTTCTATTTTCAGTGTCTCCGGCAGTGCCTTGAGCGCCCAGTCCCAGCGGCTGAACGTGGTTGCGTCCAACCTGGCCAACGTCGATGCCGTGGCCGGGCCGGACGGCGAAACCTACAAGGCCCGCCAGGTGGTGTTCCAGACCGCGCCGATGGGCGAGGAGGGGGCCGCCGGCGTCAAGGTCGTGGGCATCAAGGAGGACAACACCCCGGGCCGCAAGGTGTATTCGCCCGAGCATCCGCTGGCCGACGATCAGGGCTACGTCAGCCACTCCAACGTGAATGCGGTCGACCAGATGGTGGACATGATTTCCGCCTCGCGCTCCTACCAGAACAACGTTGAAGTCATGAACACGGCCAAGACGCTGCTGCTCAAGACGCTGCAGCTGGGCCAATAAGCACGTTCCTTGGAGCGTAGAAAGCATTTCCATGATTGATAGCACGAGCATCTATACCCGAGGCCTGAACGGCGCAGGCACTACCGATGGCACCGGCACTGGGGGCACGGCCTCCAATGCGGCGGAGATGCAGAACCAGTTCCTGACCCTGCTGGTTGCGCAGCTCAAGAACCAGGATCCGACCAGCCCGATGGACAACGCCCAGATGACCTCGCAGATGGCGCAGATCAGCACCGTCAGCGGCATCGAAAAGCTCAACGACACGGTCAACAGCGTCACCAGCCAGTTCTCCACCATGCAGATGCTGCAGGGCAGCAACCTGATCGGGCGCACCGTGCTGTCCGAGGGCGACCAACTGGGCATGGTCGTGGGCGAGACCGAGGACGAGGACGGCAACAAAGTCCCCACGGCACGCGGCACGGCGGCGTTTGACCTGGACGGGCTGGCCAGCAACGTGCAGGTGCAGATCATGACCAGCAGCGGTCAGATCGTGGACACCATGCAGCTGGGCAGTGCCAACCCGGGGCGCAACTACTTCACCTGGGACGGCTCGGGCTACGAGGGCGATCTGAGCGACCTGCGCTTCAAGGTCACGGCCACCAACGGGGACGAAGTGGTCAAGTCCACCGCCCTGGCGCCGAATGCGGTCGTCGCCACCAGCATCACCGACAAGGGCATGGTGCTGGAGCTGGCCAACGGCAGCAGCATCGGCTACGGCAGCGTCAAGGCTGTGTTCTGAGTTTTTCGGTATTTCGCACCTGCAAGGAGCAGCACCATGGGTTTCTATCACGGACTTTCCGGCCTGAACGCCGCCAGCAAAAGCCTGGACGTCAGCGGCCACAACATTGCCAACAGCAACACCATCGGCTTCAAGAAGTCGCGGGCCGAGTTCAATGAAATGGTCGCCAGTGCCATGGGCACCGGGCAATGCCCCGGCAGCGCCGGCGCGGGCATCGGCGTGAGCGTGGCTGCCGTCACGCAGCAATTCAGCCAGGGGGTGATCACCCCGTCGGCCAATGGGCTGGACATGGCCATCAATGGCGATGGCTTTTTCGTCGTGAACACGCCCAACGGGGTGGCCTACACCCGCAACGGCGCGTTCCAGCTGGACAAGAACGGCTACCTGGTCACCGCCAATGGCGACAAGGTGCAAGGCTGGGCCAATGCCAACGCCACCGGTACCCAGCCGGTGGATCTGCAGTTCCCCACGGGTGCGGGGATTCCCGGCCAGCAGACCACCAGCCTGAACATCCAGGCGGCCAACCTGCCGGCCACCGCGCCGGATGCCGCCACCCAGACCCCGCCCACCCCGCGCCATACCTATGGCACTTCGGTGCAGGTGTTCGACAGCCAGGGCGTGGCGATTCCGGTGGAGGTCTATTTCGTCAAGAACGGCAGCAATACCTGGGACGTGTACGACAGCCTGGATCCGGCGGCCACGCCCGTCGGGCAGGTGCAGTTCGATGGCGAAGGGAAATTCGCCTCCTCGACGGTGACGAGCCTGAACGTCGACCCCTCGGGGGCCAATCCGAACAACCCGCCTGCTCCGTTCACTGTGGCGCTGGACATGACCGGCATGACGCAGAACGACCGCAAGTGGAGCGTGGACAAGATGACCCAGGACGGCTACGCCTCCGGCGAGCTGACGGGGGTGAACGTTTCCAAGGACGGCACGCTCATGGCCTCCTACTCCAACGGCCTGACCCGCGCCGAAGGCAAGGTGGCGCTGGCCCGTTTCACCAACCCGCAAGGGCTGGCCCCCAGCGGCAACAACAACTGGGTGCAGACCAACGATTCCGGCCCGGTGCTGTACGGCTCGGCCGGTTCGGGCAGTTTTGGCCAGATTCAAGGATGCGCCCTGGAGGAATCCAACGTGGATCTGACCGCCGAGCTGGTCGGCATGATGACGGCGCAGCGGGCCTACCAGGCCAACGCCCAGACGATCAAGACGCAGGACCAGGTGTTCTCCACCCTGGTGAACCTGCGCTGATCACCGCAGTGAAAGAGTAGCCCGCCATGGACCGCATCATCTACACCACCATGACCGGGGCCAACGCTGCCATGCAGCGCCAGGCCATCCTGTCGAACAACCTGGCCAATGCCACCACCACCGGTTTCCGTGCCGAGCTGACGACCTTCCGCTCGGTGCCGCTGGAAGGGGCGGGGGCCAGCACCCGGGTGTTCGGGCTGGATGCCACCTCGGGCTATTCCGACCTGCCGGGCACGGCCATCACCACCGGCAAGCCGACCGACGTCATGGCCCGGGGCAATGCCTGGTTTGCCGTGCAGGGCCTGGACGGCCTGGAGGCGTACACCCGCAACGGCGCCCTGGAAGTGAACGAGCAGGGCCAGCTGCTCACGGCCAACGGGCTGGCGGTGCTCTCGGACGGCGGTGCGCCGATCGACGTGCCGCAGAATTCCAAGGTCAGCTTCGGTGCGGACGGCACCATCTCGGCGACCGAGCCGGGGCAGGATCCGATCACCATCGGCCGCCTGAAGATGATCACGCCCGAAGCGGACGCCCCGCTGGTGCGCGGCAACGACGGCCTGTTTCGCGCCGCCGATGGCAACCCGCTGCCCACCGATGCCACGGCCCGCCTGGCCGATGGCGTGCTGGAAGGCTCCAACGTGAATGCGGTGGAAACCATGGTCGGCATGATCGCCGCCTCGCGCCAGTTCGAGTCGCAGATGAAGCTGCTCACCACCGCCGAAACCAATGACAAAACCGCCGCCCAGTTGCTGGGCATGAATGGCTGAGGAGGAAGACCGCCATGATGAATTCCCTGTGGATTGCCAAGACCGGCATGAACGCCCAGCAGACGAATATGGACACGGTTTCGCACAACCTGGCCAACGTCACCACCACCGGCTTCAAGCGCCAGACAGCGGTGTTCGAAGACCTGATCTACCAGAACCTGCGCCAGGTCGGCTCGCAGGTCGACGAGCAGAACCAGCTGCCCACCGGGATGCACATGGGCCTGGGCGTGCGCTCCGTGGCCACCACGCGCACCTTCTCGCAGGGCACGCCGCTGGAAACCGGCAAGGCCTACGACGTGGCCATCAATGGCGACGGCTTCTTCCAGATCCAGATGCCCGACGGCAGCACCGCCTACACGCGCGACGGCACCTTCTCGCTCAACGGCGACGGCACGCTGGTCACCTCGGGCGGCTACCCGCTGCTGGACGGCATCACCGTGCCGCCCGATTCGCGCAGCTTCACCATCAGCAAGACCGGCATCGTCACCGTGCTGGCCCCGGGCGAGACGGAGCCGCAGCAGATCGGCCAGCTCAACCTGGCCAGCTTCATCAACCCGGCCGGCCTGGAGCCGGTGGGCGAGAACCTGTACCGCGAAACGCCCGCCTCGGGCGCCCCGCAGACGGGGGCGCCGGGCGAAACCAGCATGGGCAGCGTGTTGCAGTGCTACCTGGAATCGTCCAACGTGAACGTGGTCAATGAGCTGGTCACCATGATCCAGACCCAGCGGGCCTACGAGATGAATTCCAAAGCCATTTCCACCAGCGACCAGATGCTGGGCCGTCTGGTACAGCTTTGATTTTACTGATAGCTGTTTGCGCTGGTATTCATTGATTTTCAGATGCTTATGTATCTGAAATCATGTATTTATCAGCGGAGACAGCTACTTTTTTTATGGAGAGTGTCATGCACCCCTTGACCATCATGAACATGCGTCCGGCCAGCGTGTGGCTGGCAGCGGCTGCCGTGCTCAGTGGCTGCGCACTCAACAACCCGCCGCCCGTGGACATGGGCAGCACCGCGCCGGTGACGGCAGCGGCCATTGCCCCCCCGGCGCAGGCGGTCAGCAACAGCGGCAGCCTGTACCAGGCCAACCGCTACCGCCCGGTGTTTGAAAACCGCCGTGCCCGCATGGTGGGCGATACGGTGATGATCAGCATCGTCGAGAAAGTCGCGGCCAGCCAGAAGCAAAGCTCCAACGTCAATCGCAGCAACGAGATGAGCGCCAGCGCCACGCAACTGCCCCTGCTGGCCGGTTCGACCAACAGCCGCATCACCCCGCGCCTGGGGCTGGGGGTGGAGTCGGACGCCAAGTTCTCCGGCGGCGGCGGCACCAGCAGCGCCAACACCTTCAGCGGCACCATCACCACCAGCGTGGTCGACGTGCTGCCCAACGGGCATCTGGTCGTCGCGGGCGAGAAGCAGATCGGCGTGAACCACAACGTGGACGTGCTGCGCTTTACCGGCACCGTCGACCCCTACCTCATGCAGCCGGGCAGCGTCATCAGCTCGCAGCAGGTGGCCAACGTGCGCGTGGAGTCGCGCAGCCGGGGCCAGCAGGGTTCAGCCCAGTCAATTGGCTGGTTAGCGTCCTTCTTTTTGAGCGTTCTGCCTTTCTAGGAATCTCCAGAATCGGGCAGTATGAAGATACTGTCCATGCCCCACTCCCTGCGCGTTTGCCTGCGCGGTGCAGCACGTAGCCTGACCGTGCTGGCCGCCCTGGCTGCCGGCCTTGCCTGGCAACCCGCACACGCGCTGCGCATCAAGGAAGTTGCCGCCGTCCAGGGCGTGCGCAGCAACCAGTTGTCCGGCTACGGGCTGGTGGTCGGCCTGGACGGCACGGGCGACCAGACCACGCAGATGCCCTACACCACCCAGTCGGTGCAAAACTATTTGCAGCAGATGGGCATCACCCTGCCGGGCAACATCAATGCCCGCAACATCCAGCTCAAGAACGTCGCCGCCGTGGTCGTCACCGCCGAGCTGCCCGCCTTTGCCCGGCCCGGCCAGCAGATCGACGTGGTCGTTTCCTCGATGGGCAACGCCAAATCGCTCAAGGGCGGCACCCTGATCGCCACGCCGCTGCGCGGTGCCGATGGCGAGATCTACGCCCTGGCGCAGGGCAACATGGTCGTCGGCGGCGCCGGCGCCTCGGCCGGCGGCAGCAAGGTGCAGATCAACCACCTGAGCGCCGGACGCATTCCCCTGGGGGCGCAGGTCGAACGCGCCGTGCCCACCCCGCTCAACGACAGCGACACCATCCACCTGGGGCTGAACGCCACCGACTTCCAGACCGCCAGCAAGGTGGTGCAGGCCATCAACAGCCGCCATGGCATGGGCACGGCTGCGGCGCTGGACGGGCGCACCGTGGAAGTGCGGGCGCCGCTGGACCCCAGCGCCCGCGTCGGCTTCATCGCCGACATCGAGGAGCTGCAACTGACCGGCAGCAAACCGGCGGCCAAGGTGGTCATCAACCCGCGCACCGGCTCCATCGTCATGAACCAGGCCGTGACCCTGCGGCCCAGCGCCATTGCCCACGGCAACCTGGCCATCACCATCGACTCCACCCCGGTCATCAGCCAGCCCAACGCCTTCTCGCAAGGCCAGACCGTGGTGCGCGAGAAAGCCAACATCCAGGTCACGCAGGAGCCGGGCAGCATCGTGAACATGCCCTCGTCGGCCAATCTGGCGGACGTGGTGCGCTCCCTGAACGCCCTGGGCGCCACGCCCCAGGACTTGCTGGCGATTTTGCAAGCGCTCAAGGCCGCAGGCGCCCTGGACGCGGAGTTGGAGGTGCTATGAGCAACCAGATCATGGGCTTCAACGCCAGCAATGCGCTGGCGGCGGACGTCAATTCGCTCAACGGCCTGAAGAACGAGGCCAACAACAAAACCCCGCAGGCCGCCCGCGAAGCGGCCAAGCAGCTCGAATCGCTGTTCATGCGCGAGATGATCAAAAGCATGCGCCAGGCCACCGTGAAAAGCGGCCTGCTCGACGAGGAAGGCGGCAGCGGCGATCTGGCCCGCGACATGTACGACCAGCAGCTCTCGGTGAACATGTCCGGCCTGCCCGGCGGCCTGAGCGCGGCGATTACGGCGCAGATCGCCCGTTCGATGGGCGTGGACGAAAAGGAAGCGCTGGCCGGCCTGCAACCGCCCGTCGGCGGCGTCGAGCGCGGCAGCTTCTCCATCCCCTCGACCGTGAACCTGGCCAGCCGCAGCGGCCGCTTTGCCCAGTGGGCGGGCAGCGCCGGGCTGCTGGGCACGGCGGCCAACGCCCAGGCGCTGGATGCCTACGCACCTTCGCCCAGGGGGCGCGAGAACTTCGTGCAGTCGCACCAGGCCGCCGCCCAGCGCGTGGCCCGCGAAAGCGGCATCCCCGCGCACTACATGCTGGGCCAGGCCGGGCACGAAACCGGCTGGGGCCAAAGCGAGATTCGCGGTGCCGGCGGGGCCAACTCCTTCAACCTGTTCGGCATCAAGGCCACGGGCGGCTGGACGGGCAAGGTGGCCGAGATCACCACCACCGAATACGTCAACGGCCAGCCGCAGAAGGTCAAGGCCAAGTTCCGCGCCTACGACTCCTACGAGGAATCGTTCCGCGACTACGCCCGCCTCATCAGCCAGAACCCGCGCTACGCCAACGCCATGCAGGCCACCGGCAATGCCCGGGACTACGCCGGTGCCCTGCAAAAGGCCGGCTACGCCACCGACCCCGAATACGCCAACAAGCTCTCCCGCGCCATCGAGAGCGCCCGTGCCGCGCAGCGCGGCGGGCAGGCGTGAACCGTATTCCTTAAGAAAGAGAACCTGTCATGAGTCTCCTGAACGTCGGCGTCTCTGCCCTCACCGCCAATCAGCACGCCCTGACCACCGTCGGGCACAACATTGCCAACGTCAATACCACCGGCTATTCGCGCCAGACCGTCTACACCAAGGCGCTGGTCGGGCAAAACATGGGCAACGGCTTCATCGGCAAAGGGGTGCAGGTGGCCACCGTGATGCGCAACTACAGCGCCTTGCTCAACCGCCAGTCCAACGTCGCCAACGCCACCTATGCTGCCGACAGCAGCCGCCTGCAGGGCCTGATGCAGATGCAGGACGTGTTCAGCGGCGGCGACGGCAGCCTGGGCGCCGCCATCAACAACGTGATGAATGCCTTCACCGACGTGCAGGCCGCGCCTTCGGACGCCACCGCCCGCAACGTCGTGCTCACGCGCATGAGCGAGCTGGCCAAGCGCTTCAACGCCGCCGCCAGCATGTTGGAGGAGCAGGACTACTCCAGCGAGCAGCAGTTGCGCAACAACGTGCTGCTGGTCAACGACATGGCCGGACAGGTCGCCAAGCTGAACAGCGAAATCAGCCGTGCCCTGGCCTCGGGCCACCAGCCCAACGACTTGCTCGATGCCCGCGACCAGGTCATCCGCGACATCAACCAGTACGTGCAGACCAGCCAGGTCGAGGCCGACGACGGCACCGTCAGCCTGTTCGTCGGCGGCAGCCAGGCGCTGGTGCTGGGCATGAGCAGCGGCCAACTCAGCGTGGAAGAAACCACCGAATACCCGGGCAGCCAGCGCATGGCGCTGTATTTCAGCCAGCCCGGCGGGCAGAAGCTGGAGCTGACGGCTGCCATGGTCGGTGGCGGCGAGATCGCCGGGGTGCTGAAATTCCGCAACGACGACCTGGCCGAAGGGCGCAACCTGCTGGGGCGGCTGGCCCTGGCCATCGGCACCGAGCTGAATGCCCAGAACCAGCGCGGCCTGACCTTGAACGGCCTGCAGGGCGGCCTGCTGTTCAACCTGCCCACCACCAGCACCGGCTACAGCAACATCGCCGGGTACAGCAATATCGGCCCCGGCGCGGGCACCACCACCGTGGTAGACGCCACCAAACTGAAGCCTTCCGACTACAAGATCGTGTTTCAGGGCGGCAGCCCCAGCCTGATCCGGCTGACGGATGGCAAAGTCTTCGACGGCAGCTCCACCCCGCCGCTGGACGCTGCCAGCCTGGCCGCCGGCTATGTGGCCGATGGTTTGCAGTTCCAGGTGCCCGCAGCCACCATTGCGGCGGCGCAAAATGGCGACAGCATGTTGTTCAAGCCCATGAGCACGGCCGCCAGCGCCATCGAGGCGCTGGTGCACAACCCCGATGAACTGGCTGTCGCCAGTGCCCTGACGGCCAATATCAGCAAGGCCAATACAGGCTCCCTGCAGTTGAGCCAGGTGGGGGCGAATGATTTTGCCGGGATCCCCGGGCCGAACGACCCGGTGCGCCTGACCTTCGACGGTGCGGGACAGGTGAGCTATCAGGTGTACGACAGTGTGTCGAGCACCTGGAGCGCGGCATCCGCCCCGATGGACTACACCCCCGGTCAGCCTTTGACGATCAACGGCTGGAGCATCACCCTGACCGGCACCCCCTCGGCGGGCGATACCGTGGAGGTGGCCAATGCCCGGGACTTCGGCGAAGCCTACCGCCTGAATGCGGGCAATGCCGGGGCGTTCCTGAACATGCGCGACCAAGTCCTGTTCGACGAGGGCACGACCCTGACGGATGGCTTTTCCGCCGCCATGGCCGTGGTGGGCACGCGCACGCAAAGCGTCCAGTTGGCGACCAAGCTCTCCAGCACCGTGGCCAAGAACCTGGAACTGGACCGCACCTCCGTTTCCGGGGTGAACCTGGACGAAGAGGCCGCCCGCCTGCTGCAGTACCAGCAGGCCTACCAGGCCTCGTCGAAGGTCATTCAAATCGCCCAGAGCCTGTTTGACAGCGTGTTGAGCGCTGTCGGCCGCTGATAGTCGCCAACTGCTTCAAGGAGTTCAATCATGTCGATCTCGCGCCTGGGTACGGCCAATATGTACGACCGTACCATCACCAACATCAACAAACAGCAAGGTACGCTGGCCGACCAGATGGAGCACACCTCTGCCGGGATGCGCGTCATTCGCGCCAGCGACGACCCGGTGGCCGCCGCCCAGGCCGAGCGTGCCCGCAACCGCCTGGAGCGCATTGCCAGCGACCAGCGCGGGCTGGATGCACAAACGGCCACCATCACCTATGGCGAATCGACGCTGGGCGAAATCAACGATGCGCTGCAGGAATTCCGGGCGCTGATGGTGCAGGCCGGCAGCGGCGTCTACAACCAGGTGCAGCGCGACACCCTGGTCGAGCAGCTCACCAGCCTGCGCGAGCAGATCGCCAAATACGCCAACCGCACCGACAGCAACGGCCTGCCCCTGTTCCGGGGGCTGGATACCGCCACCGGAATGCCTTTCCCCAATGACCAGGAGGGCATCCAGTCCGGCCAGGCGAACAATGGCGAGTTTTTCATCGCCAACACCTTGAATGGCGTGCAGGCCTTCTTCAGTGGCAGAACCGGCAACGGCGTGCTGGAAATCGACCCCTACTCCCATGCCGCAGGCGTGCCCAACCAGGGCAAGGCCCATGCCGACATCGGCGTCATCAAGGACCCGGCTGCCGCTGCGGCGGTGACCACGCCGATTGAAATCACCTTCCAGGACAACGCCGGCGTGATGGAGTATTCCGTGGACGGTGGCACCACCTGGGCGGCCTACAAGAACGGGGGCGCCATCGAAGTGGCCGGGATGGAGGTGGTGATCAAGGGCGACCCGGCGGCGGGCGACGGCTTCACCATCAAGCCCAGCACCACCATTTCCACCTTCGAGGCGCTGGACCGCGCCATTGCCGCCGTGCGCGACAACGCAAATGCCGATGGCAGCACCGCCTATGGCACGCTGGCCCACGGCATCACCCAATCGCTGACCGAGCTGGATACGGCGATGAACCGCGTCTCCACCGTGCGCGGGCTGGCAGGCGACCTGCTCGTCCAGGCCGAGCGCATGGGCAATACCCTGCTGGCCCGCGAGGAGCAGACCGAAGCCCAGCGCGTCGCGGCCGAACAGTACGATGCCGAAGGCATGGTGCGGGCCATCTCGCAAATGCAGACGCAGCAGACGGCGGTATCGGCGGCGCTGCAGTCGTATGCTTCGATCCAGAAGCTGTCGCTGTTCAACTACATCAGCTAATCCGTAACTATTACCGGGCCTGGGTTCGGGCCGAGACGAGGTTGCCGTGCAATACGCTTTGAACGCACTGGTCATGGGGTACCGTCCGCTGTGGAGCAGCGACCGCCAGCTCTCCGGGGTGCAATTGTTTCTGCACGACAGCCCGGACGAGCCGGTCGATGTCGCCCACCTGCTGCGCATCCTGCGGGAAACCTGGTCGCCCACCGCGCCCCGGCTGCTGCTGTCGCCGCAGTCGTCGACCCTGCTGAAAAACCTGCTGACCCACATCGAGGACTGCGCGTTCTGGGCGCTGGAAGTGCGCGGCGAGTGGCTCGCCTGGGATGCCAGCCTGCTGGCCTACGTGCAGAACGCCGCCCGTAGAAATGTGCGCCTGATCTGGCGCGGCAAGCGCGATGCCCTGCCGGATACCGAAGTGGCCAATTTGTTTGCCAGCGGGTTGTTGAGCATCCATCCCCAGGACGCGCTGGAGTTTCTGCGCACCCCGGCCGAGCCGGAAGTCTGTGCCTTCCTGCTGGAGCGGCAGATGTACGAAGACCTGCACAGCCAGACCATGCTGCGCTGCTGCTTCGAGCGCTACAAGGCCAGCGCCGTCGTCGGCTGGCCCGATGAGGACGTGCTGTTCAACCTGCGCGGGGCCAAGGCGCTGCAGCCTTCGCACGAGCATGTGCTGCGCCTGATGAAAGCCGTCGATGCCGACCAGCCCCTCGATACGTTCGAGGAAATCCTGAGCGAAGACCCCCTGCTGGCCTACCGCCTCATGCTGTTTGCCAACTCGGCTGCCCTGGGGGCACGGCACCCTATCGACTCGCTGCGCCGCGCCCTGGTGCTGATGGGGTATGGGCCGTTGCAAAAGTGGCTGGCCAATTTGCTCATCCATGCCTGCGAGGAGCCGGACTTGCAGCCCGTGCGCCAGGGCATGGTGCAGCGGGCGCAGCTCACCTCCCTGCTGCTGGATGCAGGCGTCAGCCAGGAGCTGCGCAGCGAGGTCTACCTGTGCGGCCTGTTCTCCCGCCTGGACGACATCCTGGACGAACCCCTGGAAGACAGCCTGGGCCGCCTGCCCCTGTCCGAGCGTATTCCCGACGCAGCGCTGCGCCAGGAAGGGCCGTACACCTCCAGCCTGGAAATGGCCATCGCCCTGGAAAACGAAAACGGCGCCGAGGCCGTGCGCGACCTGTGCACCCAGTACGGCATGAACCTGGAAACCGTCAATCGCACCTTGCTGCGCCTGATGAACAGCTGGCACAGCCAGCAGCCGCGCTGGTGATGGCCTGGAAATACAGAGCTTTGGACGTCGAATATAGAGCTATCGGATAGCCAAACCATTCAGTCCTAATACAAGCAGAAAAAACTCTACTTTTGCATTCGGAATCAACGGCTTGTGGCTAGTAGTAGACAATAAGTGTAATTGTCTGCTAAATTGCCAAAGATCACAATTGCAGGCTTGGTACTTTTTGCACTCTCCACCTTGTATTCCGCTCTATGAATCCTCAAATCCGTCTTTCTTTTTTACGTAGTCGAATTACAGGTTTTACCTTAATCGAGGTCATGATTGTTGTGGCCATTGTTGGTATTTTGGCGTCGGTTGCATTACCCAGTTACCGCGACTATGTACTGCGTGGACAAATCGTAGAAGCGCATACCAGTCTTGATGCGATGCGTGCCGATATGGAACGCTATTTTCAGGACAACCGAACCTATAACAGTACTGGAGACTTTACGTCTCCGTGTTTGGTTGATGCAGCCCAGCGCAAGATGGGGACTTTCCAGTTGTCGTGCGACGGTACACCGACCGGAACAGCTTATCTCTTGCAAGCCGTTGGGAGCGGCCCGACCAATGGCTTTACCTTCAAGGTCAATCAGGCCAATCAGCGCAGCACCACAGCCGTGGCTACCGGTTCCGGGTGGAATACGTGCGCCACTCGTTGGATGAGCAAAAAAGGTCAAGCATGTTGATCTCCCGGTCTGCTACCGTTCCGGCACGCCAGCATGTTCAAGGCTTTACGCTGATTGAACTGATGGTGATGTTGGCGCTGCTGGTGGCATTAGCCATGTTGGCCATGTACCCGATGCAGGAGTGGATCAACAACAACCGTGTGCGAAGCACTGCCGACGTGTTGCAAAACGGCTTGCGCCAAGCGCAGGCCGAGGCCACGCGCCGTAGCCGCACCGTCATGTTCGCATTGACCGACACCACGACATTTGCCGAAAGCGCAGACCCCGATGACCTAGAGGTAGCGACCGAAGCAGGTGGGAGTAACCGGGTACGTGCTCCTCACTGGGGCATATTTGTGACCCAGCGCACAGGAGCCGATGCCGAATTTATCGAAGCCGGCTTGCAGGATAATTCAGGGCGGGTTGCCCGTATCACCGGGCCTGCCGCCATTTGCTTCAACTCCCTTGGGCGGCTGGTGACGCGCACCAATGCAGCAGCAGGGGTGGGAGACGCCAGTTGCGAAAGCACCGGCATTCCGGCTCGGTACGATGTGGACATGGACGGCGTCGATGCCCGCACCCTCAGGGTGGAAGTGGGCGTAGGTGGACGAATTTCGATGTGTGACCCCAATGCAGCAGCAGACCGCCTGGATGCCTGCCCTCCTTGATCTCTTCAACGCATGAATAGCAAGAATATGTCCACACCATTGCCGCAGAGCTGCTGCTTCTGGCAGCCCAGCCTTCGCCATCAGTATGGCTCCAGCTTGCTGGAGGTGCTGGTGGCCGTCTTGATCGTTTCTTTCGGCCTTTTAGGCTTGGTGGGGTTGCAAGCCAAGGCCACCAGTATGTCGATTTCGGCGGAAGACCGCAGTCGCGCTGCATTGCTGGCAAATGATTTTGTCAGCACCATGCAATTAATGCGTCGAATGCCGAATAGCGATGAATTGGAGGCATTGCAGGGACGTGCTGAAAATACCTTGGCAGGTGGTTTGCCGGATGGTGAGTTCAAAATTGAAAAAGTAGCCGACAACATTGTCGCAGTGACGGTGGAGTGGAAACCTACAAATACCCCGGATCAGCCTGCACGTCATACGACGGTAGCTATTATCCCTTAATTATTTTCATAAAGACATAATGCTACCCGCTACCCGCTACCCGCTACCCGCTACCCGCTACCCAAGAATAAGATCCGTGGTTTATCGTTGGTTGAGTTACTGGTTGCGCTGATTATATCGTTGGTTATTGCAGGGATTATCAGTAACCTTGTTATTTTTGGGGAGCGGCATAAGCGTCAATTAACTTCCGTCAATGACATGGAAATCGGCGCCAATTATGCCCTGGTGCAACTGGACACCATGCTGCGCAGCGCGGGTTCCGGTTATTTGCAGAGTGGTTTATTGGGCTGTTATCTGGCAGCGGGAAATGGGGCTGCTGCCATATTGCCCCGTACAGCGGCGTGGCCGACACCTTTCGAGAAAGTGTTGGAAGGCGCAACCGGCAACCTGACACTGGCCCCACTGCTGATTGCCGAAGGTGTTGGCCCGCGCGGCTCCGATGTGCTGATTGCCATGCGTGGCAATGCCGGGGCCGGAGACGTTGTGCGCACCGTGGAGGATGCCAGCATAGGGGCCGACCATGAATGGAGGCTGGCGACCGATTTGGGCTTCCGTGTCCATGATCTGGTCGTGGTTGGCAATCCCGACCATACCGATTGCTTGTTGCAGCAGGTCAAAGCCATGCCAGGCGATCGCAGCGTTGAATTGGAGGCGGCAGCCAGCGCCCGTTACTACACCCCGAGCGTCCAGCGCGGCGCAGTCACTACCACTTTGGGGGCGGTGAAGACGGCTGGAGGCAACCAGGGTTACATGGCTGCGCTAGGCACCTTGGGGCCGACCGGTACGGGGGCAGGTTCCAATGTGCAGTTCTACATGCTGGGGATAGATGAACGCGCCAACCTGCACCGTTATGACTTGCTGAAACTGGCCGGTGCCACCGAGGCCGACAACGACCTGATTCTGGCGGATGGTGTGCTGGCCTTCCGTGCCATCTATGGCATTGATTCCAACGACGATGGCGTGTTGGACGCCTGGGTATCTCCGCAACAGGCAAGCGGAGAGGATTACACGTTGAGTGAGCTGACCAGTCCAACCAACGCGGCTCGGCTAGACAGACTCAGACGCATCATGGCCCTGCGCATTGCGCTGGTGGTGCGCAGCCCCATCCGCGAAAAAGAGTTGGTTGCCCCTGAGAGTCTCACCCTGTTTCAAGGCTATGACACGCTGGAAGAGGATTTTGAACTGACCGAAGCCAACACCGGACTGGATGACGACGACGCCCGCCATTACCGCCACCGGGTTTATGAGGCCACGATTCCTCTGCGCAATGCGCTGCTGGCGACAGATCCACGGTTTTAAAGAATGCTTATTGCCATGCCCTTTTTCAGCCAGCCATTCTTTGCTCTTCGTAAATGCCGTCGTCAACAGATACGCCGTCAGCATGGTGTGATTTTGATTGTTGCGCTGATGGTGATGGTGATTTTGTTCATTGGCGCTGCTGCCGTCGTCAAATCCATGAATACTTCTATGGTCAATGCCGGGAATCTAGCGTTTCGCCGGGATATGGTCAATCAGGGAGAATTGGTATTGGCTGACCTGATGAACCGTATGCAGCCAGGGGGTGCATTGGATAATTTGGGAGGTAGCAGCAATACCAGCCTTAATTATTCTGCCGTCATGCTGCCTGGCAATGCAGAAGGTATTCCAGAGGCTTTGTTGGACGACACTAAATTTGCGGCGCGGGGCAGTACCAACAATGACATCACAGAAAGTACTGCCGGCCTGGATGATGCAATCAAAGCTGGATTGCGTGGAACTACGATTCGCTATTTGATTGAGCGTCTGTGTGAGGATACGGGTAGCTTCTCCGAGACTGAAAGCAAAAATTATTGTGTTAAGTCATCCGCGGCAGGCGGTGGCGAGAATGCCGGAATGTTGACGGGGGGAGCAAGCCTCAATGTGCCAACAAATATTGTTTACCGTGTGAATATTCGTGTTACCGGGCCGCGTGATACACAGGTGTTTATTCAAGCATCCATTATAAAGCCGGAATGAGGAAGGTTATTATGTTGGGTAAATACAAGATGTTTTCAGTATTATCGGATTCTGCACGAAACGGTGCAATGTTTTATCGTTATGCTATCGCTGTATTGCTGACGGGTACAGGGTTGGGAGCAGCTGCACAAACTGTCTCATTGGCTGATCAGCCGGTGTTTGCCTCCTCTCAGGTGGCGGGTAATCTGGCATTGGCGTTGTCTGTGGAATATCCTACGGTCACTCGTGTAGCCCATACCGATGCTTATACTCCCAACAAAGAATTTCTCGGCCACTTTGACCCAAAAAAGTGCTACACCTACCAAGCCAATATCAGTAATCCGGATACCAGCTATTTTGCCCCTGCGGGCTTGGCCAGCAACCATACCTGTACCGGTAAATGGAGTGGAAATTTTCTGAACTGGGCCACCCACGCTGCCATTGACCCCTTCCGCTGGGCCATGACCGGGGGACGCCGAGTGGTCGATACAGCCACCGAAACCATTCTGGAAAAAGGCCGTCACTCGGGGCAGGGCAGTTTGTTTCCAGACCGCACCTTGCCTGCTGACCTGATTGCAGGAGCTACGCCTTTTAGCTCAAACGATGCAGGCGGAGGGATGCGCATTTCTGTGAACGGGCGAGGCTACAAGATGCGCTTCTCGCCCATCGTGGGGTTTCAGGTCGAATACTTCAACAACAAAACCGGTAATTTTAGTGGTACCCCGGTCTATACCGAGCGGCAGCCAGTCATCAAAATATCGTGGAGCGGTTCTCCAGGTTCAGGCGTGAATGACGATTTCTCCTCGCGCTGGACAGGTAGTTTTACTGCTCCCAACAACAGTTATTACCAGTTTCGGATGCGTCAGGACGATAAAGCAACGCTGTATATCGACGACACCAAAGTTGCCGAAGCCTCCAGTTGGGTGGATATTAATACTGGTAATTGGACTGCCTCCAATAGTGTTGGAGCCAAGTCCGGTACGGTCAATTTCAAAATCGAGCACGTAGATACCGGTGGTGGCGCCTCCCTCTACCTGCAATGGCGGCGGTGTAAGAATAACAGTTCCAGTAATTGCGATACCAAAAAAGACAACCACTGGAATGATTGGCAAGATTTTTCCCATGGTGGCAGCAGTTATACCGAAGCTGATTACAACGGTGGCAGCACTCTGCAAAGCATTTATGACGCTGTGGTGCGCATCAAGGTCTGTGACTCCTCAGCCGCCGCAGGCGGGGTGGAAGCCAACTGCGTTCAATACGGCACCAACTGGAAGCCAGAAGGGCTGGTGCAGGAATATGCACAGCGGATGCGTTTCTCAGCTTTTGGCTATATGAATCAGGATGGCAATGGCCGCGATGGCGGTGTGTTGCGGGCGCGTCAGAAGTTTGTCGGGCCGACCAAACCCGAGCCTGGACAAAATCCCGTTGCCAATACGCTGAAAGAATGGAGTGCAACAGATGGAACGTTTGTCAGAAATCCCGATGCCGCCGATGCCAGCAGCACGAATACCTGGGCGGGATTGAGCGGCAATGACCGGGTGCAGGACAGCGGAGTGATTGGCTACCTGAATGGATTTGGCCAAATCATCCACGGCAATTACAAAAGCAACGATCCAGTCAATGAGCTGTACTACGCCACCTTGCGCTACTTCCGGGGGCTGGACAATATCGCCGCTTGGAGCAATATTGCCGACGGTACCTCCACCGCCGACAGAAAGAAATGGCTGGACGGTTTTCCCATCATCCGAGACTGGACAGCGCAAGACCCGATTCTTTATTCTTGTCAGCGTAATTTTGTATTGGGCATTGGCGATATCAACACCCACGGCGATAAAAACGTGCCGGGTACGACCGATCCGGACAGCACACCGAGTACCCCGAACTTTGGTGCAGATGGAACGTTTTTCGATGCCTTTCGATCCACCAACAATCTGAAAAAGCTCCAAGGCATGGGAGAAAATAAGGCGAATGTCAGCACCGGTTCGAATATGTCCAACGATTATATGGCAGGGCTGGCGTTTGAAGCCAATACGCGTGATATTCGCCCGGACAATGCGAATACACCGAACTCGATTGGCAAGCAAACCGTGCAGACTTATTGGGTGGACGTGCTGGAAAATGGTTTTGTGACCAACAATAAATTTTATCTGACGGGAAAATTTGGGGGGCTGGACCGCAGTAAACTGCCGACAGGGTTTGATCCTTACACGTTCGATGGAGAAATTCCGCTGGATTGGTGGAGCACCAATGGAAAAAAAATTGGCGGCCAAGATAAACCGAACAATTATTTTACGGCAGGACAACCCGATGACATGGTGGCAGGGCTGCGTGAGGCATTTCAGAGTATTGCAGCGGCGGTGCGATCCTATACGACTGCTCTGGCGTATACCAGTCCAAATATCACTTCGGGGGATATGGCCTATGCTTCGCAATATGACTCCAATAATTGGTCGGGGACGGTCTCGGGGCGCACGATTGCCTACCCGGCCACAGGCGATCCGACCGTCACGGAGGTGTGGCGCACCGACACCACCCTGGCCCAGCAGGTGGCGGCCGATAGCGGTGCGGGCTGGGATACCCAGCGGCGGATCGTGACCTGGGGCGGGAGCGATGCCAAGGGAGTGCCTTTCCGTTATGACCAGCTCAGTGCCACGCAAAAAAGTAGGTTGAATACCAGTTATGTGGCGGCGGATGATGGTGCGGAGTATTTGAACTATCTGCGCGGCAGTCGCAAGGATGAGTCCAATTCGACGGCAGTGGACAGCCTGCGCCAATACCGCCCACGCGATACTTTGCTGGGCGATATTGTCAATGCCAAGCTGACGGCAGCCGGCCCGCCCAGCGCTCCGTTGATTACGGCCCGCAATCCTGGCTATGGGGCATTCAAGAATACCTACAAGGCCCGCGCTACCGTGGTATATGCCGGTGCCAATGACGGGATGCTCCATGCTTTCAATGGCGCGGATGGCCAAGAGATCTTTGCCTATGTGCCGGGGGATATGTTCAAGACAGCAGGCGGTTTGTCCGATAGCTTGCTGGCCAATTATGGCAATCCCAATTATGAACACCGCTATATGGTGGATGCAGCCCCCGTGGTGGTGGATGTGGATTTCAGCAAAACACAAGGCAGCGCGGAAGGTGCAGCCCCGGATTGGCGTTCCGTTTTGATTGGTGGCTTGGGCAAAGGCGGTAAAAGCTATTACGCGCTGGATGTGACCGATCCGTCCGCCATGACGACAGAAGCTGCCGTGGCAGGCAAGGTGCTGTGGGAAACCGATCTGTCTGAAATGGGGTATAGCTTTGGGCGACCCTGGGCAGTGAAAACCGCCAAATATGGCTGGGTGATTATCCTGACCTCGGGTTACGACAGCAGTTCGACTGCGGGACTGATATTTCTGATAAATCCAAAAACTGGAGCGTTGATTGAAAAAATCGCTACCAGTGCGGCAGCCCCTGGTTTGACCCATGCTTCGGCATATGGTGCAGATGTGGGCGATGGCACGGTCAATGCCGTCTATGCTGGTGATTTGAACGGTCAGCTATGGCGTTTTGATTTGACGCAGGAGGATGGCGCTGCTGCTTATCCTGCGGGCAAGAAAATCGCCCAGTTAAGCAATGCAGCCGGTAATGCCTTGCCCATTACCACCCCTCCCCAGGTAGCGATCGATCCGGCAACGCGGGTGCGCTATGTGATGGTAGGAACTGGACAATTGCTGGATACGGCGGATATTGCATCCACCCAGGTGCAGTCGTTCTTTGCCATCAAGGATGGTGGCGTTGTGCGCTTTGCTGCGCATGACACTCCGGTGACGCGCAGTGCTCTCAAGGCTGTAACTGATTTGACTCAAGGCTATGCTTTGAATGATGGGGAGCAAGCAGTAAGTGTGAAAGGCTGGTACCACGATTTGGGCAAAGACAATGCCACGGGGATTGGCTGGCGCATGGTCGATGAGATGGATGCGACCAACGGTATCGTGGCCTTTATCACCACGCTAACCAGCGGCGATGCCTGTAACCCCAGTGGCCGTAGTCGCCTGTATGCCGTGCAGTTCGGGAGTGGGCGGACAGCATGGTCAAGTGGTGAGAGTTTTCTGGAGTACGGTTACAGCCTGATTAGTGTTCAACTGATGAACAAAGATGGAAAACTGGGTGTAAATGCTGCTGGCCGTGATCCTAACAATGATGGTGCTCCGGTTAATCTGCCTGATATCGTTTCAGGGAGCGGGACGGCGCTACAGATGCTCAACTGGCGAGAAACTTTTGCAGTCGATTGAGCAAGGGTGAACGGCTAAAAAATAATTATTTTTGTCGTACGGTACCTGCACGGCCAGCAGCCGCGCTGGCGATGGTTGTGCAGTAAAGCGCGGTGGTCATGGCGTTTCCAGTTTTTCATTTCGGGCCTGGGCGCAGGCCCGCAGGTGCGTCACCAGCGCCGCCGCGAAGCCGGACAGCGTCCGGCCTTTGCGTGTGCAGATATGCAGGTCGCGCTGCGCCCAGGGTTCCTGCAGCTCCAGCACGGCGGGCTGCTCGCGCAGGCCGGTGGATTGCAGGGCGCTGCGCGGCACCATGCCGATGCCGACCCCGGCGCTGACCATGCGGCAGACGGCCTCGAAGCTGCGCACCTGGATGCGCACGTCCAGGTGCCGGCCCAGCGCGGCGGCGGCGTTCATGGTGAAGGTGTGGATGGCCGAGCCGGTATGCAGCATGACGAAGGGGTGCTCCAGCACCTGGGCAAAGCGCAGCGGGCCGTCCCCGGCCAGGGCGTGGCCCCGGGGGGTGATGAGCACCAGCCGGTCGCGTCGGTAGGAGAGCAGATCGACGCTGCTGCCGTCGATGGCACTGCTGTCGGCCAGCACGCCCAGCTCGATCTCGCCGTGGGCCACGGCCAGGGCGATGTCGCCGCTGGTGCGTTCCTCCAGCGTCACGCTGACCTGGGGGTGCTGGCGCAAAAAGCTGGCCAGATCGTCCGGCAGAAAAGTGTGCGTGGCATGGGTGTTGGCCCACAGGCTGACGTGGCCGCGCACGCCGCTGGCAAAGGGCGAGAGGTTGGCGTGCATCTGCTCCAGCGCAGCCAGCACCTGGCGGGCATTGCGCAGCAGGGCTTCACCGGCGCGGGTCAGGGCCACGCCCCGGGCCTGGCGCTCGAACAGCTGGGCGCCCAGGGCCGTTTCCAGCCGCTGCAAACGGTGGCTGGCCGAGGACGGCGCCAGAAACGCCCGCGCGGCGCCGCGTGTCAGGTTGCCTTCCTCGGCAATGGCGACGAACAGGCGCAGGTCGGTCAGGTCGTAGTGCATGGCGGTTCTTGATCGTTCGTTTTTGACGAATCCTGTGCTGGGCGATGCGCAATTGTGCAAGGGATGGCGGGCGGGCACCATTCGTCTCCAACGTATATCTGCCGGTTTGCAGGCGGATTGTTTTTCGATTGTTTTTGCACTTTTTCGTATGCCCTGGAAACATTGGTCTGCCGAACGCCTCGGGCTGGCGCTTGCCGTGCTGGCGGCGCTGGGTTTTTCGTTCAAAGCGATTTTTGTCAAGCTGGCCTATGCCGTGCCCCAGCCGGTGGCGGTGGATGCGGTCACGCTGCTGGCGTTGCGCATGGCGTTTTCGCTGCCGTTTTTTGCCTGGATGGGCTGGCGTGCGCAGCGGGTCGCCGGTGGCGCGGGGCTGGACCGGCGCACCCTGCTGTGGGTGGTGGCGCTGGGGCTGCTGGGCTATTACGGCGCGAGCATTCTGGATTTTCTTGGCCTGCAATACATCAGCGCCAGCCTGGAGCGGCTGATTCTGTTCACCTACCCGACGCTCACCATCCTGATCGGCGTGCTCTTCCTGGGCAAGCGCCTGAGCTGGCCGGAGGGCGCGGCGCTGCTGCTGTCGTATGCCGGGATTGGGCTAGCTTTTGCCCACGATCTGCATCTGGCGGCAGAGATGCGCACCGTACTGCTGGGGGCGGCGCTGGTGCTGGGATCGGCCCTGTCCTACGCGTTTTACCAGGCGGGCAGTGAACCGGTGATTGCCCGGCTGGGGGCCATGCGCTTCAGCGCCCTGGCGCTGCTGGTGTCCACCATCGCCACCCTGGGGCACTTTGCCGCCACCCAGCCGCTGGCTGCCTTGCAGCAACCGCTACCGGTGTACGGCCACGCGCTGGGCATGGCGGTGTTTTCCACCGTGCTGCCGGTGCTGATGACTTCCGCCGCCATCCGCCACATCGGCGCAGGGCGCACGGCCCTGGTTGGCTCGCTGGGGCCGGTGATGACGATTTTCTTCAGCGCCTGGCTGCTGGACGAGGCCCTCTCCTGGTGGCAACTGGGCGGCGCCGCCCTGGTACTGTCCGGCGTGCTGCTGATCGGCATGAGCCGCAAGCGCACCCCCACAGCACAGCCCACCACAACAACAGCACCACCCCCTGAAGCTGCGCAGCAAGCGAAGCAGCCCCCCCTCAGCAGCGCATCCGTAAAAGCGCAGCCCCAATAATCAGCAAGCCGCCTCCAATCTGACTCACCGCAGTTGTCCGAGCGCAGCGCCCGTAGGGCGCGTAGCGAGTTCTGCGGTGCAAAAGCTGCGCCAGCACGCTTTCTTTGCATCCTTTCTTGCGCGTGCAAGAAAGGATGTCGCCTGCCGGGGCGAGTCCCGGCCAGCAGAAAAACAATCAAAAAAGAAAGCTGCTACCGCACGCAATCATTGAATTTCAAAGCAATAAAACCATAAAAACCAATAATAAAAAGCGTAATAAGCTACAAAAAACATAATAAAGCCATGCTCATCCCAACTCCCATTGCGTCCCAAACTTGGCCCGCTTGGTAGCAAAAAACGCCTTCGCATTGCGCACATTGGCCGGCTGGGTAAACAACTCCTGGCTGACGCGCAGGTAATCCGGCATATCGCGGCAGGCCAGCACCAGCACAAAGTCCGGCCCGGGGCTGACGCGCCAGCATTGCTGGACGGAAGGATGGGCGCAGGCAAGCAGCTCAAAAGCCTCCAGCGCTTCGGCGTGCTGGCGCTCCAGGGTGACCTCGACCAGTGCCTGCACGCCCGGCCCCTGGTGCGCGGCCAGCGCCTGCGGGGCGATGATGGCGACCTGTTTCTCAATCACCCCCAGCGCCCACAGGCGCTTGACGCGGCGCAGGCAGGTGGGTGCGGAGATGCCCACGGCAGCGGCCAGATCCTGGTTGCTGCGGCTGGCGTCGGCTTGCAGGAGTGTCAGCAATTGCAAATCGATGGCGTCCAGATAGGTACTTTTTATTTCACTCATTTTGTGATTATGAAATTATTTTTCAAATGTTATTGGTTGTGTTGATAAATTTCATTTTTCAGAGAAATTTGAAAATTTATTTCCTTTGAATGTCTCTAGGATGGCCGCCATCGCACTCTTGGTCAAAGGAATGGGTTTATGTGTGGCATCGTCGCGTCCGTCTCGAATCGCAACATCGTGCCCCTGCTGGTGCAGGGCTTGCAGCGCCTGGAATACCGGGGCTATGACTCCTGCGGCGTGGCCGTGCACCGCATGGTCACCGGCTCGCCCATCAGCCAGGGCCTGCACCGCGCCCGCAGCACGGCGCGGGTGGCGGAGTTGCTGGAACAGGTGCAGCAGGACGATTTGCAGGGCCTGACCGGCATTGCCCATACCCGCTGGGCCACGCACGGGGCGCCGGCCGTGGCCAATGCCCACCCCCATTTCAGCTATGGCCCCGGCCTGGATGCCGACAGCGGCGTGCCGCCCCGGGTGGCGCTGGTACACAACGGCATCATCGAAAACTACGAGGAACTGCGCTGCCAGTTGCAGGCCAGGGGCTATGTGTTCGCCAGCCAGACGGATACCGAAGTCATCGGCCACCTGGTCGATAGCCTGTACAACGGCGACCTGTTCGAGGCCGTGAAAGCCGCCCGCGCCGAACTGCGCGGTGCTTACGCCATTGCCGTGCTGCACAAGGACGAGCCGCACCGCGTGGTCGGCGCCCGCGCCGGTTCGCCCCTGGTGCTGGGCGTGGGCCAGGATTTGAGCGAGTTCTTCCTAGCCAGCGACCCGATGGCGATTGCCGGGGTCACCGACCAGATCGTTTACCTGGAAGAGGGCGATCTGGTCGACCTGCAGCCGGGCCGCTACTGGCTGGCCGACAAGACCGGCCACGTCCTGCTGCCCGAGCAGCGCCCCGTCAAAACCGTGCAGGCCTTCAGCGGCGCGGTGGAGCTGGGGCCGTACCGCCACTACATGCAGAAGGAAATCTTCGAGCAGCCGGACGCCATCGCCCACACCCTGGACGGCATCAGCGCCATCGTGCCCGAGCTGTTCGACGGCGCCGACGGCCATGCCGCCTGGCGCGTGTTCAAGGACATCGACCGCGTGCTCATCCTGGCCTGCGGCACCAGCTACTACAGCGGCTGCACGGCCAAATACTGGCTGGAGGCCATCGCCGGCATCCCCTGCAATGTGGAAGTGGCCAGCGAATACCGCTACCGCACCAGCGTGCCGGAGCCGCGTACCCTGGTCGTCACCATCAGCCAGTCGGGCGAGACCGCCGACACCCTGGCCGCCCTGCGCCATGCGCAAAGCCTGGGTCTGGAGCAGACGCTGACCATCTGCAACGTCGCCACCAGCGCCATGGTGCGCGAGTGCAAGCTGCGCTACATCACCCGCGCCGGGGTGGAAATCGGCGTGGCCAGCACCAAGGCGTTCACCACGCAACTGGCCGGGCTGTTCCTGCTCACCCTGGCGCTGGCGCAAAGCAAGGGGCGCCTGACTGAGGCGCAGGAGCAGGAATATCTGACCACCATGCGCCATCTGCCCATGGCCCTGCAGGCCGTGCTGGCGCTGGAGCCGCAGATCGTCAGCTGGGCCGAAGACTTCGCCAAGCGCCAGAACGCCCTGTTCCTGGGCCGGGGCCGCCACTACCCGATTGCGCTGGAAGGGGCGCTCAAACTCAAGGAAATCAGCTATATCCACGCCGAGGCCTATCCCGCCGGGGAACTGAAGCACGGCCCCCTGGCCCTGGTCGATGCCGCCATGCCGGTGGTCACCGTCGCGCCCAACGACGAACTGCTGGAAAAGCTCAAGAGCAACATGCAGGAAGTGCGGGCGCGGGGCGGCGTGCTCTACGTGCTGGCCGATGCCGACACGCACATCGAAAGCGCCGAGGGCCTGCACGTCATCCGGATGCCCGAGCACTACGGGGCGCTCTCGCCCATCCTGCACGTCGTGCCGCTGCAACTGCTGGCTTACCACACCGCCGTGGCACGCGGGACGGACGTGGACAAACCGCGCAATTTGGCCAAAAGCGTGACGGTCGAATGACCGGCAGGCTTTGGGAGCGGCGTAGCTGCTGCGCGTAGCGCCCGAATTGCGCGGTTTGGACGCCGCTCACTTCGCGTAGCGAAGTTATGCGGCGGCACAAGCCCAGAAACCTTGCCAAGAGCGTGACGGTTGAATAACCGCTGGCGCATAGCGCCCTGCCATCAGGTGCAAGGCTGCCGGGCCTTATGGATACAGTCCGCGCATTTCGCGGGCATGCAGGATGCGCTGGCAGGCCACGATGAAGGTCGCGGTGCGCAGGCTCACCTTGTGTTCCTGGGCTACCTGCCACACGCCTGCAAAGGCCTCCTGCATGATGCGCACCAGTCGGGCGTTGATCTCGTCCTCGCTCCAGAAGAAGCTGGAGAAGTCCTGCACCCACTCGAAGTAGCTCACCGTCACTCCGCCTGCGTTGGCGATCACGTCGGGCAGCACCAGCACGCCCTTGTCGTGCAGGATGTCGTCGGCTTCGGGGGTGGTGGGGCCGTTGGCGCCTTCGATGACCAGCCTGGCCTTGATCTGGCCCGCGTTGGCCTTGGTGATCTGGCCTTCGAGCGCGGCGGGGATCAGGATCTCGCAGTCCACGCCCCAGAACTCGCCCGGGTTCATGGCCTCGGCGCCGGCAAAGCCGCCCACGCCGCCGCGTGCCTTCACGTGGGCCAGTAGCGCGGGGACATGAAGGCCGTTGGCGTTGTGGATGGTGCCGGTGTGGTCCTGCACGGCCACCACCTTGGCGCCCGCTTCGGCGAACAGCTTGCCTGCCGTGCCGCCCACATTGCCGAAGCCCTGCACTGCGACGCGTGCGCCCTCGATCGCCAGGCCGGTCAGCTTGGCCGCCTCCACACCCACGGTGAACACGCCGCGCCCCGTGGCTTCCACGCGGCCCAGCGAGCCGCCCAGGTCCACGGGCTTGCCCGTCACCACGCCGGTGGCGGTGGCGCCCACGTTCATCGAATACGTGTCCATCATCCAGGCCATGATCTGGCCGTTGGTGTTCACGTCGGGCGCGGGGATGTCCTTGGTGGGGCCGATGATGATGCCGATCTCGCTGGTGTAGCGGCGCGTCAGGCGTTCCAGCTCACCCATCGAGAGCGTCTTGGGGTCCACGCGGATGCCGCCCTTGGCGCCGCCGTAGGGTACGTTGACGGCGGCATTCTTGATGCTCATCCAGGCCGACAGGGCCATCACTTCCGACAGCGTCACGTCCTGGTGGAAGCGCACGCCGCCCTTGCCCGGGCCGCGCGAGGTGTTGTGCTGCACGCGGTAGCCCTCGAAGTGGGCGATGGTGCCGTTGTCCAGTTCGATCGGCACGTCCACGATCAGCGCCCGCTTGGGGCGCTTGAGTGTCTCGACCCAGCGGGCCAGGTGCCCCAGATAGGGCGTGACGCGATCGACCTGCTGCAGGTAGATGCCCCAGGGGCCGAGGTTGTCGGCCTGCAGGTACGACGGCAGGGTGTGCGCGGAGCCTGCGGCGGGCGTGGAAGCGTGTGAAGACATGGAGGGTTCCTTGTAGGAAATCAGTTCAGACATTGAACAGGTCGGAGAGCTTATGCCTGCGCTCGCAGGCTGTCCAAGGCCGGTGTGTTTCAGGGTTATGCGGCTGGCACATATTTGTCAATTTCGCGCCGCTGCAGGCGGGGGGCTAGAAATCGAGCAGGCTCAGGCCGACGCTCAGTACCGTGCGCTTGTAGTTGTAGTCCAGCAGGCTGTCGCCGTAGCCGCTGAACAGCTGGACGTGCAGGCGCAGGTTGCTTTTGTTGCCGTTCCAGCCCTCGCCCAGGGTGTGCAGCCATTCCAGGCGGCCCGATCCCCGGCCCCGGCCGGGCGTGCCGCGCACGGTCAGGCCCAGGGTGTGGCGGTCATTGACGTTCCAGAACAACCGGGCCTCGCCCCGGCCCACGAAGTCCTGGATGTGGGGGTTGTCGTCGTTCTCGGCTTTTTCGGCCACGCGTTTCCAGGCTTTCAGGTGCAGTTGCCAGCCGCTGCGCCACTCGGCGCCGGTCATCAGGTACCAGCGGTTCCAACTGCGTGACAGGGGGTTGCTCTCGCCATTGGACTGGTGTACCAGCCCCACGCCGCTGTAGCGCCAGCGCCCGCCCCAGGGCAGGGGGGCGTCGGTGGGGTAGACGTAGAACACCTCCGGCTCGTGGTCGGTGGAGCGGAAGGGTCGCGACAGCCCGCCATTGAACAGCTGCCAGTACGACTGCTGGGTGTAGCCGAACCACAGCGAATCCTTGCCGCTGGAGCGCGGGCCGGTGAGCAGGCCCTGGGCGATCTTGGTGCGGGCCGACACCTGGATGCGCATTTCGTGGCGCTGGTAGTCCTGCGCCGCCGCCGCGCCCCGGCTGGGCGAGAAAGGCTGCCCGTTGACGCGGTCGCCCTGTACCACGGAGACGGTCAGGGGCCGGTAGCCGCGCAGGCTGAAGGTGCCGCAGTCCGAGCCGGGTTCCAGCTCGAAGTAGCGGGAGATTTCGCTGTACCGGGCATCGCGGCAGCCGCCGTTGGTGGGCGTGGCCGGCAGGGCCAGCCCCGGGGTTGCGGCCAGGGCGGGGGCATCTGTGGCATCCGTACCGGTACTGGTACCGGGATCGACCTTTGCGCTGTCGGCTTGTGCGCTGGCCGCAGGGCGGCTCCATTGGGTGGCCGGCGGGGGCGTGAGCGGCTGTTGTTGCTGCGCCCAGGCGTCGAAACAGGCCAGACGGGCCTGGTTGTCCGTGGTGGCGGCGCATTGGCGCCAGGTATCCAGCTCCAGGGGCGGCGGCGCGGTCACGGTCGCTGTGGCCGCCTGGACAGCCGGCAGGGCGGCCAAGCCGGTGGCCCAGGCCAGGGTGCGAAAAAGAAAACGGGAAGCAGTCATAAGCAGAGGTTCCAGGTGCGCACAGAGGTCAGGAAGGGTCGGCCTGGCGGGCCGCAAATTCGGCCCGCAGCTGGCGCAGTTTGTCGCGGGGATTTTCCCGGCTGGTGGCCGGGTCGAGCTGCATTTCGGCAATGAAGCGGCTGGGCTGGCAGGGCACGGTGTCGCGGCCTTTCTTGCGGCGTTTGGTCCAGCTCACCACCAGGGTGCGCTGGGCGCGGGTGATGCCGACGTACATCAGGCGGCGCTCTTCCTGCAGGCGGGCGGCGGTGTCGTCGGTGATTTTTTCCTGGCGGCCTTCGTCGTCGTCGAGCTTGAACGGCAGCATCCCTTCGGTCACGCCCACCAGTTGCACGTGCGGCCACTCCAGCCCCTTGCTGGCGTGCAGGGTGGACAGCACGACCTGGTCCTGGTCGCTTTCGCGCTCGGAGATGGTCGAGAGCAGGGCAATGTTCTGCGCCACTTCCAGCAGGCTTTTGATTTCGGTCCGGGTGGTGGTGCCCGCCGCGTCCTCGATCTGGCCGCCTGCACGCTGCGCCATCCAGTCGCAGAACTCCAGCACATTGCTCCAGCGGGCGGCGGCCACGCTTTCGCTGTCCTCGCTGTCGTACAGGTATTGCTCGTAGCCGATGTCGGTGAGCCAGTCCATCAAGAATGTGCGGCTGGCCTCGTGCCCCAGGCAGTGGCGGGCGCGGTATTCCAGGTCGTTCATGCTGCGGCCAAATTCCAGCAGCCCGTCCAGCGTCTTTTTGCCCAGAACCGACGGCAGCATGGTGTTGAACAGGGCGCCGAACATGCTGGTCTTGTGCAGCGCGGCAAATTCGCCCAGCTTGCCCAGGGTGGTATGGCCGATGCCCCGGCGCGGCGTGGTGATGGAGCGCAGGAAGGCAGGGTCGTCGTCGTTGTTGCTCCACAGGCGGAACCAGGCGCACAGATCCTTGATTTCCGCCCGGTCGAAAAAGCTGGTGCCGCCGGACACCTTGTACGGAATGCTGGCCTTGCGCAGCGCCTTCTCGAACGGCTTGGCCTGGTGGTTGGCGCGGTAGAGGATGGCGAAGTCCTTCCACTGCGGCGGCGGGTTGCCGGCGGCTTTCAGGGCGAGGATGCGGGCCACGGCACGCTCGGCCTCGTGCTCTTCGTTGTCGCAGGCCTGCACGCGCACGGGTTCGCCCTCGCCCAGTTCGGAGAACAGGGTTTTGGGAAACAGCTTGGGGTTGGGGCCGATGACATGGTTGGCCGCCCGCAGGATGGCGCTGGTGGAGCGGTAGTTCTGCTCCAGCTTGATGACCTGCAGTTGCGGGTAGTCCTGCGGCAGCCGTTTCAGGTTGTCCAGCGTCGCGCCGCGCCAGCCGTAGATGCTCTGGTCATCGTCGCCCACGGCGGTGAAGCGGGCGGCCTCGCCCACCAGCAGCTTGAGCAGGGCGTACTGCGTGGCGTTGGTGTCCTGGTATTCGTCGACCAGCACGTGGCCGAGCAGCTTCTGCCATTTCTCGCGCACTTCGGGGTGGTTTTTCAGGAGGCGCATGGGCATCCCGATCAGGTCGTCGAAATCGACGCTCTGGTAGGCGGTCAGCCGCTCCTCGTAGCGCTGCATGATGATGGCCAGGCTGCGCTCGTGGTCGTCCTTGGCCAGGGCCAGTGCCTGGCGGGCGTTCAGGCCCTGGTTCTTCCACGCGCTGATGCCCCATTGCCACTGCCGCGCCGTGGCCGCATCGGTGGTGCCGCCGGCGCAGTCCTTGAGGATGCTGGTCACATCGTCGGCATCGAGGATGCTGAAGCTGGGTTTTAGCCCCAGCGCATGGCCGTCCTCGCGCACCATGCGCACGCCCAGGGCGTGGAAGGTGCAGACCAGCACGTCCTTGGCCTTGCGGCCGATCAGCCCGCTGGCCCGCTCGCGCATCTCGGCGGCGGCCTTGTTGGTAAAGGTGATGGCGGCAATGCGCCGGGGCGGCAGGCCGGATTCGATCAGGTGGGCAATCTTGTGCGTAATCACCCGCGTTTTGCCGGAACCGGCCCCAGCCAGCACCAGGCAGGGGCCATCGATGAAATGCACGGCTTGGAGTTGGGCGCGGTTCAGACCAGACATGGAGGGGCGTAAGCAAGACCAAACCGCGCATGGTAGCGAAAACGAAAAAGCGCCCCTGGCCAGGGGCGCTCTTCTCAAGGGGCCAAGGGGCGTATGCCGGTGCAGGCCGGTTCAATACTCCCAGAACATGCGTTGCAGCGTCTGGGTGTCCGCGCCCTGGGCCAGGGCCAGCATGGTCAGGATGCGGGCCTTTTCCGGGCGCATGTCGTGGGCCACGACCCAGTCGTATTTGTCGTCGGGCTGCTCGGCATTGCGCAGCACGAAGCCGTAGGGCACGCGCGAGGAGCGCACGATCACCACGCCCTTGGCGTGCGCATCCTGCAAGGGCTTGACCATGCGGTCCGCCACCGAGCCGTTGCCCGTGCCCGCGTGGATGATGGCCTTGGCCCCGCTGGCGACCAGCGCCTGCACGGCCGTCGGCTGCACGTTGCCGTGGGCGTAGACGATGTCCACCTGCGGCAGGCTGGCGATGGTGTCGATGTTGAATTCCGAACCGGTCGTGTGGCGCTTCACCGGGGCGCGGAACCAGTAGTTGCGCCCTTCCACCACCATGCCCAGCGAACCCCACTGGCTCTGGAAGGCGCGGGTTTCGATGTTGATGTCCTTGTTCGTATCGCGGGCGCTCTGGATCTGGTCGTTCATGGTGATCAGCACGCCTTTGCCCCGGGCATCCTTGGAGGCAGCCACGCTCACGGCATTGAGCAGGTTCAGCGCTCCGTCGGCAGACAGGGCCGTGCCCGGGCGCATGGAGCCGACCACGGCGATCGGCTTGTCGGTATGTACGGTCAGGCTCAGGAAGTAGGCTGTTTCCGCCAGCGTATCGGTGCCGTGGGTGATGACGATGCCGTCCACGTCGGGCTGCTTGGCCAGCGCCGAAACGCGCTTGGCCAGCGTCAGCAGGTTGTCGTTGGTAAAGCTTTCGGAAGCGATCTGGAACACCTGCTCGCCCGTCACGTTGGCTACGTTGGCCAGCTCGGGCAGCCCGGCCAGCAGCTTGTCCACCGGCACCTTGGCGGCGGTGTACGTGGCGCTGTTGGCGGCCGACGCACCGGCGCCGGCAATCGTACCGCCGGTGGCCAGCACCACCACATGGGGCTTGGCCGCCTGCGCAGCCGCAGTGGCAGCCGGGGCTGCCGTTTGCGCCATCACCAGGCCGGGGGCAGCGGTAAAACCGGCAACCGCCAGGGCGGCAGCCAGCAGGGATTTTTGAAAATGGCGGAAGGTCATGGGTACTCCTGTGAAACCAAAATTGATCTTGTGAACCAGGGGGCGAAAGATGCCTCAAGGCCTGCCCTGTGTTCACTAGGGCAAACCCGTGCGCCATGATGGCCGCCGGGAACCTGCTCACGAACTTCTCACGCTGTCCGCAAGGCGGCAAAACGCCGTAATTGCTGCGACTTGGCTTCTGCGCCGCTGCTTGGCCGCACAATGGCGGCCATTTCCCGATTGCGACTGCACTTGCCGGTCATTTCTTGTTGCCCCATGCTTGAGCGTATTGCTGCCTCTCTTCCCTCTCTGGCCCCGGCGGAACAGCGCGTGGCCCGTCTGGTGCTGCACGACCCGTCTGCCTTTGCCCGCTTGCCGGTGCGCACCCTGGCCGAACAGGCCCAGGTGAGCAAACCTACCGTGGTGCGCTTTTGCCGCAGCATGGGCTACGACGGGCTGGCGGACTTCAAGCTCAAGCTGGTCGGCAGCGTCAGCGAAGGCGTGCCCTTCATCCACCGCAGCGTGGACGTGGACGACAAGCCTGCCGACGTGCTGGTCAAGGTGGTGGACAACTCCGTCGCCGCCTTCCTCGAATATCGCAACGCCGCTGCGCCCAGGGCGTTGGAGGCGGCGGCACAGGCCATCCTGCAGACCTGGCGCCAGCACCAGCGGGTGGTGTTCTTCGGCGCGGGCAATTCCGGCATCGTGGCCGACGATGCGCAGCACAAATTCTTCCGCCTGGGCCTGACCAGCATGAGCTGCAGCGACGGCCACGTGCAACTGATGAACGCGGCCCTGCTGCGCCGGGGGGACTGTGCGGTCATCATCTCCAACTCCGGCCTGACGCGTGACCTGATCGCCGCCGCTGAGCTGGCTTCCCAGGCCGGGGCCACCACCATTGCCATCACGGCCAGCAATTCCCCGCTGGCCCGGGCCTGCGCCATCCACCTGGCCGCCGACCACCCGGAAGGCTACGACCTCTACAGCCCCATGGTGTCGCGCCTGCTGCACCTGCTCATCATCGACGTGCTGGCCACCTGCGTGGCCCTGCAGATCGGCCCCAGCGTGCAGCAGCACTCGCAGGTCATCAAGCAACTCTTGCGCAGCAAACGCTACGAGCAATGAAAAAGCCCGCCCCGGCAATCCAGCCGGGACGGGCCTTGACGTGTGCGGCGTGGTTTACAGCGCGGGAATGCGCAGCTTCTGGCCGGGATAGATCTTGTCCGGGTGCGTCAGCATGGGGCGGTTGGCCTCGAAGATCACCGGGTACTTGTTGGCGTTGCCGTAGTACTTCTTGGCGATGGCGCTCAGGGTGTCGCCGCGCACCACGTCGTGGTACTGGGCTTCCGGCTCGGGGTTGGTGACGGTCATCAGGTTTTCCACGCTCTGCACGCTGGCGACGTTGCCGCAGCACAGCGTCACCTTTTCCTTGGCCGCCTGGGTGGGGGCTGCGCCGTTCACGGTTACCTGGCCCTGGCTGCCGTCAAAGCTCACTTGCAGGTTTTCCAGGCCCAGGTTCTGCGCCTGGATGTAGGTGGTGATGGCGTTGGCCGCCTGGGCGTTGAGGGCCTCGGCAGAAGGCGCAGCGGGAGTGGCAGCCTGGGCTTCCTTGCCGCCAAAGAGTTTTTCACCCGCTTCTTTGATAAAACTGAACAGACCCATGAGGGAGGACTCCTTGTGGTGAGTTGAGGAACAAGACGCTCTGCACTTTACCGGCTCCCCGTTGGAAAACGCTTTAGGCGAGTGCAGATGCAGGTTTTTTCACAATTTCGCGCCCCGCCCGGCCGGTCCTGCCCGCACACCGCAGCGGCGGCCCGCCGCAAAAATCCTGATAATCGCGCCCCTATGAACAGATTCCTAGCCATCGACATCGGCAACACCCGCCTGAAGTGGGCCATGTACGACGCCCCCCGGCGCGGCGCGGCCCTGCTGGCGCAGGGGGCGGAGTTCCTGGAGCAGATCGAGCAACTGGCCGATGGCCCCTGGAGCCGCCTGCCAGCGCCCGGCTGCATGCTGGGCTGCGCGGTGGCCAGCGAAAGCACCCGCCGGCGCGTGCATGAGCAGATCGACCAGATGCTGGGCTGGGACTTCGCCCCGCAGTGGGTCGTGCCCAGCGCCCGGGACGCGGGCGTGACCAACGGCTACGACCAGCCGCTGCGCCTGGGCGCGGACCGCTGGGTGGCAATGATCGGCGCCCGCCAGCGCATCCTGCAGCGCGGCGGGCCGCGTCCGCTGATCGTGGTCATGGTCGGCACGGCGGTGACGGTGGACGCGCTGGATGCCGAGGGGCGCTTCCTCGGCGGCCTGATCCTGCCGGGCCACGGCATCATGCTGCGGGCGCTGGAGACGGGCACCGCCGGGCTGCACGTGCCCACCGGGCAGGTCACGCCCTTTCCCACCAACACCAGCGATGCGCTGACCAGCGGCGGCACCTACGCCATCGCCGGGGCGGTCGAGCGCATGTACCAGCACCTGTACCTGCACTGCCGCATGGAGCCAGCCTGCATCATGGCCGGGGGCGCAGGCTGGAAGATGGTGCCGAGCATGACGCGCCCCTTCGAGCTGGTCGACAACCTGGTGTTCGAAGGGCTGGTGGCCCTGGCCGAGCAGCGTTTTGCGCCGTCTGCGTCTGGTGCATGAAAATCGTGCTGCTGGGTGCCAGCGGCCAGATCGGCGGGGCATTGCAGCGCAGCCTGACCCCGCTGGGGCAGGTCGTTGCCCTGGGGCGGGCCGAAGCCGATTTCACCGCCCCCGAGCAGACAGTGGCCGCCGTGGCGCGGCAGCAGCCGGACGTGATCGTCAATGCCGCTGCGTACACCGCCGTCGACCGGGCCGAGAGCGAACCGGCCCTGGCCCGCTGCATCAACGCCACCACGCCCGGTCTGCTGGCCCGGTGGGCGGCGCAGCACGGGGTGTTGTTCGTCCACTACAGCAGCGATTACGTATTTGACGGCAGTGGCCAGCGCCCCTGGCGAGAGGACGATGCGCCCGCGCCGCTGTCGGTCTATGGCCGCAGCAAGCATGAGGGCGAGGCGCTGATCGCCCAGGCGGGCGGCCCGCACCTCGTGCTGCGCACCAGCTGGGTGTATGCGGCGCAGGGCCGGAACTTTGTCCAGACCATTCTGCGCCTGGCGCAGGAGCGCCCGCACCTGACGGTGGTGGATGACCAGTGGGGTGCGCCCACCAGCGCCGACTGGCTGGCCGAGGTCACCGCCCACGCCGTCGCCCACCTGCTGCGCCGCCCGCAGGACGGCGGCCTGTACCACTGCGCCGCAGCGGGGGCGACGACCTGGTTTGCATACGCCGCGCTGGTTTTGGCCCGGGCACGGCAATCGGCGCTGGCGGCAAACATAAAAACCACCGAGATTCTTCCCGTGCCCGGCAGCGCCTATTCCACGGCAGCGCGACGCCCGCACAATTCGCGCCTGGACTGCGGCAGGCTGCAAGCGGTTTTCGGCCTCGCGCCACCGCCCTGGCAGCAGGGCGTGGCGCGTATGCTTGCGCACATTCTCTGACCTGCGCAGCACCCCATCGTTTTTTCCAAGATTCCATCGCCCCGAAGGTTCCCGTCCATGACACAACGCAAAGGCATCATCCTGGCCGGAGGTTCCGGCACCCGGCTGCACCCGGCCACGCTGGCCATCAGCAAACAACTGCTGCCGGTGTACGACAAGCCGATGATTTATTACCCCTTGAGCACGCTGATGCTGGCCGGGATTCGGGACATCCTCATCATCAGCACCCCGCAGGACACGCCGCGCTTCGAGCAGTTGCTGGGCGATGGCAGCCAGTGGGGCCTGCGCCTGCAGTACGCCGTGCAGCCCAGCCCGGACGGGCTGCCGCAGGCGTTTCTGATTGCCGAGCCGTTCCTGGACGGCAGCCCCTGCGCCCTGGTGCTGGGCGACAACCTGTTCTACGGCCACACGCTGCAAGGCCTCTTGCGCAAGGCGGCGGCCCAGCCCGGCGGCGCCTGCGTGTTCACCTACCACGTGCAGGACCCGCAGCGCTATGGCGTGGTGGAGTTCGACGCCCGGGGCAAGGTCATCGGCCTGGAGGAAAAGCCCGCGCAGCCCAAAAGCCATTACGCCGTCACCGGCCTGTATTTCTACGACGCGCAGGTGGTCGGACTGGCCCGCCGGCTCACGCCCTCGGCGCGGGGCGAGCTGGAGATCATGGACTTGAACCGCCTCTACCTGGAGCAGGGCCAGTTGCAGGTGCAGCCGCTGGGCCGGGGCTTTGCCTGGCTGGACACGGGCACGCACGACAGCCTGCTGGACGCCAGCCAGTTCATCGCCACCATCGAGCAGCGCCAGGGGCTGAAAGTCTCCTGCCCCGAGGAAATCGCCTGGCGCATGGGCTGGATCGACAACGGCCAACTGGAAGGGCTGGCCCGGCCCCTGAGCAAATCGGGCTACGGCCAGTACCTGCTGCGCTGCCTGCACGACTAGCCATGCAGGTGCAAACCACGGCCCTGCCCGGCGTGCTGCTGCTGCAGCCCCCGGTGTTCCAGGATGAGCGCGGCTTTTTCAGCGAGAGCTTCAACCAGCGCCGCTTTGCCGAGGCCACCGGCGTATCCGCCCCCTTCGTGCAGGACAACCACAGCCGTTCCCGCCAGGGCGTGCTGCGCGGCCTGCACTACCAGCTACCGCCCCAGGCGCAGGGCAAGCTGGTGCGCGTGGTGCGCGGGCGGGTGTGGGATGTGGTGGTCGACCTGCGCCGCACCTCGCCCACCTTCGGCCAATGGCTGGGGGTGGAGCTCGATGCCGAACGGCACCAGCAGCTGTGGATTCCCCCCGGCCTGGCGCACGGTTTTCTCACCCTGAGCGCCGAGGCCGACTGCCTCTACAAGACCACCGCCTACTACGACCCGGCCTGCGAGCGCGGCATTGCCTGGGACGATGCCGATCTGGCCATCGCCTGGCCCGCCGTGGCGGGCGGCTGCCAGCTCTCGGCCAAGGACCGGCAGCAGCCCGGGCTGGCCCGGGCGGCGCTGCCCGATGGGGCGTGGTAATCATCATTTGGATAGCTTGTTCCACTGATCAATAAATGATCTCAGGAATAAATAGCATCGAAATCATTTGTTAATCAGCGCTGAAAGCTACTGAATCAATAGTCCAATGCGCTGCTCCCGGTGCAGCCAAACCGGCAAGCAAGGCCGGTGCCGGGCGGTATTTCGGGTTTTCTTGCCCCGGGGTTTGGCCTAAGATGCGGCACCGAGGTTTTCCATGGAATTGCAATATCAGCTCAAAGCCGGCAGCTACTACCTGTACGACATGCGCGACACCCCCAGCGTAGTCACAGGTGAACGCCGCTTCAGGCTGAAAACCGACCTCCTGGCGATCGCCTTCGATGCCTACACCGGCGAACTGCACCAGCACGGCACCCCGGCCCGCATCCAGTCCTGGGCCATCACCAAGCGCCGGCGCCTGCGGGCTGCGGGCATGTGGCAGGAAGCGGCGGACATCGTCGTCGTCAGCGGCCCTTTCCCGGTCGAGGAAATCAACAAATGCCTGTGGGTCAAGGGCTACTGCCGCCGCTTGCTGCAACGCCTGTCCACCCTGCCGCACGGCAAGCTGCAGGCGTGGGGCAAGACCAAGACCCACGCCAACCGCCGTGCTGCGGCTTAGGCCGCAGCGCCCGGGCCGTCCAGCAGGCTGTGCAGCACCCCGATGCGCAGCGCCCCCTGGGCGGGCACCATCGCCTCCAGTTGCAGGGTGTGGAACGTGGCCAGCAGCACGCTCAGGCCGCCCGCCACCACTGGCGCCTTGTCGGCCCGCAGGCCAGGCAGCGCCAGGCGCTGGATGCGCCCGCAGCGCAGCAACTGCTCGCGCAGCCAGTGCAGATCGTCGCGCGTGATCGGGCTGGCCCCCTTGCCGTGCGCCGCCAGTACGTCGCTGACGGCCGTGGCCGTGCCCGCCGAGGCATAGGCGCAATCCCAGCTACCCGGCGCGAATCGGCCCGGCGCATCGGCCAGCACCGCGCAGGCAGCGGCCTCGGCCCGGGCAAAGGCGCTTTGCGTCAACGCGCCATCGGCGAAGAAGCGCCCGGTCCAGAGCACGCTGCCCAGCGGGTAGGACACCAGTTGCTGCGCCTGCACGCCCCGGCCCAGGGCCAGCTCGGTCGAGCGCCCGCCCAGGTCCATGATGAGGCGCCGATCCTCCGACGCGGGCAACTGGCTGGCCACGCCACGGTAGATCAGTGCTGCCTCCTGCTCCCCGCTGATGATGTCGATGGGCACGCCCAGCAGGCGGCTGCCTTCGCGCACGAACAGGGCGCTGTTGCTGGCTTCGCGCAGCGTCTGGGTGGCCACGGCGCGTGCCCGGGTCACCTGGTAGCGGCGCAGGAGCTGGCCAAATTCGGCCAGGCAGGCCCAGCCCGTCTCCAGCGCCGCCGGACTGAGGGCGCCGTCCTCCAGGCAGGCACCCTGGCGTAGCGTGCGCTTGAGGTAGTGCGCCCGCATGAAGCCCTGGGCCTGGAAAGACCCGATCTCCAGGCGAAAGCTGTTCGAGCCCAAGTCGATGGCGGCAATCATGGTGGGTTGGCCCATGGCAAATCCTGGCAAGCAAAGAGCGCTGATTTTCGCCAGTTTTTGGCCATGCCGACCGTTTGGGCCGGTTCTCAGAACCTGTTCACGATCTTTTCATGGTGCCCGCAAGGCAGCAAAAGGCCGCAATCCAGGCGCGTGCCGCAGGCCAGGCTGGTGGCCTGGTCAAGGTGCGCAACGACGAGTGCGGTTTTTTGCTGCCTTGCCCGAAGGGTTGCCCCGCCAAGACAGCATCTGCTGCGTTGCAAATCCTCGCCGCCCCACCAGGGCGTCTGCGGTTTGCGCCTTGCACCTGCCGCCTTGGCGGGGCAACGGGCACCATGAAAAGATCGTGAACAGGTTCTCAGACCTTGGTGAAGAACAGTACCGACATGACCAGCCCCGTGGCCACGATGCCCCAGCGCAGTATCGGCGCGGGGATTTTGCGGGCCACGCGGGCGCCGCCGTAGCCACCGGCGGTGGCCGCCACCATCATCAGCAGCGCCTGCGGCCACAGCACGATGCCGCCGGCCGCGTACACGCCGACGGCGATGGCGGTGAGCAGGGTGGACACCAGGTTCTTCATGCCGTTCATGGCGTTCAGGTTGGTCTGGCCCAGCAGGCTGAACAGCGCCAGGCACAAAATGCCCAGGCCGCCGTTGAAGTAGCCGCCGTAAAACGCCACGGCCAGCATGCCCAGCGCGGCCTTGACCGCCGAAGGACTGCCGTGCTGCTGGCCTGCCGCCCAGGCGCGGATCTGCGGGCCGAAGGCGAACAGGGCCGTGGCGCCCAGCAGCAGCCAGGGCACGACTTTTTTGAAGGTGGCATCCGACGTGACCAGCAGCAGCCCGGCCCCGGCGGCGCCGCCGATGAGGGACAGGGCCACCGAAAGCTTCATCGACAGCCCCGGCGGGGCCGCCATGTCTTCGCGAAAGCCCCAGGTGCTGGCCGCGTAGCCGGGCAGCAGCGCCACCGTGCCCGTGGCATTGGCGGTGACGGCGGGCACGCCGGTAAAGACCAGCGCAGGCAAGGTCAGAAAGCTGCCGCCCCCGGCCACGGCATTGAGCGCCCCGGCCAGAAAAGCCGCTACCAGCAGCAGCGCCACATGGTCCAACGGGCCAAACATTTCCATCCCAACCCCCTCTTGCCTCGTGATTTCGCAACAGGGGGCGATCTTAGGAGGAATTCACGGCCCGGGCGGCATGGCTGCGCCGCCGTGGGCGGTTAAGCTGTTTTGACCGCGAGTTTTTCCCAGGCATCGATGGCCTCGGCGCAGTACATCAGGGCCGGGCCGCCGCCCATGTAGACGCAGATGCCCAGCATCTCGTCCAGTTCGGCCCGCGTGGCGCCCAGTTTGTGCAGCGCCTGGACGTGAAAGCCGATGCAGCCGGAGCATTTCTGTGTCACGCCGATGGCCAGGGCGATCAGCTCCTTGGTTTTGGCGTCGATGACGCCATCGGCCATCGACGACTGGGCCAGCTGGTAAAAATTCTGCATGACCTGGCTTTGCGACTGGCGAAAGCTCTTGAGGGCGTTGCCGATGTTGTGGGTCAGATCGGCGTGGTCAAAGGTGCTCATACATCCTCCTGGGAAAAACTGCGGGACAAATAATTTATGTATTTATATAATAATGCCAACTTGCAGCTTGCGTGATCTTGCGCGTTTTGTTTGAAGGAGCACTGTTATGAAAGCCAACATGGGCGGCGTTGACCGCGTTTTGCGTATCCTGGTGGGGATCGTCCTGCTTTCGCTGGCCGCGACCGGGCAGGTCGGCTGGTGGGGCTGGCTGGGTGTGGTGCCACTGGCCACGGGGCTGATGCGCTTTTGCCCGCTGTATACACTGCTGGGCATCAGCACCTGCCCGCTCAAGCAGAAATAAACTTGGCAATCCGGGCTGCGTGTCCGGCAAAAGACAATGTCTGGCATTTCCTGTTTGCTTTCATTGTGCTTTAAGGTACGCAGCTTTTGAATTTTGACTGCTGTGACCATGACACCGCCGATTGCCCCCGCCGCTGCCCCGATTGACCTGGACGTGATGCGCAGCCACGCCAGCCAGGTGGTGGTCATTCTGAAATTGCTGGGCAATGCCGATCGGCTGCTGCTGCTGTGCCAGTTGGCCTTGCAGGAGCGCACCGTGGGCGATCTGGAGCAGCTCACAGGGGTGACCCAGCCAACCTTGTCGCAGCAGCTGGGCATTCTGCGCCGCGAGGGCGTGGTGGCGACGCGGCGCGAGGGCAAGTTCATCTGGTATCGCCTGGAGGATGCCCGCATCCTCCAGCTCATCCAGACCATGTACGGCCTGTATTGCCCCCAGTGAAGGGCAGCGGGCGCTTTTGACGCCGGGGCGTGTAGACGCCGCCGGGGTCAGTCCTTGGCGTACGGATCGGCGTAACCCATTTCGCGCAGGATGGCGGTTTCGTAGTCCTCCATCTCCTGCGCGTCTTCCTCGCCGGTTTCGTGGTCCCAGCCCTGGGCGTGCAGGGTGCCGTGCACCAGCAGGTGGGCGTAGTGCTCTTCCAGCGTCTTGTTCTGCTCCTGCGCCTCGCGTTCGACGACGGGGGCGCACAGCACCAGGTCGGCCATGACGACCGGCTCCTGCGCGTAGTCGAAGGTCAGCACGTTCGTGGCGTAGTCCTTGTGGCGGTACTGCTGGTTGAGCTGCCGGCCTTCGCTGCTGCCGACGATGCGCACGGTGATCTGCGCATCCAGCGCCAGCGCGTGGCGGATCCAGCGCGTCACGCGGCTGCGGGTCAGGAGGGCGCGGTGGCGGGCGATGTCGTCGATGTCCCGGCCAAATTGCAGCGACAGGCTCAGTTGGTTCAATGCCATGGTGGATGCGGATCCTTTGCTCGATGAAGTGGCGGAGAATGAAAATTGGTAGCTTTCACCGCTGAAATATCAACGTTTTTACGATGTTTTATACATGAAAACGTTTATTGGTCAGTGGTGAATGCTATTGCTTTAGAACCTGTTCACGATCTTTTCATGGTGCCCGCAAGGCAGCAAAAAGCCGCAATCTAGGCGCGTGCCGCAGGCCAGGCTGGTGGCCTGGTCAAGGTACGCAACGACGAGTGCGGTTTTTTGCTGCCTTGCCCGAAGGGTTGCCCCGCCAAGACGGCATCTGCTGCGTTGCAAATCCTCGCCGCCCCACCAGGGTGTCTGCAGTTTGCGCCTTGCACCTGCCGCCTTGGCGGGGCAACGGGCACCATGAAAAGATCGTGAACAGGTTCTTAGTGATTCAGGCATCTTGCCCCACGATCAGCACGAGGGCCAGCACCAGCAGCGCCGCCAGCACGGCCAGGGCAATCTTCACCCCGCTGTAGGGCCGCTCCCCGGCCAGCGTGCCGGTGTAGCCGTTGGCGACGATCTGGTAGACCTTGGCCCCGTAGGTGTAGCTGACCAGCCAGACGGGCACCAGCACGTGCTTGAAGGTGCGCCCCCGGTACTGGCGCTGCATGGAGAGGTTGCGCCAGGTGTCCCCCGGGATTTGCCGGATGCACAGGCTGCGCAGGGCGGCATCCATGTCGCCCTCGTTGACCTTGGCGGCCTGGCCCAGGTCGATCTGGTAGCGCTCCACCGTCCAGCCGCGCACAAATTCGGGGCTGTAGGGCCGCAGGTCGGTGGTGGTGGGAAACGGTTCGATCCGGCGCAGCAAGGCGGTATGCACCCCGACGGTGCCGGGCACCAGGGCATCGTCGAAAAAATGCTGCACGCTGCCGGCGGCCCGCTCCCAGCGCGTGTGCTGCACCTGGCGGGTTTGCGGGTTGCCGTGGCTGTCGCGGTAGCTTTCGGTGGTGGTGTAGTGGTGGCCGGCTTCGGCCTGCCACTGGGCGCTGGCGTGGGCGTCGAACGTCCAGTACGGCAGGTAGATGCCGTGCAGGGTGTCGGTGAGCGCCGCCGTTTTCAGCAGGTTGGGCGCAAACCAGCGGCTGCCGTACCACTGGCGGATGCGGTCGCGGATCTGGCCGTCGCTGACCTTGAACGGCAGGATGCTTTGCGGCGTGATGGCCTCTGTGCCCCCTTCGTGCGCGACGATGGCCGGTGAGCCGCAGAAATCGCAGCGCTGCGCCGTACGCTGGGCATCGAACACGGAAATCGCCCGGCAGTTTTCGCATTGCACCTCGTAGCGCTCGGCCACCCAGCCACGGCCACCGGCGGGGTGGCGCAGGGCTTCCAGCAGGTCTTGCTCGGCAATGGCGTCGGGCCTGTCCGGCGCAGCGCCGGGCGACCAGGGGGCGGTGGTGCCGCAGTAGGGGCAGCGCAGGTTTTGCGCCTGGGGATTCCACTCCAGGTGGCCGCCGCATTCAGGGCAGGGGTGCTGGCTCACCATGGCAGGCGTGGCAGTGTCGGAGGCAGGGCGGGGGGCGTCGGTCATAGCGTGTGGGCAGGAGGGCCGTATTGTGCCGCTGCCGTCTTGGGCAGCGCCGGGTTTCCCGGCACAATCGCGGATTGACCATTTATTCCCAGGAGATTTTTCAGATGAAGAAACGCACTCTTCTCGCTTCGGTGGCGCTGGCTGCTGTGCTGGCCGCTTGCGGCAAAACCGAACCTGCTGCCAGCAGCGCCCCTGCCGCCGCCCCGGCTCCGGCCCCGGCAGCGCTCGCCAAGCTGGTGGTCGGCCTGGACGACAACTTCCCGCCCATGGGTTTCCGCGACGAGAAGAATGAGCTGGTCGGCTTCGACGTCGACATGGCCCGCGCTGCCGCCCAGCGTGCCGGCCTGGAAGTCGAGTTCAAGCCCATCGACTGGAGCGCCAAGGAAGCCGAACTCTCCGGCAAGCGCGTCGATGCCCTGTGGAACGGCCTGACCATTACCGAGGAGCGCAAGCAGAACATCGCCTTTACCGCGCCCTACATGGAAAACCACCAGATCATCGTGGTGCCGGCCAATTCCGAGATCAAGACCAAGGCTGACCTGGCCGGCAAGGTGGTCGGCGCCCAGGAAGGCTCCAGCGCCGTGGACGCCATCAAGAAGGAAGAAGCCGTTTTCAACTCCTTCAAGGAGCTGAAAACCTTTGGCGACAACGTGGCTGCGCTGATGGACCTGACCACGGGCCGCCTGGAAGCCGTGGTGGTCGATGAAGTCGTGGGCCGCTACTACGTGGCCAAGAAGCCCGAGCTGTACGCCGTGCTGGACGAGAACTTCGGCACCGAGGAATACGGCGTGGGCCTGCGCAAGGACGATGCCGAACTGCTGGCCAAGCTGGAAGAAGCCATCAACGGCATGAAGCAGGACGGCACCGCCGCCAAGATTGCCGAGCAGTGGTTCGGCAAGGACATCATCAAGTAACCGTAACGCGGCATCCCTGGGCATTGCGCCATGACCGCAGTGCCTTGCTAGAATCGGCGGTTACGCCCCCTGCAGCCGGCAAGGCTTGGCCTTGTCGGCTTTTTCGTTGCCTGCTCCTTTGCCACCCGGGCGTGCCAAGACCTTTATGGAATATGTGATTTCTCTGCTGGGCCCCATGTGGAGTGGGGCGCAGGTCACGCTCAAGCTGTTCGTGATCACCATGCTGCTGTCCATCCCGCTGGGGCTGGTGCTGGCGCTGGTGCGCATCTCGCGCTTTCGCAGCCTGAGCGCTGCCGTGGGTGCCTACATCTGGCTGATGCGCGGCACGCCGCTGATGCTGCAGTTGCTGTTCATCTACTTTGCCCTGCCCTTCGTGCCGGTGATCGGCGTGCGGCTGCCGGACTTTCCCTCGGCGGTGGTGGCTTTTGCGCTGAACTACGCGGCCTACTTTGCCGAAATCTTCCGTGCCGGCATCCAGTCCATCGACCGGGGGCAGTACGAAGGGGCCAAGGTGCTGGGCCTGACCTACGGCCAGACCATGCGCCGCATCATCCTGCCGCAGATGTGGACGCGCATCCTGCCGCCGGTGAGCAACGAAACCATCACCCTGGTCAAGGACACCAGCCTGATCTACGTGCTGGCCCTGAACGACCTGCTGCGCGTGGCACGCGGCATGGTGCAGCGCGACTTCACGTTCACGCCGTTCATCGTGGCCGGCTGTTTCTACCTGGGGATGACGCTGATTCTGACCTGGATCTTCCAATACCTGGAGCGCCGCCATGCCCGCTTTGACGCCTGAAACGGTGCAGGCCCCCGAGGCCATGATCTGCGCCCAGCACATCCACAAAAGCTTTGGCGCCACCAGCGTGCTGCGCGGCATCTCGCTGGAGCTGCAGCGCGGCGAGGTGGTGGCCATCATCGGTCCCTCCGGCTCGGGCAAGAGCACCTTTTTGCGCTGCCTGAACCACCTGGAAACCATCGACAGCGGCAGGATCACCGTCGAAGGCGAGGTGCTGGTCGAGAACGACGCCAGCGGCCAGGCCCGCTATGTGCCGGAGGCGCAAATCCGCAGCATCGGCCGCAAGATGGGCATGGTGTTCCAGTCGTTCAACCTGTTCCCGCACCTGACGGTGCTGGAGAACATCATCGAAGCGCCCATGCTGGTGAAGAAAATGGCCCGCGCCGCCATCGTGCCCCGGGCCGAGCAGTTGCTGCAGAAAGTCGGCCTGCTGGACAAGCGCGATGCCTATCCGAACCGCCTCTCGGGCGGGCAGAAGCAGCGCGTGGCGATTGCCCGGGCGCTGGCCATGGGGCCGGACATCCTGCTGTTCGACGAGCCGACCTCGGCCCTCGACCCCGAGCTGACCGGCGAGGTGCTGCGCACCATGCGTGCCCTGGCGCAGGAGCACATGACCATGCTGGTCGTCACCCACGAAATGGGTTTTGCCCGCGACGTGGCCAACCGCGTGATCTTCATGGACAAGGGCGAAATCGTCGAGCAGGCGCCGGCCAGGGACTTCTTCGCCAACCCGCAGCAGCAGCGCACCAAGGCGTTCCTGCACAACACCTTGTAAGCTTCCTGCTCCTGAAGCGCTTTTCTTCTCCTATGTCTGCTGCATCTGCAAATCTGGTCGAACTGCACAACGTCACCTTTGGCTACGGTGAGCGGGTGGTGCTGCGTGACCTCTCGCTGACCGTGCCCCGGGGCAAGGTGACGGCGCTGATGGGCGCCTCCGGCGGCGGCAAGACCACGGTGCTGCGCCTGATCGGCGGGCAGAACCGGGCGCAGCAGGGCCGGGTGCTGTTCGACGGGCAGGATGTCGGGCAGATGGACACGGCTGCGCTGTACGCCATGCGCCGGCGCATGGGGATGCTGTTCCAGTTCGGCGCCCTGTTTACCGACATGAACGTGCTGGACAACGTGGCCTTTCCGCTGCGCGAGCACACCGACCTGCCCGAAGCGCTGGTGCGCGACATCGTGCTGATGAAGCTGCACGCCGTCGGCCTGCGCGGCGCACGCGATCTGATGCCCGGCGAAGTCTCCGGCGGCATGGCGCGGCGCGTGGCGCTGGCGCGGGCGATCGCCCTCGACCCCGAACTCATCATGTACGACGAGCCGTTTGCCGGACTCGACCCTATCTCCTTGGGCACCTCGGCCCGCCTGATCCGCACTCTGAACGACACCCTGGGGCTGACCAGCATCGTGGTGTCGCACGACGTGCAGGAAACCTTCCATGTCGCCGACCAGGTCATCATCCTGGGCGCGGGCGGCGTTGCCGCCCAAGGCACGCCGCAAGAGGTCATGGACAACCCCGATCCGCTGGTGCAGCAGTTCGTCCACGCCCGCCCGCAGGGGCCGGTGCCGTTTCACTACCCTGCGCCCAGTCTGGCGCAGGACTTCGGAGGTGCGCCATGAACCTGCTGGCAGCACTGGGGCGCGGCACCCGGGCGCAACTGGCCGCTCTGGGCCGCGCCGCGCGGCTGTTCGTGCAATTGCTGGGCCTGCTTCCGGCCTGCCTGGGGCGTTTTCGCCTGGTGGGCGAGCAAATCCATTTCCTGGGCAATTACTCGCTGGCCATCATCGGCGTGTCGGGGCTGTTCGTCGGTTTCGTGCTGGGCCTGCAGGGCTACTACACCTTGCAGCGCTATGGTTCGGCCGAGGCCCTGGGCCTGCTGGTGGCGCTGTCGCTGCTGCGCGAGCTGGGGCCGGTGGTCACGGCGCTGCTGTTTGCGGGCCGCGCCGGTACGGCCCTGACGGCGGAGATCGGCCTGATGAAGGCCGGGGAACAGCTCACGGCGATGGAAATGATGGCCGTCAGCCCGGTGCGCCGGATTCTGGCCCCGCGCTTCTGGGCCGGGGTCATCACCATGCCGCTGCTGGCGGCGGTGTTCAGCGCCGTGGGCGTGATCGGCGGCTGGGTGGTGGGCGTGTTGCTGATCGGCGTGGATGGCGGCGCGTTCTGGGGACAGATGCAAGGCGGTGTCGACTGGTGGTACGACCTGGCCAACGGCGTGCTCAAAAGCCTGGTGTTCGGCGTGGCCGTGAGCTTCATCGCCCTCTACCAGGGCTATAGCGCCAAGCCCACGCCCGAAGGCGTCTCCCGCGCCACGACGCGCACCGTGGTGGTGGCCTCGCTCACCGTACTGGGGCTGGACTTTCTTCTCACCGCGTCCATGTTCAGCATTTAAGGAATCAACACATGCAAAGTTCAAAAAACGACGTATGGGTGGGGCTGTTCGTTTTGATCGGCGGCCTGGCGCTGGCCTTTCTGGCGCTGCAATCGGCCAACCTGCTCAGTCTGAATTTCGAGCAGACCTACCAGGTCACGGCCCGCTTCGACAACATCGGCGGCCTCAAGCCCAAGGCGGCAGTCAAGAGCGCCGGTGTGGTCGTGGGCCGGGTCGAAAGCATTGCGTTTGACGACCAGACCTACCAGGCGACCGTTCATTTGTCCCTGGAAAAACGCTACGCCTTTCCCAAGGACAGCTCCTTGAAAATCCTGACCAGCGGCCTGCTGGGCGACCAGTACATCGGTATCGAGGCCGGGGCCGAGGAGGGCAACCTGGCCCAGGGGGATCGCATCACGGCGACGCAATCGGCCGTGGTGTTGGAAAATCTGATCGGCCAGTTTCTCTACGGCAAGGCACAAGAGGGCGGCACGTCCCAGTGAGGTGGATGCACCCGACCGAGGTTCACATGATGTCCAGAAAAATGATTTCCTTTTCCTTCCAGCCCCGTACAGCCGCAGCAGCCTGCATCGTCGGCGGCTGCCTGGCCCTGGCCGGCTGCGCCGCCGTGCCCGAGGGCCATGCAGCGCACCCGCAGGACCCGTGGGAAAGCTACAACCGCTCCATGACGACGTTCAACGACAAGGTGGATACGGCGGTGTTCAAGCCCGTGGCGACGGCCTACAAAACCGTCACGCCCCAGCCGGTGCGCACGGGAGTGACCAACTTCTTCGGCAACATCGGCGACCTGTGGTCGATGGTCAACCACCTGCTGCAAGGCCAGGGCGAAAAAGCCTACAACCACATGGTGCGCTTTACCACCAACACCGTGTTCGGCCTGGGCGGCGTGCTCGACATCGCCACCGAGGCGCAGATTCCCCGCGAGAAGCAGGATTTCGGCCTGACCCTGGCACGTTGGGGCGTCAAGCCCGGCCCGTACCTGGTGCTGCCTTTCTGGGGGCCATCGACGCTGCGTGACACCGTGGCCCTGCCGGTCGACTGGAAGGGCTATGTGCTCGATGGATTGCACCCGGTATCGCATCGCAATACCCTGACCGTGGTGCGCTGGACGGACAAGCGGGCCAGCCTGCTCGACACCACCGACACCGTGGATGCGATCGCCCTGGACCGCTACAGCCTGATCCGCGATTTCTACCTGCAGCAGCGCGATCCCAAGGCGCAGGATGAAAACGCCGGGAAGATTGAAGATTTTGACGATTGATAGAGCGACCCTTTCATGCAACGACGTACCCTGGTTACCTTTCTGACATCTTTGACGGCTTGTGCCGCCCTGCCGGCCCGGGCGCAGGCAGAGGAAGCGCCCGATGCGCTCATCAAGCGCCTGTCCACCGATCTGCTGGAGCTGATCAAGCAGGATCCGGCCCTCAAGAATGGGGACATTGCACGCATCTCGGAGGTGGTGGACCGCGAAGTGATGCCGTATGTGAACTTCCGCAAGATGACCTCCGCAGCCGTCGGCCCGCAATGGCGCCAGGCCAACGAGGCGCAGCGCGACAAGCTCCAGCAGGCATTCAAGACCATGCTGATCCGCACCTATGCCGGGGCGCTGGCCCAGGTCAGCGACCAGAAAGTGGTGGTCAAGCCACTGCGGGCCGCCCCGGGCGATACCGACGTGCTGGTACGCACCGAAGTGCATGGCAAGGGCGAGCCGGTGCCGCTCGACTTCCGCCTGGAGAAAAAACCGGGCGAGGGCTGGAAGGTCTACAACTTCAACGTGCTGGGCATCTGGCTGGTGGAAACCTACCGCACCCAGTTCGCGCAGGAGCTGAACAAGGGCGGCATCGACGGGCTGATCCAGGCCCTGTCCACCCGCAGCTTCGAGGCCAGCGCCCCGGCAACGGCCCGGCAGTAAGCGGTGACGCAAGCCATGACGACCCGCATCGCCCTGCCGCACCAGCTGGATACCGGCTGCGCCACGGCACAGTTGGCCCGGCTGTGCCAAGCGCTGGATGCGCTGCCGGCAGGCAGCGCCTGCGTGCTGGATGCGGCGCCGGTGCAGCAGTTCGATTCGGCGGGGCTGGCCGTGTTACTGGCCTGCCGCCGCCACGCGCTGGCCAGCGGCAAGGCCGTGCATGTGGTGCAGTGGCCCGACAAGCTGTACGCGCTGGCGCAGGTGTACGGCGTGGCCGAGTGGCTGGCCCCCGAAGCGCCGGCCCTGGCGCAAAGCGCATAGGCCCTGCGGCCATTGGTGCAGCGCAGCATGGTGCTGCGGGCCGCACCGTAAAATGGCAAGTTCATGACCGCAGTTTCCTTTCAATCCGTCGCCAAGACCTACACCACCCCCAAGGGGGATTTCCACGCGCTGCAAAACATCAGCCTGGACATCGAAGTGGGTGAATTCTTCGGCCTGCTCGGCCCCAACGGGGCGGGCAAAACCACCCTCATCAGCATCCTGGCCGGGCTGGCGCGTGCCAGCAGCGGGCGCGTGTCGGTGCTGGGGCACGACGTGCAGAGCGATTTTTCCGCTGCCCGCCAGCGCCTGGGCATCGTGCCGCAGGAGTTGGTGTTCGACCCCTTCTTCAACGTGCGCGAAACCTTGCAGTTGCAATCGGGCTACTTCGGCCTGAAAAACAACAATGCCTGGATCGACGAGCTGCTGGAAAGCCTGGGTCTGGCCGACAAGGCCACGGCCAACCTGCGCCAGCTCTCCGGCGGCATGAAGCGCCGCGTGATGGTGGCGCAGGCGCTGGTGCACAAGCCGCCGGTGATCGTGCTCGACGAGCCGACCGCCGGGGTGGACGTGGAGCTGCGCCAGACGCTGTGGCAATTCATCGCCCAGCTCAACAAGCAGGGCCACACCGTGCTGCTGACCACGCACTACCTGGAAGAGGCCGAGGCGCTGTGTTCGCGCGTGGCCATGCTCAAGCGCGGGCAGATCGTCACCCTCTCGCGCATGGACGACCTGCTCAAATCCGCCTCCAGCACCGTGCTGCAGTTCAAGACCGACGATGCCCTGCCTGCCGATCTGGCCGCGCGGGCGCGGGTCACCGGGCGCATCGTCCAGGTTCCGGCCCACGACGCCGCCGATGTCGAGCAACTGCTGACGGCGCTGCGCCAGGGCGGCGTGCACCCGCAGGAGGTGGAAATCCGCCGTGCCGATCTGGAGGACGTGTTCATCCACGTCATGCAACAGCAGCAGGGAGGCCAGCAATGACCATGCCGACCTCCCGCATCGCCAGCCCCAGCGCCGGCTGGCGCACGCTGCTGTACAAGGAAGTGCAGCGTTTCTGGAAAGTGGCGTTCCAGACCATTGCCGCGCCGGTGCTCACCGCCGTGCTGTACCTGCTGGTGTTCGGCCACGTGCTGGAAGGGCGCATGGTGGTCTATGACCGCCTGAGCTACACCGCTTTCCTCATCCCCGGCCTGGTGATGATGAGCATGTTGCAGAACGCCTTTGCCAACAGCGCCTCCAGCCTGGTGCAAAGCAAGATCATGGGTTCGCTGGTGTTCCTGCTGCTCACGCCGCTGTCGCACTGGGCCTGGTTTGGCGCGTATGTGGGGGCGGCGATTCTGCGCGGGCTGCTGGTGGGCGCCGGGGTGTTTGCCATCACCCTGTTTTTTGCCGTGCCGGAATTTGCCGCGCCGCTGTGGATTGCCGTGTTCGCCCTGCTGGGCTGCGCCATGATGGGCACGCTGGGGCTGATTGCCGGGCTGTGGGCGGACAAGTTCGACCAGATGGCCACGTTCCAGAACTTCCTCATCATGCCCATGACCTTTTTGTCCGGCGTGTTCTATTCCATCCACTCCCTGCCGACGTTCTGGCAGAACCTGAGCCATTTCAACCCGTTCTTCTACATGATCGACGGCTTTCGCTACGGCTTCTTCGGCCAGAGCGACGTGTCCCCCTGGTTCAGTCTGGCCATGGCGGGCACGGCCTGGCTGCTGGTGAGTGCGCTGGCACTGCAACTGCTACGGACGGGTTATAAAATTCGTAGCTGATTCCACTGATTAAATAACGATTTCAAGAGGTTTTAATATGAATGCCGAGGATATTCAAGCGCTGATAGCTACAGGTTTGGACTGCCAGCACATCGAAGTGGAGGGCGATGGCCGCCACTGGTTTGCCGTCATCGTCTCCAGCGCTTTCGAGGGCCAGAACCGCGTGCAGCGCCAGCGCATGGTGAATGCCACCGTCCACGCCAAGATGGTCACCGACGAGCTGCACGCCCTGTCGATGAAGACCCTCACGCCCGCCGAGTGGGCCGAGCTGCAAGCCTGAAAGCCTCTTTTCTCTTAATCACCAGCGATTGGTTATGGACAAACTCCTTATCCGTGGCGGCCAAAGCCTGCAGGGCGAGGTGCTGATCTCCGGCGCGAAGAACGCCGCCCTGCCGCAAATGTGCGCGGCGCTGCTGACCAGCGAGCCGGTACACCTCATCAACGTGCCACGCCTGCACGACGTGGCCACCATGCGCCGCCTGCTCGACCACATGGGCGTGGCCACCGAAACCCACGGCGAGCGCGGCGGCATGAGCTTTACCGCGCCCGATACGCTGAACCCCGAAGCGCCCTACGAGCTGGTGAAGACCATGCGGGCCTCGGTGCTGGTGCTGGGGCCGCTGCTGGCCCGCTTTGGCCGCGCCAAGGTGTCGCTGCCCGGCGGCTGCGCCATCGGCTCGCGCCCGGTCGACCAGCACATCAAGGGCCTGCAGGCCATGGGGGCGGAGATCGCCGTCGATCACGGCTACATGCTGGCCAGCCTGCCGCTGGGGCGCAAGCGCCTGCGCGGCGCCCGCATCAGCACCGACATGGTGACGGTGACGGGCACGGAAAACTTCCTCATGGCCGCCTGCCTGGCCGAAGGCCAGACCGTGCTGGAAAACGCCGCGATGGAGCCGGAAATCACCGATCTGGCCGAAATGCTCATCCGCATGGGCGCGAAAATCTCCGGCCACGGCACCAGCCGCATCGTCATCGACGGGGTGGAACAGCTCCACGGCTGCGAGCACCAGGTCGTCGCCGACCGCATCGAGGCGGGCACCTTCCTGTGCGCCGTGGCGGCCACCGGCGGCGAAGCCTTTCTGCGCAACGCCCGGGCTGACCATCTGGGCGCGGTGATGGACAAACTGCACGACGCCGGTGCCCAGGTGCTGGCCGAAGACGGCGGCATCCGCATCCGCAGCGAGGGGCCGCTCAAGGCGCAAAGCTTTCGCACCACCGAATACCCCGGCTTTCCCACCGACATGCAGGCGCAGTTCATGGCGCTCAACCTGGTGGCCGAAGGCAGCAGCACGGTGACCGAAACCATTTTTGAAAACCGCTTCATGCACGTCAATGAAATGCGCCGCCTGGGGGCGCAGATCAGCACCGATGGCCGCGTGGCCAGCGTCACCGGCGGGCAGCGCCTGACCGGGGCCACCGTCATGGCCACCGACCTGCGGGCCTCGGCCAGCCTGGTCATCGCTGCCCTGGTGGCCCAGGGCGAAACCACGGTGGAGCGCATCTACCACCTCGACCGGGGCTACGACCGCATGGAAGACAAGCTGCGTGCCCTGGGCGCGGACATCCAGCGCATCTCCTAATCCCTATTCAGACGGCTGCCGTTATGAGCATCACCATCGCCCTGTCCAAGGGCCGCATTTACGACGAAACCCTGCCGCTGCTGGCCGCCGCCGGCATCACCGTGGCGGAAGACCCGGAAAAATCCCGCAAGCTGATCTTCCCCACCAACCAGAGCGACGTGCGCGTGGTGCTGGTGCGGGCCTCGGACGTGCCCGTGTACGTGCAGTACGGCGGTGCCGACCTGGGCGTCTCCGGCCTGGACTCGCTCATCGAACACGGCGGCCAGGGCCTGTACCAGCCGCTGGACTTGCGCATCGCCCAGTGCCGCGTGAGCGTCGCCGTGCGGGCGGGCTTTGACTACGAAGCCGCCGTGCAGCAAGGCGCACGCCTCAAAATCGCCACCAAGTACACCACCATTGCCCGCGAGTTCTTTGCCCAGAAAGGCGTGCACGTCGATATGGTCAAGCTCTACGGCAGCATGGAGCTGGCGCCGCTGACCGGCATGGCGGACGCCATCGTCGATCTGGTATCGACCGGCAGCACCTTGAAGGCCAACGCGCTGGTCGAGGTCGAGCGCATCATGGACATCAGCTCGCGGCTGGTCGTCAACCAGGCCGCGCTGAAACTCAAGCAGCAGCGCCTGCGCCCCATCATCGACGCCTTTGCCGGGGCCATTGCCCAGGACTAACGCAGAACTTGCCAGGAAGAATCATGAATTTAGTAGCTACACCCGCCCGCCTGTCCACGGTTTCAAGCACTTTTGAGCAAGATTTTTCCCGGCGCCTGCACTGGTCGGCCGAGCAGGATGCGGCCATCGAAGAGCGCGTTGCCGCCATCCTGGCCGACGTGCAGCAGCGCGGCGATGCGGCGGTGCTGGAAACCACCGCCCGCTTCGACCATCTGCCTGCCCAGAACATGGCCGCGCTGGAACTGACCCAGGCCGAACTGAAAGCCGCCTACGACGGCCTGCCCACCCCGCAACGCGATGCCCTGACGGCCGCCGCCCAGCGTGTGCGCAGCTACCACGAGGCCCAGAAAAAAGCCAGCGGCGAAAGCTGGAGCTACCGCGACGCCGACGGCACCCTGCTGGGCCAAAAGGTCACGCCGCTGGATCGCGTCGGCATCTACGTGCCCGGTGGCAAGGCGGCCTACCCCAGCAGCGTGCTGATGAACGCCATTCCGGCCCACGTCGCCGGGGTGCCGGAAATCATCATGGTCGTGCCCACCCCCAAGGGCGAGAAAAACCCGCTGGTGCTGGCCGCCGCCTACGTCGCCGGCGTCACGCGCGGTTTCACCATCGGCGGCGCCCAGGCCGTGGCCGCGCTGGCCTACGGCACCGCCACCGTGCCCAAGGTGGACAAGATCACCGGCCCCGGCAACGCCTACGTCGCCAGCGCGAAAAAGCGCGTCTTCGGCCTGGTCGGCATCGACATGATTGCCGGCCCTTCTGAAATCCTGGTGCTGGCCGACGGCAGCACCCCGCCCGACTGGGTGGCCATGGACCTGTTCAGCCAGGCCGAACACGACGAACTGGCCCAATCCATCCTGCTGTGCCCCGACGCCGACTACATCGCCGCCGTGCAGCGCGAAATCGATCGCCTGCTGCCCGAAATGCCCCGCGCCGAAATCATCGCCAAATCCCTGAGCGACCGAGGCGCTTTGATCCACACGCGCAGCATGGAAGAGGCCTGCGCCATCAGCAACCGCATTGCCCCCGAACACCTGGAAGTCTCCAGCCGCGACCCGCACCGCTGGGAACCGCTTTTGAAACACGCCGGGGCCATCTTCCTGGGCGCCTACACCAGCGAAAGCCTGGGCGACTACTGCGCCGGCCCCAACCACGTCCTGCCCACCAGCGGCACGGCGCGTTTCAGCTCCCCGCTGGGCGTGTACGACTTCCAGAAGCGCAGCAGCCTCATCGAAGTGAGCGAACAGGGTGCCCAGACCCTGGGCCGCATCGCCAGCGTGCTGGCCCACGGCGAAGGCCTGCAAGGCCACGCGCGGGCGGCGGAAATGCGGCTGAAGGCGTAGACGTAAACGCTGGATTTGGATTAGAGGCAATCCAGCGGACTCAAAACACCGCGCCCGCCCTTGTTCAAAACATGGGTGTAGATCATGGTGGTGCTCACATCCTTGTGGCCCAGCAGCTCTTGCACGGTGCGAATGTCGTAGCCCGCCTGGAGCATATGGGTGGCAAACGAATGCCGCAGCACATGCGGCGTGCATGGCTTGTCGATGCCCGCGCGGCGTGCGGCCAGGGCCACCGCCTTTTGCACCGACTGCTCCAGCAGATGGTGGCGCCGCTCCACGCCAGAGCGCGGGTCTACCGACCGCACCGTGCTCGGAAACACCCACTGCCAGCCCCAGGCCGTGGCGGTATTCGGATACTTGACGGCCAGCGCATCGGGCAGCCAGACCGCACCAAAGCCCGCATCCAAATCCTTGCGGTGCAGCACCCGGGCACGCTCCATCTGCTCGCGCAGCGGTGCGATCAGGTTCTCGGGCAGCACCGTTACCCGGTCCTTGTTGCCCTTGCCCTCGCGCACGACCAGCTCGCGGCGCTCGAACTCCATATCCTTCACGCGCAGGCGCAACGCCTCAAGGATGCGCATCCCCGTACCGTACAGCAGCGAAGCCACCAGCCACTGCGTGCCCTGCAGTTGCAGCAGCAACTCGCGCACCTCGCGCTGCGTCAGCACCACCGGCAGGCGGCGTGCCTTCTTGGCCGAAACCACCTCCTCCAGCCAGGGCAGGTCTTGCTGCAACACCTCCTTGTAGAGAAACAGGATGGCAGCTTTGGCCTGGTTCTGTGTGGAGGCGGACACATTGCGCTCCACGGCCAGATGCGTCAGAAAGGCTGTCACTTCCAGCGCCCCCATCTCGCGCGGATGGCGCTTGCCGTGGAACAGAATGAAGCGCCGCGCCCAGTCCACATAAGCCTGCTCGGTACGGATGGAATAGTGCAGCACCCGGATACGCTGGCGCAGTTGCTCCAGCAACTTGGGCGGCTGCGGTACGGCGGGGGCGGGCAAAATAGGGGGCGCATCCATCCGTGGAATTTTAGGCGGTCTAAATTTCCAAGGAGATGGGATTTCCCTCCCTAGGAAGGTTGGGCTATGTGCTTGACTTAGGCCGCATCTGCTAGGTAGCATGTGGCGTTCTAATTCTAGTTAGCTGTCATCGGGGGAGCCATGAGCACGTGCCATCGGAAGATTGATCCAGAGCCGATTACCATCTTCATGGCAATCATGGCTACTTACGCGGCTTCGGTCGCGTCACTGAACTACGTCAAGTCCCATCACAAGCCATTGCCAAGCAAGACTCGTTATCGAGTCATTTCTGACGTAAATAAAATCAGCTCGCTATTACATGAGATACGGCTCGACCTCTCAACGGTCAGAAGAATTTTTGAGTCGGGCGACTTTATCCAAGGAAGAACCATAAGGCTAGGAAATGGCGCGTACCTTTCATATGAAGACTTCACTCTCTACCAGCGCGTCTCGGCCAATGTATTCCGTAACCTCAGCAAGACACACGAGTTATGTCTGAAACTGGAGTTGCATGCCTTGAGACATGATGGTCTAGACATGAGCCGCCCTACCAATGAGCTTGGCGCGGCCTACGAGCTTTTCGAGCACCTTTGGCAAGACAAGAACCTCGCGGTTGACGAAGCATGGGAGCGTCTTGATCAATTGGCCAATCTCATTCAAGCATCCTGCGACAACATCCGCAGTCAGCTGCAATGACAGCTAACAATTCATTCAAGCCGACGCCGCTTCGCGGCGCGGCTTAATTCAGGTGTTAGGAGAAATGAAATGGGTGAATGGTCTGAATATTTCGAAGACTTTCCAGAAGAAAACTCAGCAAACTACGATGAGCGAGGAAGGTACTGTGCGCCCAACTCGCCAGAGGGTTATCAGCTTGCTCAGTCTCGTCGTATACAAGCCGCCAATCAAGCGAGAACTGCCGAGCTAAATGCAGAAATCCATGCCATCATTGCCAAGCACAAGAAGCAATAGGCAAACCATTCGCCCTAACCATTCGGTCAAGCGGACTTGCCTACGGCAAGCCACTTACCTCGGCTGTTAGCCTGCTTTTTATTCCTGCCCATTTCAGCCCATGAATATTCAAGTGCCATTTACCTTCGCAAGCGTTTATCCGCTGGGTGTTTGGCGTTCGCTCGGGCTTCGCCTGCGTGGGGTGTGTCAGTTTCAAGCTTTTTTGGCCTCTAGCCCTTGTGCAGCAAGCGCTAGCAGCTCTTGTTTTCGTAGTCCGTGGCCTGTGCGGTCACTTTCGTTTTTGCGCTTTGGGTCTAACCCGGCGCTCAAGCCGACCCGCATTCTGCGGGCGGCTTACCTAGTCCGTTAGGCCGCAGAATCTATCCTCCGTTCAGCGCGAAAGGTCCCAGAACCCATGGCACTGCTTGACAACTTGCTCAAATACGTCCGAAGCGGAACCGCCGAAGGCGACCGACCCTTCCTAGGTGAGACGTTTGTTTCGCCTAGTCAGTTCGACCAGCTATGTGCCATTGAGCCAGGAAGCATGCGCCTTCTGATTGGCAACAAGGGTATCGGCAAGAGCGCAGTGGTGGAGTGGATCGCAAAGGTCGCGGGGAAAAGGAGCCTTCCGTGTCTCCTGATCCGCCCGGACAACATCGTCACCACCTCCCAGCCGAGCTCGTTCGACCTCGGTTCCCTGAAAGCCTACTACTATGAAGTTCTTCTGCGCACAATCGCAGCCAAGATCGGCTCCGATCTCAAGGGATTTCTGAAGGGAGATGCTGCACGGCTGTACAACGAGGCGAAGCAGCGGGGCATTGCTCAAGGAGACATTGTCCAGACCGCACTGGAATTGATTTCCGCGATCTCATTGCCGGTGAACAAAGTCAACGGTGTGCAATTGGCTAAGGAACTGGCGGCCTCAAACTCAGCGCAGAACCTCACAGCGGCGATCAACCGCCAACTTCTCTCGACCGGGTCGCTGTTCTACTTGCTGATCGACGACACTGACCAGTTGGCAGCGCCTGATCAAGCCACTCACTTGAACCGAATCTGGGGGTTGATCTTGGCTGTTCGGCGGTTGGCTGGTGAGTGCACCGCGATTCGACCTATCGTCAGCCTTCGATCAAGCGTCTGGACACGCCTCACCACCGAAAGCCTGGGGCAGAGGGATCAGACCGATCATATGAGAGGCTTGGTAATCCCTCTTCTGGCAGACGACTCCCTGATGCAGGCGATCATTCGTCGTCGCTTGGAGCGCGCGGCCGCAGATGCGGGCCATCCCAGAACTGACCCATACCCCGTCTTCTTCGAAGGCAACGACATGACGCTTCCCACGAGTGACGAGCGCCGTTCGTGGCCGTCGTTCATCATCAAGTCGGCGCGAGAGAGGCCGCGTGATGCCATCCAACTTATTAAGAACATGGTCGATGCTGCCATCAAAGCATCACACGTGAAGATCGGGAGTGACGATGCGAGTAGGGCGATGTCTGTGTACTCGAGCGAACGGGTGGACGATGTCGTCAACGAGTTCTCCATCGACTGCAAGAACATCCGGGAGATCATTGATTCCCTGGTGGACTGCGAATTTGAGTCCGATTTTGAGAGCATTCGGCGGCACATGCGAACTGTTCCGAGCATTGCCTCACTCGTCGTCCGAGGCGTTCAGATGAAACCCGAAATCGATGAGGATGCCATCGTACTTCTCGAACTTATGCACGAAGCAGGCGTGATCAACCCGCGTGTGCCCGATCGCACGAAGGATCGCCAGTTTCGCCACATCAACTTCCATGACGACGCAACTTTCGTGAGGTTGTCGAACTGGAATGACATGCAGGGTGCCACGTGGGAGATTCACCCGGCCTTCCGCACCTATCTCATGGGTGTAAAGACCGCGCGGCAAAACAGGTTGCTTTCACCAGCAAAGGAAGCAAAGAAAGGGCGGTAAGGGTGCGCGTGCGGGAACCCGCTCCGTTGCGGCCTAACAAGTCGCTGCATCCGACCGCCTTCGGCGTCGGCTGAGCGACGGCGTTAGGTGGCATGGATTTCTTCCGGTATTCGGCGCGCTTCGCATCTCGCTCGGCAGGAGTGCTGTAGATGCAAGGCTTTCCGTCCTCGGCAAGGTGTTTCCACTTTCCATCGTGCAGCACATCAATGCCGTATTTAGTTTCAAGAGTGTTAGTGTCAAGCCAATCGTTCGGTCGGGTTCGCATTTCTCTGTCCTTCGGTGGCGTGCCACCTAACAGTTCATTCAACCGGAACCGCATTCGCGGTCCGGTTAATTCCGGCGTTAGTCCCCTCATTTACTTTATGCAGGCCGCTATTTATTCCAGCGCTTCGCCTTTCTCAAAGGTTTCTCCTTTGGGGTTTAGGCCGCCCGCCGGGCTTCGCCTGCATGCGCTGCGCCAGTTTGCAGTCTTTTTGGCCTCTAGCCCTTGCGTAGAAAGCGCCATAAGCTATCATTTTTGCAGCGCTGCGCCGCTTCCGTGGCGCAATGCCTTTTCGTGGGCTGCGCCCTTCTTCAAGTCAGGGCGCTCCCTTTTGGCCTTGGGGTCTAACTTTGCGGTCAAGCGGACGGCTTCGCCGCCGCTTACCTTGGGCCGTTAGGCTTGTGATAGAGATTTCAGACAGAATCTGATGAAGGCTATATCAAGAATTTTTCTAACTATCAACGCACTTTTCTTGTTGCTTATTCTCCGACAGTGCTCCGTTGTTCATGGCGATGGCCCAGGGGGGGTTGGAGAAATCTTACTCAAGGGACTGCTGGCACAGGTTTCTATTTTGTGCTTCATCCTACTCATCGCCTCTTTCCGCTACCTTTCCAGAGATGTAGCAAGTACGCGTCTCGCTATCTTTGGCGTCTGTCTAACAACTGCAGTTCTTCTTTTCTCGTTTTTGGTGTCGCTGTTTGACGCCTGTACCAATGACAAGGGGTTCTGCAAGAACTGGAACATAGTTCTTGCGCACAAGCCTAACAATTCATTAAAGCCTATCCCGCTTCTCGGGACGGCTTAATTCAGGCGTTAGGCGCAAGATTTTATCGCAGTCCCCCACATTTATTAACCATGCGGCGCAAAGGAGATGTTATGCGCTTGTTTCTGGCTATTTTTCTTCCCTGGCTTCAATTTTTTACCATTGGCCGCCCGATTGCAGGAATCATTTGTCTGCTTCTCCAGATCACGCTTATTGGCTGGATTCCGGCAGCCATCTGGTCTGTGTATGCCTTGAGTCAATATAAGACCGATAAGAAAATCGAGAAGGCGCTTGCTGCACAGCGTACATAAAACGCCGTGCAAAAGTTGGCAGTTATACCGAACATCACGGTTGGCCAGCGCCTTATTATGAGCATTAACCACTATGAAAGCGTCTTGTGGAAACCATTAGCTTCGACGATTTTCTGAAAATTGACCTGCGCGTTGGCCGGGTCATAAGCGCGTCGGTGTTCGCGGAAGCGCGAAAACCTGCCTATATCTTGCACGTGGATTTCGGTGAGCAGATCGGCATCAAGAAGTCCAGCGCACAAATCACGGCGCTTTATCGGCCAGAGGAACTTGTCGGCAAGCTGGTCGTAGCGGTCGTCAATTTCCCCCGCAAGCAGGTTGGCCCGCTGATGTCGGAGTGTTTGGTGACGGGGTTCCATAATGAAAAGGGGGAGGTGGCCCTGTGCGTTCCTGACCACGCGGTTCCACTCGGCACGAGGCTGCTGTAGTGGTGGTGAACAATTCATTCAAGCCGGTGCTATTTGGCGGCGCGACATAATCTAGGCCGTTAGCCCTCTCAATCAGATAAACCGCCTTTGGGCACAAGAGAATTTTGATAAGGAATGATGATGAGCAATTTACCGTGCTGTCCGAAGTGCGATTCGGCCTACACTTATGAAGATGGCAGCCAGTACGTTTGCCCGGAGTGCGGCCACGAATGGAACACCGCTGCAGAAGAGGCCGCAGAAGACCGGCGCGTGTGGAAAGATGCCTTCGGCAACGAACTGAAAGACGGCGATTCGGTCACCGTTGTCAAAGACCTTAAGGTGAAGGGTTCATCTTCGGTTGTCAAAGTCGGAACGAAGGTCAAGAACATTCGCCTCATTGAGGGCGACCACGATATCGACTGCAAGATCGACGGGTTCGGGTCCATGCAATTGAAGTCCGAGTACATCAAGAAAGCCTGATCGAGGCGCAAGAAACTCCGCGTTCAAGTGAACTTTCACGGCTCGTCGCACCGACGAACTCCGCCTTGGCACACTCCCTTGGCTGATTTATCCCCCGCCTATTTCGGGCTGGTGATGGCCACGGGCATTGTTTCCCTGGGGGCAAGCATGATGGGCCACCCGCTGGTGGCCCGGGTGCTGCTGTGGCTGAATTTCGGCCAGTACGCCGTGCTGTGGCTGCTGTACGGGATGCGGGCGGTGCTGTATCCGCAGCGGTTTTTTCGGGATTGGATCGACCATCTGCGCGGGCCGGGGTTTTTCACCACGGTGGCGGCTTCGGGGATTTTGTCCAGCCAGGTGGTGGTGCAGCTCGACTGGCTGGCGCTGGGCGTGGGCCTGTGGGTGCTGGCGCTGCTGCTGTGGCTGGTGCTGACGTATTCCATCTTCACCGCCTTCACCGTCAAGCAGGACAAGCCGCCGTTGGACAAGGGCATCAACGGTGCCTGGCTGCTGGCGGTGGTGGCGACCCAGTCACTGGCCGTCAGCAGTTGCCTGCTGGCCGACCGCATTGGGCAACCCCTGCGGTTGGAGCTGAATTTGCTGGCGCTGTCCATGTGGCTGTGGGGCGGGATGCTCTACATCTGGATGATGTCGCTGATTTTTTACCGCTACACCTTCTTTCGCTTCGTTCCCGGCGACCTGGCCCCGCCGTACTGGATCAACATGGGCGCCATGGCGATTTCCACCCTGGCCGGTTCGCTGCTGATCCAGAACGCGCCCCATGCGCCGTATCTGGCCGAACTGCTGCCTTTCATCAAGGGCTTTACCCTGCTTTATTGGGCCACCGGCACGTGGTGGATTCCCATGCTGCTGGTGCTGGGCATCTGGCGGCACGTCTACCGGCGCTTCCCCCTGCATTACGACCCCTTGTATTGGGGGGCGGTGTTTCCGCTGGGGATGTATGCGGCCTGTACCTGGCAGTTGGACAAGGCGATGGCTTTCGGCTTTTTGCGCAGTGTGCCGCTGGCGTTCTGGTGGGTGGCGCTGATCGCCTGGGGACTGACGTTTTTCGGGATGCTGCGGCATATCCGGCAGGTGCTGCAACGCTAGGACGGTCGGCACATCCACTGTGCTGCTGGCCAGTAAAAGGCCGCGTGCAGGCGTATGGCGAGGGCTGGCAATAACTCCCCACGGACATTCGCTTTTCTATCCCACTCGTATTGTTTTATGACCATTCCCATCGCCATCAGCCCGAAGGCTGCCCCCGCCCAGCCGCAAGGCTTTCTGCTGCCCGTGGTGGGCGGTGCGGCGCTGGCGCATTTGCTCAATGACCTGATCCAGGCCATGCTGCCGGCGATCTTTCCGCTGCTCAAGCAGAACTTTGCGCTCAGTTTCGGGCAGATCGGCATCATCGGGCTGGTGTATCAGGTCACGGCATCGCTGTTGCAGCCCTGGGTGGGGCTGTATACGGACAAGCGTCCCTTGCCCTATCTGCTGCCATCGGGGATGGGGATGACCTTGATCGGCATCGCATTGCTGGCCACGGCGGGCAGTTACCCGATGCTGCTGGTGGCGGCGGCGGTGGTGGGCGTGGGTTCGGCGACCTTCCACCCGGAGGCATCGCGCATTGCCAGGCTGGCGTCGGGCGGGCGTTTCGGCACGGCGCAATCGACCTTTCAGGTGGGCGGCAATACCGGCTCGGCCATCGGCCCGCTGCTGGCTGCGGCCATCGTCATTCCCCACGGGCAGGGGGCGGTGGCGTGGTTCATGCTGATTGCCCTGGCAGCGATTTTCGTGCTGTACCGGCTCACGCTCTGGGTTCGGCGGCACGGGCAGGCGCAGGCCCGCAGCCTGGGCCAGGGCCGTGCCGATGGCCTGGGCCGCGCGGGCGTGGTGCGGGCCGTGATGGTGATCTGCGTGCTGTTGTTTGCCAAGTTCGTCTACATCGCGGCGTTCACCAACTATTTCACCTTCTACCTGATACAGCGCTTTGGCCTGGGCGTGCAGCACAGCCAGATTTTCCTGTTCATGTTCCTGGCGTCCGTTGCCGTGGGCACCTTTGCGGGCGGGCCGGTGGGCGACCGCATCGGGCGCAAGGCGGTGATCTGGGTGTCTTTCCTGGGCGTGGCGCCGTTCGCGCTGGCGTTGCCGCATGTCGGCCTGTTCTGGACGGCGGTGCTGGCGATGCTGATCGGGCTGGTGATGTCCTCGGCCTTTGCCGCGATGGTCGTCTATGCCCAGGAGGCGGTGCCGGGCCGCGTGGGCATGGTGTCGGGGTTGATGTTCGGGCTGATGTTCGGCATTGGCGGATTGGGGGCGGCGGGCCTGGGCAAGCTGGCCGATGTCCACGGCATTGTCTGGGTGTACGGGGTGACGGCCTATCTGCCGTTGCTGGGGCTGGTGACGGCGCTGCTGCCGGATACCGGCAAGCACAAGGCATGACGAGGATGCCGCTGGTCACACGAATTTCGTGCAACACGAAATTCGTGTAGACTGCGCCGCATGAAAAACCTGACCATCACCGTGGAAGACAGCGTGCTGGAATGGGCACGCATCGAGGCGGCCCGCCGGGGCACCAGCGTCTCGCGCATGGTGGGGGACTTCATGGCCGAGTTGCAGCAGCGCGAGGACGCCTATGAACGCGCCTACCTGGCCTGGCGCACCGACGAGCGCAACTGGCAGGCGCAGGCGGATGTGCAAGCCAGGGCACGCAGCGCCAGCCCGGCAAGGGTCGATGCCCCGAAGGCTGCCAAACCGGGGGGCGCGGCATGAACCCGGTGTTCGTCGATACCTCGGTGCTGATTGCCGCCGAAGACACGGGAGCGCAGGATTTGTATGCCGCCTGCCTGGCCTGGCTGGATGCGCTGTGGCAGCACCGCAGCGGGCGCACCGGCAATCAGGCGCTGGTGGAGTTCTACGATCAGGTCGTGGCCGCGCCCCGGCCCATGCCGCGTGGCGATGCCCGCGCCGCCATGCGCCGCTACCAGACCTGGACGCCCTGGAAGACCGACGCTGCCACGCTGGAAACCGCCTGGGCCATCGAGGCGCGGCACGACCTGCCCTTTGGCGATTGCCTGGCCCTGGCCTGCGCCCAGCACAGCGGCTGCCAGGCGATGTTGAGCCTGCACCTGCCCCACGGCACGGTGTATGGCGGGGTGCGGGTGTGCCATCCCTTGCACGGCACGCCGCAGGAATTTGCAGAAGGAAAGTTATGACCACTACCACCGATGCCGCCGTGCAACGCATCCGCCCGGATGTGCGGGCCATGGCCGCCTACCACGTCCAGCCTGCCGCCGGACTGCTGAAGATGGATGCGATGGAAAACCCCTTCACGCTGCCGCCTGAACTGCAAGCGCAGTTGGGCCAGCGCCTGGGTGCCCTGGCGATCAACCGCTATCCGGGCGAGCGCATCGGCCTGCTGCACCAGGCGCTGGCGCAGTATGTGGACGTGCCTGCGGGCTGCGGCCTGATGCTGGGCAATGGCTCGGACGAACTGATTAGCCTGGTCAGCCTGGCCTGCGCCCGGCCGGGGGCCAAGGTGCTGGCGCCGCTGCCCGGCTTTGTCATGTACGCCATGAGTGCGCAGTTGCAGGGGCTGGAGTTTGTCGGTGTCGATCTGACGGCCGACTTCGCCCTGGACGTGCCCGCCATGTGCGCCGCGATAGCCTTGCACCGCCCGGCCATCACCTATCTGGCCTACCCGAACAACCCCACGGCCACGCTGTGGGCGCAGGCGGACATGCAGGCGGTGATCGACGCCGCCGCCCAGGTGGGCGGCATCGTCGTCGTCGACGAGGCCTACCAGCCCTTTGCCAGCCGCACCTGGCTGGACGAAATCCGCCGTGCGCCGCAGCGCAACGGCCACGTGCTGTTGATGCGCACGCTCTCCAAGTTCGGCCTGGCCGGGGTGCGCCTGGGCTACATGCTGGGAGCGCAGGCGCTGGTGGCGGAAATCGACAAGGTGCGCCCGCCGTACAACGTCAGCGTCCTGAACAGCGAAGCCGCCTTGTTCGCCCTGGAACATGCCGAGGTGTTTGCCGCCCAGGCGCAGGAGCTGTGCGCCCAGCGCAGCGTTTTGCTGGCGGCCCTGCAGGGCATGGCGGGGGTGGAGCAGGTCTGGCTCTCGGAAGCGAACATGGTGCTGCTGCGCGTGCCCGATGCCGCCCGCACCCTGGCGGCGATGAAAGAGCGCGGGGTGCTGGTGAAAAACGTCAGCGCCCTGCACCCGCTGCTGCACAACTGCCTGCGCCTGACCGTGGGCAGCGCCGAAGAAAATACCCGGATGTTGGCCGTTTTACAGGAGTCCTTATGACCAGCAATGCATTAGTCACCACCCAGCCCTCCACTGCCCGCACGGCCGAAGTGCAGCGCAACACGGCGGAAACCCGCGTGCAGGTGCGCGTCAACCTGGACGGCAGCGGGCAGGCCCGGCTCAATTCGGGCATCGGCTTTCTCGACCACATGCTCGACCAGATTGCCCGCCACGGCCTGATCGACCTGGACGTGGAATGCGCAGGCGACCTGCACATCGACGGCCACCACACGGTGGAAGACATCGGCATCACCATCGGCCAGGCTTTTGCCCAGGCCGTTGGCGACAAAAAAGGCATCCGCCGCTACGGCCACGCCTACGTGCCGCTGGACGAAGCCCTGAGCCGCGTGGTCATCGACTTCTCGGGCCGCCCCGGCCTGCACATGGACGTGAAGTTCACGGCGGGCAGCATCGGCCAGCTCGACACGCAACTGGTCTACGAATTCTTCCAGGGCTTCGTGAACCATGCGGGCGTGACGCTGCACATCGACAACCTCAAGGGCTTCAACGCCCACCACCAGTGCGAAACCATCTTCAAGGCGTTTGCCCGGGCGCTGCGCTTTGCGCTGGAGCACGACCCGCGCATGGCCGGGGTGATTCCGTCCACCAAGGGTGCTTTGTAAAAAAAGAGAGCTTTTCCCGCTGGTATAGATTTAATCTCAGATAGAAAACAATCTAGAAACCAGTATTAACAAGCGCAAGCAGCTATGCAATCAATAACAAACACCGTCGCCGTCGTCGATTACGGCATGGGCAACCTGCGTTCCGTGGCCCAGGCGGTACACACCGCTGCCGCCGACAGCAGCGTGCGCGTGCAGGTCACGCAAGACCCCGCCGTGGTGCGCTCTGCCAGCCGCGTCGTGCTGCCCGGCCAGGGCGCCATGCGCGACTGCATGGCCGCGCTGCGGGCCAGCGGCATGGAAGAGGCCGTGCGCGAAGCGGCAGCCAGCAAGCCGCTGTTCGGCGTCTGCGTCGGGATGCAGATGCTGCTGGAGCACAGCGAGGAGGGCGACACCCCCGGCCTGGGCCTGATCCCCGGCCAGGTGCGCCGCTTCGACCTGGCCGGCCAGCGCCAGGCCGACGGCAGCCGCTTCAAGGTGCCGCAAATGGGCTGGAACCAGGTCTGGCAGGCCGGGCATGGCGGGCAGCGCCATCCGCTGTGGGACGGGGTGGCGGACGGCAGCTTCTTCTACTTCGTGCACAGCTTCTACGCCCAGCCGACCCAGGAGAGCGATGGCGCCGCCGCTACGGACTACGGCATCCGGTTTACCAGCGCCGTGGCCCACGCTACCATGTTCGCCACCCAGTTCCATCCGGAAAAAAGCGCCGCCCAGGGCCTGCGCCTGTACCGGAATTTCCTGCACTGGCAGCCTTGAAGCAGATTCCTAAGCGACTGTTTTCGTTCTAAGATTTCACCCTTCCTCAACCCGGCACTCTGAGAACCTGTTCACGATCTTTTCATGATGTCCGTTGCCCCGCCAAGGCGGCAGATGCAAGGCGCAAACCGCAGACGCCCTGGTGGGGCGGCGAGGATTTGCAACGCAGCAGATGCTGTCTTGGCGGGGCAACCCTTCGGGCAAGGCAGCAAAAAACCGCACTCGTCGTTGCGCACCTTGCTCAGGCCACCAGCCTGAGCTGCGGCACGCGCCTGGATTGCGGCCTTTTGCTGCCTTGCGGACACCATGAAAAGATCGTGAACAGGTTCTGATGCCACTTTTGCACCTTCATCACCCATGCTGCTCATTCCTGCCATCGACCTCAAAGACGGCCAATGCGTACGCCTGAAACAAGGCGATATGGACCAATCGACCATCTTCGGCGACCCTGCCGAAATGGCCCGCCGCTGGCTGGATGCCGGGGCGCGGCGCCTGCACCTGGTGGATTTGAACGGCGCGTTCGCCGGCCAGCCGAAGAACCTTGCCGCCATCAAGGCCATCCTGAAAGAAGTGGACGGGGAAATCCCCGTGCAGCTGGGCGGTGGCATCCGCGATCTGGACACGATCGAGCGCTACGTCGATCTGGGCATGGACTACATCATCATCGGCACCGCCGCCGTGAAGAACCCCGGCTTCCTGCAAGATGCGTGCAGCGCCTTTGCCGGGCACATCATCGTCGGCCTGGATGCCAAGGACGGCAAGATTGCCGTCGACGGCTGGGGCAAGCTCACCGGCCAGGAGGTCATCCCCACCGCCAAGCGCTTCGAGGACTGGGGCGTGGAGTCCATCATCTACACCGACATCGGCCGCGACGGGATGCTCTCCGGCATCAACATCGACGCCACCGTGAAGCTGTCGCAGGCCGTGCGCATTCCCATCATCGCCTCGGGCGGACTGGCGGGCATGGCCGACATCGACGCGCTGTGCGCCGTGCAGGACGAGGGCATCGAGGGCGTGATCTGTGGCCGTGCGATTTATTCGGGCGACCTGGACTTCGCTGCCGCCCAGGAACGGGCGGACGCGCTGACCGAACAGGCGTGAGGCATTCCCCGTGATGCACGGAAACGGCCAGGAAATCCTGGCCGTTTCTTATTGCAGCATGAAGGTCTGGTACTCCAGCCGGTCGAGCTTGCGCGAGAGCAGCAACAGGCCCGTGGCCAGGGTCAGCAGCGTGGCCAGCGCAAAGCCGTAGCCGTACAGGGCCGCGCCAAACCACAGGCTCAGGCCGGTCAGCACCACGTTCAGCAGCACGAACTGCACGCACAGCCACAGCACGATGCGGCGCTGGTCGAGGTAGAAAAACACGTTCAGCACCGCCATCAGCCCTACCTGCAGGCCGGCGCCGATCACCTGCACCTGCAGCAGCGGCAGGTACAGGCGCGAGATGCCGATGAAGTCCAGGATGGCCGGCCCGCCGACAAAGGTGATGAGTACCGCCAGGGTCTGGATCTTGGCGATCTCGCTCAGGCCGTGGCGGATGGCGTGGACCATTTCGTTGCGCATGGCCTCGATGAATTCCAGCGAACCGCCATCGCGCACCGCGTCGTAGAACTTGTCGTAGTACTCGACGAAATCCGTCTCGATGCGCACCAGGAACACCGCCATGCCGGGGATGATCGACAGGTAGGAGAGGAACACCGGCAGGTCGTAGATCAGCGAGGCCCGCAGATGGCCGATGATGGGCTGCGAAGTGGGCGTGAAGAACCAGAACATGAACTTGTCCGCCCAGATGCCCAGGTTCCACAGAAAGCCCACCGCCACCAGCGCGGGGTAGAGCTTGCCCGCCTGCAGGAAGTCGAAGGCCATCATGCGCCGCGCCGGGTGGAACTCGCGCACGATGAGCAGCCACATGCCGGCCAGCAGCACGTAGTGGCCCAGCACGAAGCCGGCCAGCAGCCCCTCCAGCCCCCAGCGGCGCAGCAGCAGGGCGCTGACCACGATCAGCCCGTAGGACAGGGCAAACAGCGCCACGATGGCCTTATAGCGCTTCATGCCCGAGAGCAGCACGGTCAGGATCCACACCCCGGACAGCAGGATGAACCCGGCCAGCATGAGCAGGCGGTACAGCACCCCCTCGCCGGGCAGGACGAAAAACAGCGCCAGCGTGCCCAGGCCGCCCGCGCCCAGCAGCACCAGCGCCATCAGGCCGTGCAGATTGGGCAGGATGGCGTGCTTGCGCCGCTCGAACATCCGGTCGGAGACGAAGCGGGTGAACGCCAGCTGCGCCAGCCCGGTATAGATCAGGCTGCATGCCACCAGGTAGGTCACCGAGGTCTGGAACTGCGTGACCAGGGTGGCCGGCACGACCACGCTGGCGCTGAAAATGCCGATCAGCAGGATGCCGACGATGGACAGCACCCATGGCCCCGAGCCGATCACGCTGGCGTAGGTGTACGCCTGCAGCAGCCCCAGCAGGGTGTTCTTGCGCAGCATGTGGCGCAGCTCGAAACCGATCCCGGCCATGGTCTTATCCTTTCGCTTTCGCAGTGGGCGCCAGCGCCCCTTCGTACACCTGGCGGTAGCGGTCGAACATCAGGGTGTCGGTGTAATAACGCTCCACCCGCGCCACGGCGGCGGCGCTGGCGGCCTGCCAGGCGGCAGGGTCGCCCAGCAGGGCCAGGGCGGCATCGGCCAGTTGCTGCGGCTGGGCGATCGGCACCACGGCGCCGGAGGCACCCAGGGCCTGGTCTTCGGCATCCAGCCCGTACACCAACTGGCGGCACGAGCCGACATCGGTGCTCACCGCCGGCACCCCGGCGGCGTAGCCCTCCAGCAGTACCAGGGGCAGGGCTTCGCTGATCGAGGAGAGCACGACCAGGCCGATCTGCGGCATCAGATCCTCGACCTTCTGAAAGCCCAGAAAGCGCACCTGCTCCTCCAGGCCCAGGCTGCGCACCAGGTTGCGGCATTCCTGGGCGTAGGCCGGGTCTTCATCTTCCGGCCCGGCGATCCAGCCCTGGGCCTGGGGGTTCTGGTTGGCGACCCGGCGCATGGCACGGATGAAGGTCTTGATGTCCTTGATCGGCACCACCCGGCCAATCAGGCACAGCACGGGCGGCGGGCTGGCCGGGCGTCGGCTGCGCAGCGGCGCAAAGCGGGCCAGGGCGATGCCGTTGGGGATGTTCATGGTGCGTGCCGCGTCGGCGCCGTCCTGGACCTGGCGCAGGCGGTTGGCCTCGTACAGCGCAATGATGGGGTCGGCCCGGTGGTAGCAGTAGCGGCCCAGCCACTCGAAGAAGGCAATCCACAACTGGCGGAAGTACGACAGCTCCGCCGGGTCGCGCTGGAAGATGTTGCGGTTGTCGTGGATCCATTCGCTTTTGAACAGGTCGATCTTGCGTTCCTTGGTGTAGATCCCGTGCTCGGACAGCACCAGGGGAATGCTGCGGGTCTGCGCCAGCAGGCCGCCCAGAAAGCCCGCGTACCCGGTCGAGGCGCAATGCACCGCCCGCACCGGGAGCAGCGCCTGGGCCACCCGGGCCAGGGTCCACAGGGGCTGCAGCATGATGCGCACCGTCCAGAAAAAATCCACGAACGAGGGGTCGGCGCAGTGGTCGCGGTAGATCTGGCACAGGAGGTTCCAGGACTGGCGGCTGTAGAGGAAGTCCTCCAGGGCAATCGCCCCGCCGGGCAGCAGCTGGGCCGCCACGGCCTCGAACGCCGCCATCGCCTGGGGCGCATGGGGGCCGCCGGCGGCCAGTGCGGCCAGGAAATCCCGGACCAGGGCCGTGCCCTGCGGATCGCCCGGGCGTTCCATGGGCTGCAACTGCGTGCCGCGCTGCACGTCCTCGTACAGGAAGTGCTCCTCGAAATGCACCACGTTGTCGGGCAGGGGATAGCGGAAGGTGCCGTAGTCCTGGCGCTTGCTGCCCAGGAAGACGATGGCAAAGCGGTACTGCGGGTAGGCGCGGATGATCTGGTTGATCCAGCTGGAGACGCCCCCGCTCACGTAGGGAAAGGTGCCTTCCAGCAACAGGGCGATGTCGGCATCGCCGGCTTGGGGGGACGGCATCATTGGCCCTTCCAGTAATTGATGACCGGGCGCAGGCGCGGCAGTGCGCCCCATTGGTCCAATGCCCGCATGAGCGCCTGGGTGCGCAGGAAATCGCGCTGTTCGAAGCACAGCTCGGCCTCGTAGGGCAGCACGCGCGTGGCCGGCAGCCCCAGGGTGCGGGCGTGGGCGTAGGCGGCCTGGGCCTGCGCCCCCCGGCCCTGGGCATGCAGCAGGCGCCCCTTGCGCAGCACCAGGGCGGCGTTGTCGGGTTGCCGGGCCAGGACGTATTCGCAGTAATGCAGCGCCTGGGCGCAGGCATGGTCGCGCAAGTCGCCCTGCACCAGTGCCTGGTAGACCAGCTCCCAATACAGGTCGGCCAGTTGGCGGGCGCTGTCCATGCTCTGCACTTCGTCGCTGGCCGCCTGGGCGCCGTGCCAGGTCTGCAGCTCTTGGTCGATGGCGTGGTTGATGCGCTTTTCCAGGTTGTCCAGCATGCCGTAGGCCAGCAGGCGCAGGTCTTCGCTGGCATCGCCCATCGCCGTGCGCAGCAGCGGGGTGGCCGTGCGCCCGCCGACGTATTGCAGCGCGGACATGGCCCGCATCCGGGCGTGCAGGGGCGCCCTGGTATTGGTCAGGAAAGAGCGCATGCCGATGTGCCGAAAGCTGTTGCGCCGCTTTTCGTGCTGGTCGAACTCGGGGGACTCCAGCATCTCGAAATCGTCGCGGCGGCGGGGCTTGCGGTACAGCGTCAGGAAGACAAAGGCCGCCACGACCCCGACGAAGCCTGCTACCGGAATGGCGTAGCTGCACGCCATGATCAGGAGCAACGTCCAGCCCGGGCGCCCCTGGCGCTGGCGCAACAGGGGCAGCAGCGTCAGCGACAGCAAGACGCAGGCCAGGGCGTGCAGCAGCAGATACCCGGCCAGGGCTGCGTCCGAGCGTTCGTACAGCAGGGCCACGGTCGTCCAGGCGCTGGCTTCCATCCCCAGTGCGGCCAGGCCGAGTTTCAGGTTAAGCATGGGCAATGCCGTGGATGCGGGCCACGGTGGTTTCAGGGGCGCTGCTGCTGAGCGCGATGACGTGGGGAAAAACGCCGGCATCGGCCAGCGAGGCATGGCCTTGCTGTGCGGCCCAGCCCTGCAGGCGGGCGATGTAGCCTTCGGCCGTGGCCGCGTCGCCCAGCGGCATCAGCACGGCCAGGGTCGTGCGCTGCGGCGCTTCAAGGCACCAGATCTCGTCCATTTCCCGCTTCAGGCGCTGAATCTGCTGGGGCAGGTCGAGCGCGATGGCCCGCTCCAGGCACTCCAACACCACCACGATGCTGGGCACCTGGGTCTGGCGGTGGATGTGGCCAAGCCGTTGCAGCTCGAAGGCGAAGGTCGGCGGGCAGTCGGGGAACTGCGCCACGATCGGCGCGGCCAGGGCGTGCATGGACAGGCCGTCGGTGTAGTAGCCCAGCAGCAGGTTCAGGGTCTGCAGGTTCTCCTCCTGCAGGGCGAAGAAGGGCATGTCCTCGACCACCAGCAGGCCGTACAGGGAACCGGCCAGGTCCCGCAGGGGCGCGGCCACCAGGTAGCGGGATGTCTGCTGGCTGGCCAGCGCCTGGCTGACGTGGCAGAGCTTGTGGCAACCCAGGGCCTGGACGACCAGGGGATCGGCGGCATCCAGGGCGCTGACGCCGCCCAGGCTGGCCAGGGGCGCCGTGCCCGGCTTGTCGTCGGTGAGCGGGTACAGGGCCGCCGCCTCCAGCTGGCAGTATTGGGCCAGCAGGCGCAGGAGCACGTCGGGGGCGTGCGGATTGCTGCCCTGCCCGGCATCGCGCAGGGCCAGCAGGGCATCGCGCATCGACATGGGGCGGCCGATCAGCTCCTGCTCCAGCCGGTCGTGCGACAGGCGCAGCAGGTAGTGCTGGCGCACCAGGTGCTCCAGCCGCTGGTCCAGGTAGGCCTGCAGGGTTTCGGCCCGCCGGGTGCGGGTGTGCCACAGGCTGGCAAATTCCCCCACCAGCATGACCAGCACCAGGCCGCCGAGGAAATACATTTTCGGGAACTGGTCGTAGTGCCCGCTGTTCAGCGCCAGCCAACCGGCCAGCAGCACCAGCGCGGCGCCCAGGCCCGGCAGCGGGCCGTAGCGCAGGGCCAGGATGACGGGCGCCAGCCAGGGCCAGGGAAAACCGGCCCCCTGGGTCTGCAGGGGGTCTTGCGGCGCCCAGAGCAGGCCCAGGGCCAGGGCCGCAGCGGGCAGGAGCAGCGTCTCCAGCAGCACGATGGCCGGGTGCGGGTGGTAGGGCGCCAGTTTGCCCAGCAGGTTGGCCGGGATGTGCAGCCCCCGGGGCGCGGCAGCGTCCTGGCGGTGGTGGATTTCACGGCGTGCGGTCGCCGTTTCGGGACTTGTCATGGCGCGGAGGTTTTACCGGGCCTGGGCCAGGCCGGTACGCAGCAGCTTGCGGATGAGTTGCTGGGCGACGGCGGACAGGGCCTCGCGGCTCCAGCCGCTCTTGCCGCCCGTGCCGCTCCACAGCAGTTCGCCCGTCTGCACATCGATGATCTGCAGGGTCACGCCCGCTGCCGGTTCGCCGTCCACGCCGACCTTGTAGCGCCATTCCTCGACGGCCCCTGCCAGCGCGTAGCGGATGCGGTTGTCCCTGGCCCAGGCCAGGGCGTCCTCCTGGCGGCTGTTGTCGGCAGCGCTGAACAGGGCTTCCTGCACGGCGGCATCCGGGGCGCGGCGCACGCTGCCGATCCCCTGGGCGTGCAGCACGGCGGCGGCGATGGCCTCGGCGCGGTTACCGGCCAGGGGCGTTTCGGTGTGGTTGGCAAAGGGCAGCACCACCCAGCTCGACTGGGCTTGCAGCGGCGGGGCGGCGCCCCTGTCCAGGGTGGAACAGGCCGAGAGCAGCAAGGCCGCCGCAGTAGCCAGGGGCAGGCCGAGACGGCGCAGCAAGGAAGAGCAGTACAGCATGGTGAAGCTTTCTGGAAGTGAAGATTAAAAATGCAGGCGGTAGGACAAGGACAGGTTGCGCGTCAGCCCGTTGGCGCTGCTGGCGGAATCGGCCCCGGACTTGTCCATGCCCCAGCTCAGGCTCAGGTGGTCGGGGCCCAGCACGTTGCCGGCCAGCCCCAGGCGCAGGCCATAGCCGGCGCCCAGCCGGCTGTGCCGGGTGGCGCTGACCATGGCATACGGGCGCACGGCCCGGGTGTAGTCCTCTTCGAAGCGCATGTTGAATGCCGCCTGCAGGCCGTAGAACTGGAAATTCTCCGGCAGGTAGAACCCCGGGTCGGCTGCGGCGCTGGCCCCGGGAGGCAGGATGCGCTGGGCTGCCAGCAGCCCCTGGCGGCCCAGCGTGGCCGGGTCGCGGCGCCGGTAGCTGTGGGTCGACCAGAACGCGCCCAGGTCCACCGTGGGGGCGTCCTGGCGGTAGGTGTGGGTGTATTCCAGCGTGGTGTGGCGGCCGCTGCCGACCTGGGCGCCCGTTTGCAGGAAGTAGCGCTCCTGCGCGTGGGTCAGGGCCAGGCGGTCGAGGCGGCTGGCCTGGTAGCGCAGGCTCAGGCTGGCCAGGTCCTTCATCCCCACCAGGCGCAGCGGCAGGCTTTCGGTCGTGGACAGTTGCCGGCCCAGTTCGGCGTACCAGCGCAGGCGGTTGTCGATGCGCCGGTCGTGGGTAAGCAGCACCGGGGTGGTATCGGCGTAGCCCTGGCGCCGGGCTGCACTCAGTTGCGTCAGTCCGTCGGGGTGCTGCCAGCGGGCCAGCAGGGAAAAGATTTTTTCTTCCGGGAGGGCTGCGGCAAAACTGCTGGAGATGTTCATGCGCCGCACGCTGGCAAAGCCGATGTCCAGGGACAGGTGCGGCGAGATCGCCCGGTGCCACCGGGCCGAGGCGCCGGTCTCGTCCATGTCCCCGAGTTGTTCGGTGCTGCCGCGCACGGCCACGTGGTCGCTGAAGGCCAGCAGGTTGTCCGTCAGTTGCAGGTGCAGCGGGTCGTCGTCGGTCTGGCGGTCCTGGGTTTCAAAGGCGGCGCTCTGGGCGCGGCGCAGGTCGCCGATGGCGGCGGCCGCATTCACCCGGTCGTAGCGCGGCAGGCGCTGGTCGAAGGTTTCCAGCAACTGGCCGGTGGCGGCCCGATCCTCCTCGGCCAGCGCCAGGGTGATGTCGGCCCACAGCGGGCGGTGGCTGCGCAGGCCCTGGCTGCGGGCGTACTGGTGGTGGAGGAAGCGGCGTTCGGCCCCGTATTCGGCGGCATCCTGCAGCCAGCCGATGGCGGTTTCCGCGGCGGCGTTGGAGTAGTTGCCCTGCGCATCCCGGTCCAGGCGCAGCAGTTCGCGCAGCACTTCCAGCGCCGGGTCGCCGGGCTGCTGGGTCAGGTTCAGCCGGGCGCGGGCGATGCGCTGCACCGTGTCCACGCCCTCCTGGGTCAGCCACTGGGCGCTGGCCTGCGCACGGCTCAGGCGCTGGCCGGTGCTGCCTTGTCGGGCCTGGTGCCACTGCCGGGCCAGCAGGGCGCGGCGCAGCCGCCAGGCCTGATCGCTCTGCTGGTTTTCGCCCAGCGCATCGGCGTAGTTCATCAGCCACAGGAAATCGTTCTCGTGGGCGCTGGCCTGCGGGGTCAGGTAGCGCTGCAGCGCCACCTGGGGCTGGGAGAGCGCCTGGTAGGCGGCAGCCAGGCTGTCGTGCATGGCTTCCGACTGGCTCCAGCGCGATTCGTACTGCGTGAGCAGGCGCTGCAGGGCCACGGCGTCGTTGCTGTCGATGAACAGCCACAGCAGCGCCTGGCGCATGGCGTCCGAATCGGGGGCCAGAGCAAAGCCGGCCTCGTAGTATTTGCGGGCCAGCTCCAGGCGGCCAAAGTTCTGGTGGTAGGCCCCCAGCAGGCGCAGGAATTCGGGCGATTGCTGCAGGGCCGGCCAATGCTGCGGCTGTGCCTGGAGCTGGGCCAGACTGCGGGTCATCAGGGGCCACTGGTTGCGATTGCTCCAGACCGTCCAGGCTTGCAGCAGGTGGCGGGGTTCGTGAAAACGTTCCCAGGCCTGCCAGGCGGCTTCGGCAGCCTGCAGCGGCTGGGGGGCCAGCAGCAGGCGGATGAGGCCGTCGAAGTCGGTCAGCTCGGCCTCGGGCGTGGCAGTGAGCTGGCGGTAGGCATCCACGGCCAGGGCCTGGTGGTCGCGGCTTTCGGCCACGGCGCCGGTGACGCGCCAGAGGGTGGCCGCTGCTTCGGATTCCTGCGGGGGCGGCAGGGCATGGGCCGCTTCCAGCCAGGCCAGGCCCTGGTCGGGCTGCCCCTGCCTGAGCGCCAGCAGCGCGGCCTGCATGGCCCGCTGGGCGTTGAGCTGGCCCGGGTCGGCCAGCAGCCGCTGCCAGGTGGCCAGGGCCAGGGCGGGCTGGCCGGCGCGTTCGGCCAGTTGGGCCAGCAGTTCCAGGGTGTCGGCGGTGGGGGTGTGGCGCTGCAGGAAGGCGATGGCGGCCTGGGGTTCGCCGGCCCGCTCCTGCGTGGCGACGAAGGCGTGCAGCAAGGCGCGGTCGCCGGGGCGGGCCTGCAAGGCGTGGCCCAGGGCCTCGGCCAGGGCCGCATCGTCGAACAGGCCCGGGGCCAGACGCAGTACGGCCTGCCAGGCAGCATCGCTGCCGGTGCGGCGGGCCAGTACCAGCCAGTGTTGCAGCGCCTGGGGCTGGTGGCCCGTCCATTCCGAGGTTTGTGCCAGGCGTTCGCGCCAGTCCATGGCGTCTGGCCGGTGCTGCACGGCGGCGCTGGCCAGCAGCCAGGCGTCCTGCAGCTTGCCGTTTTCCAGGAACACCTGGTAGCCCAGGAGGTAGGTTTTCTCGTCAAACGGCGGCAGGGCGGGCGGGGCAGCCTGGTCGGCCATGGGCAGCCCCCGGGGGCGCAGCCACCGGGCGCCATCGTCATACACCGTGCTGCTCATTGTTTCAGGAGCTTGTTGCGCTGATGAAATAAGGTATTTCACATAGGTTTTTTCATGAAAACCTTGATTGGAAAGCGCCAGATGCTCCTGTTTCTTCCACTGGCCAGACAGGGACTGCCGCAGCAATTGGCGCACGTATTTTTCCGCCACGTCCGGCTGGCCCGCAGCCCGGGCCAGGTTGACCAGCAGGGTGAGCACCTCGGGGTCGCTGGCCCAGGGGCCGGCTTCGGCTTCGGCCAGCGCCAGGGCGGCGGCCATCTGGTTGCCCGATTGCAGGGTGCGCACGGCGTCGATGTACAGCGCCTTGGCCTCCCGGGCGGAGGGGCTGGCGGTGCTGGCCTGCAGGTACAGCCGGGCGCTGCCGTGGTAGTCGCCCCGGGCCAGGGCCTCCTGGGCGGCGGTGCGGTAGAACTGGACGGCGGCCTGCGGGTCGTCCGGGATCAGCGTGGTGAACAGGGCCAGCGCCAGCGTGTTTTCCTGGAACTGGCTGGCCCAGGTGGCCAGGCGCAGGGTCTGGGCTGGCGGCCAGGGGATTTGCGCCAGCTCCTGGATCTGCTGGCGGATGGCCTGGCTTTGCGCCAGGCGCCGGTCGGCGCTGGCGGCGGGCAGGTGGTTGTATTCGTACAGCGCCAGCTCCCACTGCGCCCACAGGGCCTGGCGGTGCAGCTCGGGGTCGCTGGACGCCAGGGCCGGCGCCAGGGTGCGGCGGGCATGGGTGACTTCGCCGTGGGCGATCTGGCGCTGCGCCAGCAGCAGGCGCAGGTGCGGATTGTCCGGGTCGCTGTGCAGGAGGTTGCTCAGGTAGGCATTGGTCAGCTCGGACTCGGCCAGTCCGGCCAGGCGTTTCTCCAGGTCCTGGCGCGGGTAAATCAGCCACAGCGCCAGGCACACCAGGGCGGTCATGGCCAGCACGAGCCAGTCGGGCGCGAGGACGGGGCGCTCAGTGGCCTGGGCAGAGGACGTCGATCCGGGCGGCAGCATGGGCAAGTTGGAAGGTTTGGGTGTTCGCACTGCGTTGCTGTGCGGCGATGGGGCGCTGGTCGGCACGCACCTGGCAGCCCTGGGTGTTGGCCAGGGTGACGACCAGGGGGACATGGCCCTGGAACGTGGCCGTGAAGCCCTGGTCGGTGCGCTGCCAGGCGGTCAGGCGCCCGTTGGCTTCGTACAGATAAGGGGCCTTGTCTGCCGCCGCAGCGGTGCGCAGCCGGGCCGAGGGGCCGCTCATGTGGACATAGGGCGCCTCCTCTCCCGGGCGCCAGCCGGCAATGGCCTGGCTGGCCTGCACGTCGGGCAGGCCCAGCGCGGCCGGCAGGCGCACGGTACGCAGGTGTCCGGGGCTGCTCAGGCGCCAGCCGGTGCCGTCGCGGGCGATGGCGAAGTCGTAGAAATCCTGCACTTTTTGCGCAAATTCATAGGCGTGAATCGGGTGCAGCGGCTGGCGCAGCGCCCAGTCGTAGGCCTTGTGGACGGCCTTGAGCGCGGCCGGTTTGGACGCGGAATAGCTATGGTAGTAAATCCCCACCGGCTTGATGCGCCGGGGCGAGCCGGTCATTTCAAACGTTTCAATGACCCGCTCGAAGCCGTAGAACGGCCCCGTCCACAGGTTGGTGTAGATGTTTTCGTTGGTCGCCGGGGCGTAGACCTGCAGGTACGGCCCCTTGCGCAGGCCCAGGGCGCCAATGGCCGTGAGGCTGGGATCGAGTTTGCTGATGAAGGTGTCCCCGCCGTTGAGGTTGAGCAGCCCGGCGCGGGCGGTGATGGCCAGGGCCGCCTCGCCCGGCGCCGTGTCGCCCGACCATTGCAGCAGCTTGACCGGTTTGTCGGCAGGCGCCAGGCGGGTGTTGATGTATGTGGTGGAGCCGACGATTTCGCGCTCCAGATCCATGGTGTAGCCCGGCACGTCCAGGGTCAGGGCGGCTTCGCTGTCCTCCAGGAACAGGCCGTGGCGGCGCGAGGTGTCCCACAGGAAGGGGTGGGAGTAGGTGTGGCTGCCGACTTCCATGTGGGGCAGCCTGAAAATCTCGCGGGCAATGGCTTCGAGCCGGGGAGTCAGCTCCGGCGTCATTTCGTGGGCTTCGTATTCCACGATCGACATGGTTTGCGGGATGCGGTACTTGCGAAACACCTGGTCGAGCAGCACCTGGGCCGTGAGCGGGCTGCCCGGGAATTCGGCACGGGTGTTGTAGGCATCGCCGTCCACGTGGACGGTCAGGAGGCGCCGGCCGTTTTCCGTCGTGGTGTCGGGAATCGGCAAGGCGGGCAGGCGCAGGCTGGCCTGCAGGAAGGCGAAGGGATCGACGATCCAGCGGGCCGCCTCGGTGCCGGGGATTTCGGTCAGCACGTTGGGGTCGAGAACAAAGCCGCCCCACGGTGTGATGGCCCCGCCGACCAGGGTGCGCCCCTGGGCATCGCGCAGCGCCAGCAGCGGGGTCGATTGCGCCAGCAGGGCCGGGCTGAGCTGTTCCAGATCGGTCTGTGCGCCCGGCAAGGGCGGCTGTGCTTCCAGGCCCAGCATGGTGTGCTGGCTCGACAGCGTCAGCGTGGTGGGGGCCGCCGCCGGGTCTGCTGCCGTGGTTTGCAGGCCCAGTTTGCGGGCGAATGCCGTGCCGGGCTCCTTGCCCCAGGTGCCGACGATGGCCAGGGGCAGGCCCAGATCCATGCGCTGGGCCAGCCACTGCTCGACCATGCGCCCCTGGCTGCCCGGGTAGAAGCCGGAAAACCAGGTCACCACCCCGGCATAGCGATCGGGGTAGACGGCGCTGGGCAGCGGCTGGTTGACGTCGGCGTAGTCCACCACATAGCCCAGGTGGTTCAGCGGCATCTGCAGGTACCGGTGGGCATTGCTGTAGCGCAGCGAAGGCGACTCGTCGGCGTTGTAGAGCACCAGCACCCGGCGGGCCACCGGCTCGATGCTGCCGATGCCGACGCTGGACAGGTCGCTGTCGGTGACCCACGGAATGAAGCCGTCGGCGGCAATTTTCTCGGCAGTGCGGCGGGCCAGTTCCCGGTCCTGCGGGGGGGCGTAGTCGATCACCAAGACGGGCAGATGGTCGCGTTCCTGGATGGTGCGCAACTGGCCCAGCAGCCAGGCGCGATCGTCTTGCGGGACTTCCTCGTAGCGCCCGGTGCGGGCGTTCCAGGCGCGGTACAGCGATTCGGCGGCCACCATCTGCACCTTGCCGGGCAGTTGGGGGATCAGCTCGAACCCCCGGTTGAAGATCAGCTGAATGCCCGGAAAACGCTGGTGCAGGGTGTTGATCACGCGCACCAGACCCTGCTGCTGGGCCTGCTCGTCAAAGTCCCTGGCCAGGCGGTAGGAGTCGAGCGTGTCCAGGAAGAAGCCACGGTAGCCCTGCTGCCACAGGGGCGCGATCACGGTGTCGGCGAAAAAATCCGGCCACTGCGCGGTGGTCTGGTCGATCACGTCGGACTGCCAGTCGGCATTGCGGGCCAGCTTCCACTGGGCCGGAATCTGGTCGTAATACGCCCGCGTGGGGTGGACTTCGGTCACCGATGCGTAGGCGTAGACCTGGGTCGCCGGCAGCCCGGGCGCAGCCGCGTGGTCGGGATCGACGACCAGAATGTCAAAATTTCCGAATTCGCTCAGGGCGATGCCGCTGCCGTAATACAGTGCCACGGCGGGCGCCGCTTGCGCCCAGGCGTTGCCGGCCAGCAGGGCGCAGACCAGAAAAAGGTGGTGCGGCCCCTGGCGCAGAACGTCCTTCAGGGCGGCGATGTAGCGGTGCAAAAAACGAGCAGACATGAAGATGCAAGAAAATGTGCAGGCGATATTACGTTAGTTTTTTTATATTTGATCTCGGTTAACAATAGTTTGCAAACCTTTGGTGCGGTGCAGGAAGAAGGAGTTTCGATGATTTTGGTTACAGGTGGCGCGGGCTATATCGGCTCGCACATGTGCGTGGCGCTGGCCCAGGCGGGGCAGCCGTATCTGGTGCTGGACAATTTCAGCAACAGCCAGCCCTCGGTGCTGGAGCGCATCGGGCAAATCACCGGGCAGCAGCCCCGGTGCATCGAAGGCGACGTGCGCGATGCCGCCTTGCTGGCCGACATTTTTGCCCGCCACCCGATCGAGGCGGTCATCCACTTCGCCGCGCTCAAGGCCGTGGGCGAGTCGGTGGCGCAGCCGCTGCGCTATTACGAGAACAACGTGGCGGGCACCGTCACCCTGCTGCAAGCCATGCAGGCGGCCAATGTGCGCACGCTGGTGTTCTCCTCCTCGGCCACGGTGTATGGCGACCCGGCAAGCCTGCCGATCCGCGAGGATTTCCCGCTCTCGGCCACCAACCCTTACGGTTGGAGCAAGCTGATGATGGAACAGGTGCTGGCCGATGTCGACGCCGCCGAACCCGGCCAGTGGCGCATCGCCCGGCTGCGCTATTTCAACCCCGTCGGGGCGCATGAAAGCGGCCTGATCGGCGAAGACCCGCAGGGCATTCCGAACAACCTGATGCCCTTCGTCGCCCAGGTGGCCGAGGGGCGGCGCGAGTTTCTGAGCGTCTTCGGCGGCGACTACCCCACCCGGGACGGCACGGGCGAGCGCGACTACATCCACGTCTGCGATCTGGCCGACGGGCATCTGGCCGCGCTGCACTACCTGCGCCAGCACCCCGGCCTGCTGACGGTGAACCTGGGCACCGGCCAGCCCACGTCGGTGCTGGAGATGGTGCACGGCTTCGAGCAGGCCAGTGGCCGCCCCGTGCCCTACCGGATGATGCCGCGCCGCCCTGGCGACGTGGCCGCCTGCTGGGCCGACCCCGGCCTGGCGCAGACGCTGCTGGGCTGGCGGGCGCAGCGCGGCATCGCCGCCATGTGCCAGGACGCCTGGCGCTGGCAAGATGGGGTGGCCCGCCAATTGCACCGGGGATAACCCGCCCAGCCGTGGTATCTTGCCCCGTTTCCTTTTTACTGCACTGCCCATGCTTGCCAAACGCATCATCCCCTGCCTGGACGTGACCGGTGGTCGCGTGGTCAAAGGCGTCAACTTCGTCGAACTGCGCGATGCCGGCGACCCGGTGGAAATCGCCGCCCGCTACAACGAGCAGGGCGCCGACGAGCTGACCTTCCTGGACATCACCGCCACCAGCGACGGGCGCGACCTGATCCTGCCCATCATCGAAGCCGTGGCCAGCCAGGTGTTCATTCCGCTCACGGTGGGCGGCGGTGTGCGCACCGTGGACGACGTGCGCCGCCTGCTCAACGCCGGGGCGGACAAGACCAGCTTCAACTCCGCCGCCATCAGCAACCCGCAGGTCATCAGCGAAGCCAGCGCCAAATACGGCGCCCAGTGCATCGTGGTGGCCATCGACGCCAAGCGCCGCACGCCCGAGGACGCGCAGCGCATCGGCGCCAACGGCCAGCCCGTGGGCGACGGCTGGGACGTTTACAGCCACGGCGGGCGCAAGAACACCGGGCTGGACGCCGTGCGCTGGGCCGTGGAGATGGCCGAGCGCGGCGCGGGTGAAATCCTGCTGACCAGCATGGACCGCGACGGCACGAAAAGCGGCTTCGACCTGCCACTGACCCGCGCCGTCAGCGACGCCGTGGGCGTGCCGGTGATCGCCTCGGGCGGCGTCGGCAACCTGCAGCACCTGGCCGACGGCGTGACCGAGGGCGGCGCCGATGCCGTGCTGGCCGCCAGCATCTTTCACTACGGCGAATACACCGTGCGCCAGGCCAAGGAATACCTGCGCGAGCGCGGCATTGCCGTGCGTTTGTGAAAACAGAAGCTGTTCCCGCTGATAAACAAAGGAGTTCAGGTATTTTTATATCTAAAAATCAATGGATGTGAGTGCAAGCAGCTATGTTTATTAAATTACCTATCCACCGTCATTCCCGCGTAGGCGGGAATCCAGCAACGACCTTGGTGCCTTCACTGCCGCGTCTTTCGTCAACGCAGCCACTGGACACCCGCCTGCGCGGGTGTGACGGTGGAGGCTGTACGGAAACAGCTATTGAATAAAGAGTTTCTTATGGACTGGCTAGAACAACTGTGCTGGGACGAGAAGGGGCTGATCCCCGTCATCGCCCAGGAAAAGGACACGGGCGACGTGCTCATGTTCGCCTGGATGAACCGCGAAGCCCTGCAGAAAACCGCCGAGCTGGGCCGCGCCGTGTATTTCAGCCGCTCGCGCGGCAAGCTGTGGTTCAAGGGCGAGGAATCCGGCCACGTGCAGACGGTGCATGAAATCCGCGTCGATTGCGACCAGGACGTGGTGCTGCTGAAAATCACCCAGACCGGGCACGAACCCGGCATTGCCTGCCACACGGGCCGCCACTCCTGCTTCTTCAGCGTGCTGCGCGATGGCCGGTGGCAGGCCGTGGAGCCGGTCTTGAAAGACCCGGCCAACATCTATAAGTGAAACCGAATGAATACTGACGACACCCTGGCCCGCCTGGCCGCCGTGCTGGAAAGCCGCAAACCGGCCCACGGCGGCAACCCCGAAACCAGCTACGTGGCCCGCCTGCTGGCCAAGGGGCCGGATGCTTTCCTGAAAAAAATCGGCGAGGAGGCCACCGAAGTGGTCATGGCCTGCAAGGAGGCCGACCACGGCGGCGACAAGGCGGCGGTGCTGTACGAGGTGGCCGACCTGTGGTTTCACAGCATGGTGGCGCTGGCGCACTACGGCCTCACGCCCCGGGACGTGGTGGCCGAGCTGGCGCGGCGCGAGGGCCTGAGCGGCCTGGAAGAAAAAGCCCGGCGCCCCGCGCCGTAAGGAAGAACGCATGAACCAAGACAAGGACATCTGGGTGCAGGTCGGCGGCGCCAAGACCGAGCAGCAAATGGCCAGCCTGCGCCAGCTCACCCTCATCATCTACATCCTCTACGCCCTGAGCTGGGTGGCCGGGATCAGCGCCATCGTGGCCATCGTCATCAACTACATCAAGCGCGAAGACGTGGCCGGCACCCTGTACGAAAGCCACTTCGCCTGGCAGATGCGCACCTTCTGGTGGGGGCTGGCCTGGGCCGTCGTGGGCGGCATCACCACGCTGATCGGCGTGGGCTTCGTCATCCTCATGGTGCTGGGGATCTGGGTGATTTACCGCATGGTGAAAGGACTGTTGTTCTGGAATGACTACAAACCCATGCCCCTCTGAGGTACGCCACCTCAACCTCGCCCTGCAGGGCGGCGGCTCGCACGGCGCGTTCACCTGGGGCGTGCTCGATGCCCTGCTGGAAGACGGGCGCATCGAATTTCCCGGTATCAGCGGCACCAGTGCCGGGGCGATGAACGCCGTCGCCCTGGCCCACGGCTTTGCCAGCGCCGCGCTGGAGTTTCCCGACCACGCCAAGCTACGCCACAAGGCCGCCCGGGAACGCGCCCGCAAGGCGCTGCGCGACCTGTGGGAAGGCGTCGGCACCCTGGGCTTCTTCACTGCCGGGATGGCCAGCAACCCGCTGCTGGGCATGATGAGCCAGTTCCTCTCGCCCTACCAGACCAACCCGCTGGACATCAACCCGCTGCGCATGTTGCTGCAACGCACGGTGGACTTCGACCAGTTGCACGCCGCCGCCGATCTGGCCGGAATGCCCAAGCTGTTCGTCTGCGCCACCAACGTGCGCACCGGCAAGGGCGAGGTGTTTTCCGAGCAGCGCCTGTCCACCGACGCGGTCATGGCCTCGGCCTGCCTGCCGCAGCTCTACAAGGCGGTCGAGGTGGAAGGCGAGTACTACTGGGACGGCGGCTTCTCCGGCAACCCGGCGCTGTACCCGCTGATCTACCACACGCCCTGCGCCGACATGCTGCTGGTGCAGATCAACCCGGTGGAGCAGACCACCCTGCCCAGCACCGCCGCCGAGATTGCCGAGCGCGTCAATGAAGTCACCTTCAACGCCAGCCTGCTCGGCGAACTGCGGGCCATCGACTTCGTGCGCCGCCTGCTGGCCGAAGGCAAGCTGGACCCCAAACGCTATAAAAACGTGCTGCTGCACCGCATCGACGGCGGCGCAGCGCTGGGGGAACTGGGTGCGGCCAGCAAGGCGCGGGCCGATCTGGCCTTCATCCGGCAACTGTTCGAGCGCGGGCGCGAGCAAGGCCAGCGCTGGGTACACACCCACTTTGCCGACATCGGCGTGCGCCAGACACTGCAAATCGTTGACCACTGTTGAAAATTTTGAACGCCATGACTGAAACCGCCACCGCCCACGTCCATGATGACAACTGCATCTTCTGCAAAATCGCCGCCGGCCAGATTCCCAGCCGCAAGGTGTACGAAGACGACGAACTGTTCGCCTTTCACGACATCGCCCCCTGGGCGCCGGTGCATTTCCTGATCATCCCCAAGCGCCACATCCCCTCGCTGGCGCACACCCGGCCCGGCGACGCCGCCCTGCTGGGCCGCATCCTGGCGCTGGCACCGCAACTGGCCGCCCAGGAAGGCTGCAACCCCTATCCGGCCGGCGGCTTTCGCGTCCAGATCAATACCGGCGAAGAGGGCGGGCAGGAAGTGCACCACCTGCACGTGCACGTCATCGGCGGCCCGCGCCCGTGGAAAAAAGCGTGAGCGTTTCTTGATCTGGTTCCGGTGGCGGTGGCCTGGAGGGGACAAGGCCGCGTCTACAATGCGCAACGTTGTCTAGGAGGTATCTCTCATGGGTTCTTTTTCGATTTGGCACTGGCTCGTCGTGCTGCTGATCGTGGTGCTAGTCTTCGGCACCAAAAAACTGAAAAACATCGGCCAGGATCTGGGCGGAGCCGTCAAGGGCTTCAAGGATGGCATGAAGGAAGGCACCGAGGCCGCAGACGCCCCGGCCAGCCAGGTCACGCACCAGGAAGGTGCCGAAAAAACCACCATTGATGTCGAAGCCAGGCAAAAAAGCTGATGCCCGTGGCTGCTGCCCCGGGCGGCTTCTAAGGAGCGTTTGCCATGCTTGATTTAGGCCTGTCCAAAATGGCGCTGATCGGTGCCGTGGCGCTGATCGTCATCGGCCCGGAAAAGCTGCCGCGCGTGGCCCGCACCGTCGGCTCCCTGCTCGGCCGGGCGCAGCGCTACGTCGCCGACGTGAAAGCCGAGGTCAACCGCTCCATGGAGCTGGACGAACTGCGCAAGATGAAGGAGTCGGTCGAATCGGCCGCGCGGGACGTGCAGTCCTCCATGCAGTCGACCGCCGCCGAACTGGAAAAAGACCTGGGCAGCGTCGGCGCCGAGCTGAAGAGCCTCGAACGCGACCATCCGGACGATGCGGGCGAGCAACTGTGGCGCAGCACCCTGGACGCTGCCAGCCAGGTGGTGCCCGCCTACCGGCATCCGGGCAAGAATTTCCGCCTGAAGCGCAGCGCCGTGCCGCGCTGGTACAAAACGCGCCAGAACGTGCGCACGCACGTCCAGTCGGGCGCCGCCCGGGTGGCGCGGTTTCGCCCGAAGAAGCGCTAAAGCCCCGCGCTAACTGAAAACAATGTCCTCCACACCTCCTCCTGAAGACGAACTGGCCGGTACCGAACAGCCCTTCGTCCAGCACCTCATCGAACTGCGCGACCGGCTGCTCTACAGCGTCTACGGCGTGGCCCTGGCCGTGATCGTGCTGGCCATCTGGCCCGGCCCCAACGGGCTGATCGACCTGATCGCCCAGCCCATCCGGGCGCACATGCCGCCGGATGCCAAGCTGATTGCCGTGGGCGTGTTCTCGCCGTTTTTCGTGCCGCTGAAGGTGCTGATGATGGTCGGCGTGCTGGCCGTGCTGCCGTGGATCATGTACCAGCTCTGGGCCTTCGTCGCTCCCGGCCTGTACAGCCACGAAAAGCGCTTTGCCATGCCCCTGATTATTTTTGGCAGCCTGCTGGCCTACCTGGGTATTGCCTTCGTGCAGTTCTTCGTGCTGGACAAGATGTTTGCCTTCATCCAGGGCTTCACCCCGGCCAGCGTGGCGGCCACGCCCGACATTGCCTCGTATGTGGAGGCCATCCTGTCGCTCTACCTGGCATTCGGTCTGGCGTTTCAGGTGCCCATCGTGGTCATGCTGCTGGTGCGCTTCGGCCTGGTCGAGATCGCCAAGCTCAAGAGCTTTCGCGGCTATTTCATCGTGGTGGCCTTCATCATCGCGGCCATCGTCACCCCGCCGGACGTGATCTCGCAACTGGCCCTGGCCGTGCCCATGTGCCTGCTGTACGAGGTCGGCATCATCGCTGCGGGTTGGTTTGCCAAGACCAAGCCGGCGGAAGATGGCGAAGCGGCGCAGTGATCATCTGGTGCATAAAAAATAGCTTCTGCCGCTGATGTATGAAGGGTTTCAGGGTTGAAAAACTCTGAAACCCTTTCTTTATCAGCGCGGAAAGCTATCGCTTTGTGGTCGCTGGACGCTGGGGCGGGTGGTCGGCGTGACCTGCAATGCCTGGGTCTGTCCATTGCGCATCACCTGTACGGCATAGCCTTGCCCCGGGCGCAGCGCGGCCACGGTGCTCATCAGCTCGGCCACGGTGCGCGTGGGCTGGCCGTGGATGCTCAACACCACATCGCCGGGCTGCATCCCCGCCTGCGCCGCCGGTCCGGCCTGCAGCACCCCGGTGATGATCACGCCGCTGCCCGGCGGCACGCCGAAGGTCTGCGCCAGTTCGGGCGACAGCTCGCCCGGCTCCACGCCGATCCAGCCGCGTGTCACCCGGCCCTCGCGCACGATGCCGTCCAGCACCATCTTCGTGGTCGAGACGGGAATGGCAAAACCGATGCCCATGCTGCCGCCCGAGCGCGAATAAATCGCCGTGTTGATGCCCAGCAGATGGCCGTTGATGTCCACCAGGGCGCCGCCGGAATTGCCCGGGTTGATGGCCGCATCGGTCTGGATGAAGTTCTCGAAGGTGTTGATGCCCAGGTGGTTGCGCCCCAGGGCGCTGATGATGCCGCTGGTCACCGTCTGGCCGACGCCGAAGGGGTTGCCGATGGCCAGCACCTGGTCGCCCACGGCAATGTGGTCGGAATTGCCCAGGACGATGACGGGCAGCTCCGGCAGCGCGATCTTGAGCACGGCCAGGTCGGATTCGGGGTCGGTGCCGATCACCTGGGCGCTGGTGCGCCGGCCATCGGTCAGGCTCACCTCGATCTCGTCGGCGCCCTGCACGACGTGGTTGTTCGTCAGGATGTAGCCGTCGCTGCTCACGATCACGCCGCTGCCCAGCCCGGTTTTCTGCTGCGTGCCCAGGTCGCCGAAGAAGAACTGGAACCAGGGGTCGTTGGCCCGGGGGTGGCGCACCGCCTGGCTGGTGGTGATGCTCACCACCGCCGGCATGGCCGCCTGGGCGGCATGGCTCAGGCTGCCGGCCACCGGCTCGGTGTGCGGGGCAGAGGGGGCTTGCAGCAGCACCAGGCCGGTATCGCCAAAGGGTTGGCCGCGCTGCAGCCAGGTCGGCTGCAGGGTGGCCACGACAAAATACACCGCGAGGAGCACCGTCACGGTCTGGGCAAAAAGAAGCCAGTAGCGTTTCATAGAAAAAAAGTGCAGGGCAAAGGCGCATTGTCCGCGATGGTTCCTGTCCCCGTGCCCGCCTTGGGCACAGGCACAATGGCGCCATGCAGATTTCTTGTGAACAACTGCTGCAGCAGTGCGATGGCCTGTTGCAGCCCGAACGCTTCAAGGACTACGGCCCCAACGGCCTGCAAGTGCAGGGCAGGGCGCAGGTGCGCCGCATCGTCAGCGGCGTCACCGCCAGCCGTGCCCTGATCGAAGCGGCCATTGCCGACGGGGCCGACGCCATCCTCGTCCACCACGGCCTGTTCTGGCGCGGCATGGACGGGCGCGTGACCGGCTGGCTCAGGGAACGCCTGCGCCTTTTGCTGGCCCATGACATCAACCTGCTGGCCTACCACCTGCCGCTGGACGCCCATCCCACGCTGGGCAACAACGCCCAGCTGGGCCAGCGCCTGGGGGTGGTGGCCGACGCCCGTTTTGGCGAACAGGATTTGGGGGCGACCGGGCCGTGCCGGTTTGCCAGCCCCCAGGCCCTGGTCGATCAGGTGGAAAACGCCCTGGGCCGCAGCGCCACCTGGATCAGCGGCGCCCCGGACCGGCCCATCACCCGACTGGCCTGGTGCAGCGGCGGGGCGCAGGGCTTTTTTGAAGCTGCGCTGGCCGCAGGTGCCCAGGCCTTCATCACGGGCGAAATTTCCGAACCCCAGGCCCATCTGGCCCGCGAAATGGGCGCCACCTTCATCGCCGCCGGCCACCACGCCACCGAGCGGTATGGCGTGGCCGCCCTGGGCGAGCATCTGGCACAAACGCTGGGCATCGAACACCGTTTCATTGAAATCGCCAATCCGGCATAAATCCATGCAAAAAGCCATTGCCATCACCCAGGGCGATGCCGCCGGCATCGGCCCGGAGATCATCGCCCAAGCCTTTCGCGACCACCCTGCCCAGCTACGCGGCTGCTTTGCCGTGGGCGACGTGGCCACGCTGCGCCGCGCTGCCCAGGTGATTGCCGGCCCCGGCCAGGGCCTGCTGCCCGTGGCCGAGATCGCCACGCCGCAGGACGCCTGGCAGGTGCCCCCGCGCTGCCTGCCCGTGCTGGCCCTGCCTGGCCTGCCGCCGCCGCCCGCCTGGGGGCAGATCAGCGCCGCTGCCGGGGCTGCCGCCGCGCAGTGCGTGCAGTGGGCCGCCGATGCCGCCCTGCGGGGCGAGATTGCAGCCCTGGTCACCGCCCCCCTGCACAAGGAAGCCCTGCACGCCACCGGGGTGGACTTCCCCGGGCACACCGAACTGCTGCAGGCCCAGGCCGCCCGCCATGCGGGGGTTCCCATTGCGCAGATGCCGGTGCGCATGATGCTGGCCAATCCCGAATTGCGTACCGTGCTGGTGAGTATTCACATCAGCCTGCGCCAGGCGCTGGCCGCCGTCACGCAGGAGAACATCCTGCAAACCCTGCAGATCACCCACCGGGCGCTGACCCCCATCCTCGGCCACGCCCCGCGCATTGCCGTGGCCGGACTCAACCCCCATGCCGGGGAGGGCGGGCTGTTTGGCCGCGAGGAGCTGGACACCATCGCTCCGGCCATTGCCGCAGCCCGTGCCGCCGGGGTCGATGCGCATGGTCCGTACGCCCCGGACACCGTCTTCATGCGGGCCCGCAATACACCCAGCCACCCTGGGGAATTTGAGGTGGTGTTGGCGATGTACCACGATCAGGGTTTGATTCCTATCAAATATATGGGTGTTGAACACGGCGTGAACGTCACCCTGGGCCTGCCGCTGATCCGCACCAGCCCCGACCACGGCACGGCTTTCGACATCGCCGGGCGCGGCGTGGCCGACCCCGCCAGTTTGCTGCAAGCCGTTCGTCTGGCGCAGCAAATGGCCGCTGCACCGGGCCTGGCGGGTGGCCGGGGCCATGCACCGCTTTCCGAAACCGGCACCTTGCAAGACAGCGCCAGGCATACGGGTCAAGCCTCTTGCCAGGTTGAAAAACCCCTGTTCTAGCCCTCCGGGCGGTTTGGAGTTGCCGTGGCGGCTCCGCTACAATTTGGCGGTTATTTCCCAATCTAGCGATGTTTAATCGAGGATCCCCATGAGTGAAACTCCTGTCGACTCCAGCAAGCGGACGTGGATCATCACGTCAGCCTGCGCTGGCGCGGTAGGCGGCGTCGCGGCCGCTGTCCCTTTTGTAAGCACCTTCCAGCCTTCCGAGAAGGCCAAGGCGGCCGGTGCAGCGGTAGAGGTGGACATCTCTACGCTGCAACCCGGCGAGATGAAAACCGTCGAATGGCGCGGCAAGCCGGTGTGGGTCGTGCGCCGCACCCAGCAGCAGCTCGACGAGCTGAAAGCGCTGGACAGCCAGATGGCCGACCCCGATTCGCACCGCACTGCATTCCCCACGCCCGAGTACGCCAAAAACGAATGGCGCTCGATCAAGCCGGAATACCTGGTGCTGGTCGGCATCTGCACCCACCTGGGCTGTTCGCCGACCAGCAAGTTCGCCACGGGGGCGCAGCCTTCGCTGCCCGATGACTGGAAAGGCGGCTTCTTCTGTCCCTGCCACGGCTCGACCTTCGACATGGCGGGCCGTGTGTTCAAGAACAAACCCGCTCCAGACAACCTGGAAGTGCCCCCGCACATGTACCTGTCAGACACGAAGCTGCTGATCGGTGAAGACAAGAAGGCCTGAGGGAGACGACATGGCTCACGAATTCAAGGACATCGATCCCAATGCGCCGACTGGCGCCAAGGTGGTGAACTGGTTTGAAAACCGCTTCCCGACAGCGTTTTCGGCCTACAAGGTTCACATGTCGGAGTACTACGCTCCGAAGAACTTCAACTTCTGGTACATCTTCGGTTCCCTGGCCCTGCTGGTGCTGGTGATCCAGATCGTCACCGGTATCTTCCTGGTGATGAACTACAAGCCCGACGCCGCCAAGGCATTCGAGTCGGTCGAGTTCATCATGCGCGACGTGCCCTGGGGCTGGCTGATCCGCTACATGCACTCCACCGGTGCCTCGGCCTTCTTCATCGTCGTCTACCTGCACATGTTCCGTGGCCTGATCTACGGTTCCTACCGCAAGCCGCGTGAACTGGTCTGGATTTTCGGCTGCGCCATCTTCCTGGCGCTGATGGCCGAAGCCTTCATGGGCTACCTGCTGCCCTGGGGCCAGATGTCCTACTGGGGCGCCCAGGTGATCGTCAACCTGTTCTCGGCCATCCCCTTCATCGGCCCTGATCTGGCCATCCTGATCCGTGGCGATTACGTGGTGGGCGATGCAACGTTGAACCGCTTCTTCAGCTTCCACGTCATTGCCGTGCCCCTGGTGCTGATCGGCCTGATCGTGGCCCACTTGCTGGCCCTGCACGACGTCGGCTCGAACAACCCCGACGGCGTGGAAATCAAGGCCCCCGGCGCTCCCAAGGATGCCAACGGCCACCCGCTGGACGGCGTGCCCTTCCACCCCTACTACACCGTGCACGACATCTTCGGCGTGGCCGTGTTCCTGTTCCTGTTCTCGGCCGTGGTGTTCTTCGCCCCCGAGTTCGGCGGCTACTTCCTGGAGTACAACAACTTCATCCCGGCCGATCCGTTCAAGACACCCAACCACATCGCCCCCGTCTGGTACTTCACGCCCTTCTATTCGATGCTGCGTGCCATTACCGCCGAGATGATGTACGCGCTGATCGCCTGCGTGGTGCTGGCCATGGGCTTTGCGGCCCTGAAGTCCAAGCTGCCCGGCCTGTTCAAGATGGCCGCCCTGGGCGCTGGCGTGGTGGCGATTGCCCTGATGCTGGCCATCGACGCCAAGTTCTGGGGCGTCGTGGTCATGGGCGGTGCCGTGATCATCCTGTTTGCCCTGCCCTGGCTGGACTACTGCGAAGTCAAGTCCATCCGCTACCGTCCGGGCTGGCACAAAGTGATGTACGCCATCTTCGTGGTGAACTTCTTCGTCCTGGGCTACCTGGGCGTGCTGCCTCCCTTCCCGCTGGGTGAAAAAGTCTCGCAAGCGGGTACCCTGTTTTACTTCGGCTTCTTCCTGCTGATGCCTTGGTGGAGCCGCATCGGCGCAACCAAACCTGTGCCTGAGCGCGTGACCTTCAAGCCCCACTGATCGGCCAGGAGTAATAAACCATGATGAAAAAACTTATCCTTTCGCTGATTGCCGCCCTGGGCATTGCCACGGGTGCGCAGGCCGCCTCCGATGCCGGCATCCCCTGGGACAAGGCGCCGGTCGACGTCAGCAACCAGGCATCCCTGCAAAACGGCGCCAAGCTGTTTGTGAACTACTGCCTGGGCTGCCACTCCGCTGCCTTCATGCGCTACAACCGCCTGCAGGACATCGGCCTGTCCGAACAGGAGATCAAGGACAACCTGCTCTTCACCACCGACAAAGTGGGCGAGACGATGATTGCCGCGATCAATCCCAAGCAGGCCAAGGACTGGTTCGGCGCCAACCCGCCTGACCTGACCGTCATCGCCCGTTCGCGTGCCGGTCACAATGGCACGGGTGCCGACTACCTCTACACCTTCCTGCGCACCTTCTACCGTGACGACACCAAGGGCACCGGCTGGAACAACCTGGCCTTCCCCAGCGTTGGCATGCCCCACCCCATGTGGGAAATGCAGGGCCAGCGCCGTGCCGTGTTTGAAGGCGACCATTTCAAGGGCTGGGAACAAATCACCCCCGGCACCTTGAGCGAGCAGGAATACGACCAGCAGATCGGTGACCTCGTAAACTACCTGCAATGGATGGGGGAGCCGGCCCAGGCCACCCGTGTCCGCGTCGGTGTCGGCGTGCTGATTTTCCTGGCCATCTTCATCGTTATTGCCTGGAAGCTGAACGCAGCTTTCTGGAAAGACGTTAAATAACCAACCGCGCAGCGGCGCAATTGCCAGTGCCAATCCGGCACCGGCAACTGCGCCGCTGAAAGTCAGAGTGGGCGCCGCAACAGGCGTCCCACTCTTTTTGATTTTTAGGAGCCTTCGCCATGATGGTGCTTTATTCGGGAACCACCTGCCCTTACTCCCACCGCAGCCGCTTCGTGCTGTTCGAAAAAGGCATGGATTTTGAAATCCGTGACGTGGACTTATTCAGCAAGCCCGAGGAAATCATGGCCATGAATCCCTATGGCCAGGTGCCCATCCTGGTCGAGCGTGACCTGATCCTGTACGAGTCGAACATCATCAACGAATACATTGATGAACGTTTTCCCCACCCCCAGCTCATGCCGGGCGACCCGGTCGACCGCGCCCGGGTGCGCCTGTTCCTGCTCAACTTCGAGAAGGAACTGTTTGCCCACGTCAACACCCTGGAACATGCCAACGGCAAAAAGGGCAACGACAAAGAGCTGGAAAAAGCCCGTACCCATATCCGCGACCGCCTGACCCAGCTGGCTCCCGTGTTCCTGAAGAATAAATACATGCTGGGCGAAAACTTCTCCATGCTCGACGTGGCCATTGCCCCGCTCTTGTGGCGTCTGGACTACTATGGCATCGAACTGTCGAAGAACGCCGCCCCGCTGCTCAAGTATGCCGAACGCATCTTCTCGCGCCCGGCGTACATCGAAGCGCTTACCCCTTCCGAAAAAGTGATGCGCAAGTAAGCATCGGCCCAGGGAAAGAAGGACTTTTATGGACGAAATGCGCACAACCTCCACCCGCCCGTACCTGCTGCGGGCCTTGCATGAATGGTGCTCCGACAATGGCCTGACCCCCTACCTGGTGGTGCAGGCCGACGACAGCGTGCAAGTGCCCCCGGCCTTCGTGCAGGACGGGCAGATTGTGCTCAACGTCAGCTACGACGCCACCAGCGGCCTGCAAATGGACAACGATTTCATCCATTTCAAGGCCCGCTTTGGCGGCAAGCCCCATGAAATCATTCTTCCCGTCGGGCGGGTCATCGCCATCTACGCCCGCGAAACCGGGCAAGGCATGTCCTTCCCGCCGGAAGAACCCCTGCCCATGGAGGCGGCCTTCGCCCCCGCAGAAGAGCCGCCCCCGGCCAAGGCCCCCGTTGTTCAACTGGTCAGCAGCGCCAAGGAACAGCCCCCGGCCAGCAGCCCGGACGACGACGGCGACGAACCGCCGCCCCCGCCTGCCGGCAAGCGCCCGGCGCTGAAATTGGTGAAGTAGTTTTTCAGCTAGAATCCGCCATTCACCGAAATTCGCCGGTTTAGCTCAGTTGGTAGAGCACCCGCCTTGTAAGCGGTAGGTCGTCAGTTCGAATCCGACAACCGGCACCACTCATTAAAACAAAGGCCTCCAGGGATAAACACCTGGAGGCCTTTTTCAGTGGGGCTCGTTGACCATTTGGCTGGACAAAGGCATGTCCTGGTTAGCAGCCAACTCGGGCGCAGCTCGCAGTTCTCGGATGCAGCGATTGAGTTTTGCCTGACTTTATCTTTCCGCGTGCGGCGTAGGGGGTGTGATGAGTAACCTCGACTACACCAACCGATGCGTGCGCAGCCAGTCCTTGAGGGCTTCATCAATGCGCGTTTGCCAGCCCGCGCCGGTGGCCTTGAATGCGGCCATGACCTCGGGTGACAGGCGGATGGTCGTG
>CABIIJ010000027.1 GCA_902175065.1 uncultured Comamonas sp. | reverse complement strand
GGTTTTTTGCTGCCTTGCCCGAAGGGTTGCCCCGCCAAGACAACATCTGCTGCGTTGCAAATCCTCGCCGCCCCACCAGGGCGACTGCGGTTTGCGCCTTGCATCTGCCGCCCTGGTGGGGCAACGGGCACCATGAAAAGAGCGTGAACAGGTTCTTACGGCATCTCCTGGCAGATGCCGTTTCTTTTTCTTCATCTTTTTTATTTTTATAGGGGGCTGCCATGAAGGTTTTTGACTTGCACTGCGGCCAGGGCCATATTTTTGAAGGCTGGTTCGGCTCCGAAGCCGATTACCGGGATCAGCAACAGCGCGGCCTGTTGCAATGCCCGCTGTGTGGCGATGGGACGATTGCCAAGGGCTTGAGCGCCCCCCGGCTGAACTTGGGCGCTGCTGCACCGCAATCCGCAAAAACCGCAGAAATACCCACCCCTGTGGCCACCCTGCCCGACAGTGCCCCGGAAAAACTCCGCGCCATGCAGGCCGCCTGGCTGCAACTGTCCCGGCAATTGGCCCGGAGCAGCGAGGATGTGGGTACGCGCTTTGCCGAGCAAGCCCTGGCCATGCACCGGGGCGAGCAGGAGGAAAAATCCATTCGCGGCCAGGCCACGCCCGAGCAGGCCCGGGAGCTGGTGGAGGAGGGCGTGCCCATCCTGCCCCTGGCCTTGCCCAAGGGCAGCGGTGAGACGCTGCAATAGCCCGTTCAATAGCCCGCCGTGGCGGCCCGTCCAGCGGCCATGAAAAATAGCCCCGACCGTGAGGATGGGGCTATTTTTCATAGCTGCTTGCACTGAAAAATAAACGATTTCAGATAGAAAAATCCATGAAATCGTTTATCTACCTGTGATACAGCTCTGTTATTCGATATTTGTCATGCTGCGGCACGCAGTTCCTGGGCCGCAGCCACCATCGCTTGCAGCGCGGGGATGACTTCGCCCCACTGGCGGGTTTTCAGGCCGCAGTCCGGGTTCACCCACAGGCGTTCGGCGGGGATGCGCTGGGCGGCCTTTTGCATCAGTTGCACGATGTGCGCCTGGGTGGGGATGTTGGGCGAGTGGATGTCGTACACGCCGGGGCCGATCTCGTTGGGGTACTGGAAGTGCTCGAAAGCGTCCAGCAGCTCCATGTCCGAGCGCGAGGTCTCGATCGTGATCACGTCGGCATCCATGTCGGCGATGGCGGCGATGATGTCGTTGAATTCCGAATAGCACATGTGGGTGTGGATCTGCGTGCCGTCCTGCACCCCGTTGGCGGTGATGCGGAAGCTCTCGATCGCCCAGTCCAGGTAGGTGTGCCACTGGCTCTTGCGCAGGGGCAGGCCTTCGCGCAGCGCGGCCTCGTCGATCTGGATGACGCGCACGCCGGCTTTTTCCAGATCCAGCACTTCCTGGCGGATGGCCAGCGCCAGCTGCTTGCAGGTGGTGGCGCGGGGCTGGTCGTCGCGCACGAACGACCAGTTCAGGATGGTGACCGGGCCGGTGAGCATCCCTTTCATGGGCTTGGCGGTCAGCGACTGGGCGTAGGCAATCCACTCCACCGTCATGGCCCGGGGGCGGGCAATGTCGCCGAACAGGATCGGCGGCTTCACGCAGCGCGAGCCGTAGGACTGCACCCAGCCGAACTGGCTGAAGGCGTAGCCATCGAGCTGCTCGCCAAAGTATTCGACCATGTCGTTGCGCTCGGCCTCGCCATGCACCAGCACGTCCAGGCCCAGGCTCTCCTGCTCGCGCACGCTGCGGGCGATTTCTGCCTGCATGGCCTGCTGGTACTCGGCGGTGCCGATGCGCCCGGCCTTGAAGTCGCTGCGGGCGCGGCGGATGTCCGGCGTCTGCGGGAAGGAGCCGATCGTCGTCGTCGGATAGGCCGGCAGGCGCAGGTGGGCGGCCTGCTGCTCGGCCCGGGCGGCATAGGGGCTTTGGCGCTGGCCCAGGGCGGCGGTGATGGCGGCCACGGCGGCCTGCACTTCGGGGCGGTGCACGCGCGGCGAGTTGCGTCGCTGTTCCAAGGCCGCGGCGTTGGCGGCCAGTGCCGCCTGCACGCTGGCGCGGCCCTGGTTCAGCGCCTGGCCCAGCACTTGCAGCTCCTGCAATTTTTGCTTGGCAAAGGCCAGCCAGTTTTTCACCTCGGGGTCGAGTTTTTCTTCGCTGTCCAGGTCGACGGGCACGTGCAGCAGCGAGCAGCTGGGGGCCAGCCACAGGCGCTCGCCCAGGCGCTCGGCCAGGGGTTCGAGCCAGTCCAGGGTGGCGCTCAGGTCGGTTTTCCAGATATTGCGGCCACTGATCACGCCCAGCGACAGCACCTTGTGCGCGGGCAGCAGGCCGATCAGTTGCTGCACGTCGCCCACGTCCTGGGTGGCATCGACGTGCAGCCCGGCCACGGGCAGGTTGGCGGCCAGGTATTTGTTGTCCAGCAGCGGGCCAAAGTAGCTGGCCAGCAGGATTTTTACCTTGCCGCTCTTGAGCTGGTGATAGGCGGTGTTCAGGGCGTGCTGCCAGTCGGCATCCAGCTCGGTGACCAGAATCGGTTCATCGACCTGCACCCACTCCACGCCTTCGGCGGCCAGGGTGTCCAGCAGTTGGGCGTAGACGGGCAGCAGGCGCTCCAGCAGGGCCAGTTTGTTGCTCTCGTCCTTGGCCTTGCCCAGGGCCAGGTAGGTGATGGGGCCGACGATGACCGGCTTGGGGTTCACGCCCTGGGCGCGGGCCTGGGCCAGTTGCTGCACCAGGCGGCTGGCGTTGAGCGCGAACCGGGTGTCGGCGGTGAATTCAGGGACGATGTAGTGGTAGTTGGTATCGAACCACTTGGTCATCTCGCCAGCGGCCACGCCGGTGCTGTCGCCTGCGCTGCGGCCCCGGGCCACGCGGAAGTACTGGTCGAGTTCGCTGCCGGGCAGGTCACGCACGCGCTCGGGCAGGTGGCCCAGGGTAAAGCTCATGTCCAGCACCTGGTCGTACAGGGCGAAGTCGCCCACGGGCACGAAGTCCAGCCCGGCTTGCAGTTGCCAGTGCTGTTCGCGCAGCCAGGTGCCCAGGGCGTTCAGTTGCTCGGCGCTGGCTTCGCCGCGCCAGAAGGCTTCCAGGCCGAATTTCAGTTCGCGCTGGGCGCCAATGCGCGGGAAACCGAGGTTATGAATGATGGTCATAAGGATTGCTTTCTTTCCAAGGGTTGGTTTGATGGGGCGATCCTAGGGTGCTGGGTTTATGAAGTAAAATGGTAAAAATTCAACTATTCATTATTTTTGTTCATGATTCTGGAGCGCATTCATCTGGCCATCGTGCAGGCGGTCGAGCAGCACGGTTCCTTGACGGCAGCGGCAGAGCGCCTGTGCGTCACCCAATCGGCCCTGAGCCACAGCGTGCGCAAGCTCGAAGAGCGCCTGGGCACGCCCATCTGGCTGCGCGAGGGGCGCAGCCTGCGCCTGACGCAGGCGGGCCGGCAACTGCTCATCCTGGCCCAGCGGGTGCTGCCGCAACTGGCGCAGATGGAGGCCAAGCTGGCGCAGATCGCCCAGGGCCAGCGCGGCAGCCTGCGCATCGGCATGGAATGCCACCCGTGCTACCAGTGGCTCTTGAAAATCGTCGCCCCCTATCTGGCGGCATGGCCGGATGTGGATGTGGACGTGAAGCAGAAATTCCAGTTCGGCGGCCTGACGGCGCTGCTCGATTACGAAATCGACCTGCTCGTCACCCCCGACCCGGTGTACCAGCCCGGGCTGGTCTTCACCCCGGTGTTCGACTACGAGCAGGTGCTGGTCGTCAGCCGCCGCCACCCGCTGGCCCAGGCTGATGTGGACTACGCCCGGCCCGCCGACCTGCAACGCGAAACGCTGATCACCTACCCCGTCCCGGCGGAGCGGCTGGACATCTTCACCCAGTTCCTGCTGCCCGCCGGTACCGCGCCCGCCGTGCACAAAAGCATCGAAACCACCGACATCATGTTGCAGATGGTCGCCAGCGGCCGGGGCGTGGCCGCCTTGCCGCGCTGGCTGGTGCTGGAATATGCCCAGCGGCTGGACATTTGCCCGGTGCGCCTGGGGCCGCAGGGCGTGGCCAAGCAGATCCACCTGGGCGTGCGCAGCGATGAACAGGGGATTGACTACCTGGCCGCCTTCATCGCCCTGGCGCAAGGCCCTGGTGTTGATTAAACAATAGCTGTTACCGCTGATAAATAAAGGAATTCAGATTGTTTTATTATTGAAATCCTTTATTTATCAGTGGAACAAGCTCTTGTTTTTAATTCGTTGCTCCGCTCTATCATGCTCTTAGCCTGCAACCTGTTCATAGAAAGCCTGCTGCCATGACCCCGTTCGATTTCTCTGCCGCCGCCCCCGTCCTCGACCCCCGCCTGGCCCAGGTGCTGGAATACTGGCTGGGCAGCGAGCGCCCGAGCAACGCCAGCGCCCTGGCCCGGCAAAGCCTGTGGTTCACCAAGTCCGAGGCCACGGACGAGGAAATCCGCAAGCGCTTCGGTGCCGTCCTGCTCGAAGCCCTGGCCGGCAGGCTGCAATCCCAGGCGCAGCACCCGCTGGGCTGGCTGGCGCTGCTCATCGTGCTCGACCAGTTCACGCGCAACGCCTACCGGGGCACGGCCAAAGCCTTTGCGGGCGATGCCCAGGCGCTGGCCCTGGCGCAGCAGGGCATCGATGCCGGCTGGGACCAGGATCCGGCCATCCCCCTGGCGGCGCGGATTTTTCTCTACCTGCCGCTGGAGCACGCCGAAGACGCCGCCTTGCAGACGCACAGCGTGATTGCCTTTGAAGACCTGGCCGCGCAGGCGCAGGAAACGGGGGATGCCCAGGTCAGCAGCTTCCTGGCCGGCACCCTGGATTACGCCCGGCGCCACCAGGCCGTGATCGAGCAGTTTGGCCGCTTTCCGCACCGCAACAGCCTGCTCGGACGCAGCAGCACGCCGCAGGAGCTGGAGTACCTCAGCCAGCCGGGGGCCGGTTTTTGACGCCATCTGTGTCCGAGTACGGCACTCGATTGTTTCTGCGTGTAATATTTGTAGTTTTATAAGAAACTGACAATGACCCCGCTAGGGACATCCACTATGGCAAACAACTTCTCGCCCCTGCGCAACTGGCGCATCGGTACCCGGCTGTTTCTGGCTTTCGGTGCAGTGCTGTGCATGTTGCTCAGTGTCGTCATCGTCGCGCTGTGGAACCTCAACACCTTGAGCCGTACCACGCACCACATTACCGATGTCACCTGGGTCAAGGCCGAAGCGGCCAACCGCCTGGGCCTGATCGCTGCCCTGAACGCCCGCCGCACGGTCGAGCAGGTCGTCAGCGACCCGCAAAAGCGCCAGCAGTTGCGCGAGGAAATCGTCGCCTCGCGCCAGGAGTTCGTGAAGTCGATCGAGACGCTGCAAGCGCTGGTGACTTTGGGGGAAGGCAAGGACTTGCTCACCAAGATCGAGGAAGCGCGGGGGATTTACGTGAAGTCCCAGGTTCGCTTCTATGAGCTGCTGGACGCCGGGGACGAGGACGCCGCCATCCACGAACTGCAGACCGTCACCCTGGTGCAGTTGAACCGCATTTCGCAGGACTGCGCCGCCATGGCCGAGCTGGAAAAGCGCGTCGCCCAGGCCGATACCGGGCGGGCCGTGTATGAGGCCGATCTGGCCCGCTGGATCGTGATTGCCGTCGGGCTGGGTGCCCTGGCGCTGGGCCTGTGGCTGGCCTGGGTCATCTCCCGCTCCATCACCCGTCCGCTGGCGCAGGCCGTGGTCGTGGCACAGCAAGTGGCCCAGGGGCAACTGGAAAACACCATCGAAGTCACCGGCAGCGACGAGGCCGGGACGCTGCTGCAAGCCCTGCGCAACATGGACCAGAGCCTGGTGAACATCGTCGGCGAAGTGCGCCACGGCAGCGACTCCATCGCCACGGCGGCCGCCCAGATCGCCACCGGCAACCTGGACCTGTCCAGCCGCACCGAGGAACAGGCCAGCGCCCTGGAAGAAACCACCGCCGCCATGCAGGAGCTGTCCGGCACCGTCACCCAGAACTACGACAGCGGCAAGCAGGCCGCCACGCTGGCCGAAAACGCCGCCCAGGTGGCCGTGCGCGGCGGGGAAGTGGTTGCCGAAGTGGTGCATACGATGGAGGCGATCAACACCTCCTCGCGCAAGATTGCCGACATCATCGGCATCATCGACAGCATTGCCTTCCAGACCAACATCCTGGCGCTGAACGCCGCCGTGGAGGCCGCCCGCGCGGGCGAACAGGGCCGGGGCTTTGCCGTCGTGGCCAGCGAAGTGCGTGCCCTGGCCGGGCGCAGCGCCGACGCGGCCCGCGAGATCAAGGGGCTGATCGACGAGTCCGTCGGCAACGTCACCAGCGGCAGCACCCAGGTGGAGAAAGCGGGCAGCACCATGGACGAGATCGTCGTCAGCGTGCGCCGGGTGGCCGACATCATGGGCGAGATCAGCGAAGCCAGCCAGGACCAGAGCATGGGCATCACCCAGATCAACCAGGCCATGCAGCAGATGGACCAGGTGACGCAGCAAAACGCCGCCCTGGTCGAGGAAGCCGCAGCGGCGGCCCAGTCCATGCAGGCCCAGGCATCGGCCCTGGTGCAGGCGGTCAGCGTATTCCGCCTCGGCCAGGGCAGGGGTGGCCGGGGGCTGGCGCGGGTTGCAGCCGAACCGTTGCAGTTACAACAGGGGGGTTAGCCATGGCGTATTTCGAGTGGGCGGATGACATGGTCATCGACGGCGGCGTAATCGACCAGGAGCACCGCGTGCTGGTCGATCTGGTCAATGAGCTGCACACCGCCACCAGCCGAGGCATGGGGCAGACGGTGGTGGCCTCCATCCTGCGCCGGGCCATCGACAGCACGCGCGAACACCTCACCCACGAGGAAGACATCATGGCCCGCGAGGGCTTCCCCGGCCTGGAAGAGCACAAGCTGCGCCACCAGGAATTCATGAACAGCCTGTACGACCTGGAGCGCCGACTGCAGACCGGCGGCATTACCGTGGCCGCCCAGCTCTCGCGCGTGCTGCGCGACTGGCTGTCCCTGCACATCCGGCGCGGGGACAAGGAATTGCGCACTTTCATCCGTCGCCGTGACCAGGAACAGCGCAGGGCGGCGCAGGCCGCAAAGCGTTAGAACGTAGACACGTTCCTGGATAGGTTTTTAAATCATAAAAAAGAGCTGCTACCGCTGGTAAACACTGTGTTTCAGATAAAAAACTATTTGAAATTCAGATATAGCCAGCGGTAGCAGCTCTTTTTATTGGTAAATGCAGGCAACTAGGGATCCTCTGCACGAATCGCCGCGCCGCCCGCATCTGCGGCCTCGGGCGGTCTGCGGCGTTGCAAATCCTCGCGATAGCTACGGCTATCGCTGCGGTTTGCGCCTTGCATCCCATCCCGATCCGCAGCGCAGGCTTACCGCTCGATTCGTGCAGGGGATCCCTAGAACTGGATTTTTGCCCCCAGCTTCCAGGTGCGCTCGAAGTTCACCGGGTAGACGCTGGTGCTGAACCCGCTGATCCAGATGCCGTTCTTGCGGTCGAACAGGTTGCTCACGCCCACGTAGCCTTCCACGTTTTTGGCAAAGCGGTGGCGGTAGTTCACGTCGGTGGACTGGAAGATGCGCTGGCGCAGGGGGTTGGCGTTGGCAAAGTCGCCTTCGGCCCAGGCCGTGCTGCGCCAGTTGTGCGACAGGTGCAGCAGCCCCTGGTCGGCGACGCGCACGTCCAGGCCCAGCACCACGGCATGGCGCGGCACGCCGGGCAGGTCATTGCCGTTGTAGGCGCCGGCGCCTTCGTTCTCGCGGTCGATCCTGGCGCGTGTCCAGGTGTAGTTCACCGAGGCGGCAATGCCGGGCGTCAGCGCAAAGCGGTCTTGCACCTCCAGGCCGTATTTGTGCGACTTGTCGATATTGGTGTTCGCCCAGGTCACTGGCTCCAGATAAATCTCGTTCTTCAGCCTGGCGTAGAACACCGAGGCTTTGAGGCGGTTGCGCTCGGTCTGGTGGTTCAGGCCCAGGGTCAGGGTTTTGGATTTGGCCGGGACGATGAAGCCATTGAACGCGCCGCCCCAGAGGAAGAAGCGGTCGATGTCCGGTGCCTGGAAGGCGCTGCTCAGGCTGGCAAAGGCCGACAGTGCCGGGCTGAAGCGGTAGTTGCCGCCCAGCTCCCAGGAGGTCAGATGCTCCTTGCCTTCCAGAGCCTGGCCCGCAGTGGGCGCGTAGCGGTAGCGCACATGCTCGCGGCGCAGGCCCGCCGAGACGGTGAGCTGCTCCATGCGGTATTGGCCGTGGAGAAAGACGCCGTCGTTCTTCTTGCTGGTGGTGTTGGCAGCATCGGAACGCTGGCCGTCAAAGTTCTGCCAGCCCGCATTCAGGATGAAGCCCTGGTGGCTGAATTGCAGCGCCACTTCGTTCGAGGTGCTGCGGTAATCGGCGGCCATGTTGAAGGTGGCGTTGACCGAATCCTTGCGCTCATCGCGGTGGCGGGCACTGAACTTCCACTGGTCGTTCAGTGCGTAGTCCACGCCCAGCCCCCAGTGCTTGGTTTCGTACTGCTGGTGGGTGTAGTTGGTGCCTTTGTTCATGCCGGGGTTGGCGTCGAACTGCGGCACGCTCAACGGGTCGGGGTAGCGGGTGTCGATGTGCGCAGCGCCTGCTTCCAGCTCCACCCGCAGGCCGTCGATGGGGCGTACCCCGGCGGTCAGCCCCCAGGTGTTGGCTTCGCTATGGTCTTTGTTGCCGGAAAGGTCGCGGTCGCTGAAGCCGCCGGTGCGGCCATGGTCCAGGGTGGCGGACAGGTCGAACTGCTCGCGCACCAGCCCGGCAGTGGCAATCGCACCGCGCTGGCCGTGGCTGCCGGCGTAGGCTTCCAGGCTGGCGCCGTTGCGGGCCTTGGTGTAGATCTGGATGGTGCCGGCCGTGGCCCCGTCGCCAAACAGCACTGCGCCGCTGCCCTTGGTGATTTCAATGCGCTCGATGTCGGCCAGGGAGATCGCACCGAGGAGCTGGGGCACCATGTCCACGTTGTTCAGGCGGCGGCCATTGACGGTGACCACCACGTTCTGGTACCCGTCGGTGCTGCCGTAGCCGCGCATGTTGATGCCGGGGGCGTAGCGGTTGCCGTAGGCCGGCGTGATTTGCAGGGAGGTCTGCTGTGCCAGATAGTCGTACAGGGTGCTTGCGCTGGCGCGTTCAATGTCCGCACGGGTGTGGACTTCCGAGGCGTAGGGTGCATCCTGGTCGGCCATGTCGATGCGTGTGGCCGAGACGGTGACATCGGGCAGGGCCGATGCGGCAGTTTCAGCCCAGGCAGGTGCGGCCATGACGGCCAGGGCTGCGCCCAGGGCCGCAGCCAGGGGGGAGAGAGGTGCTTGCATAAAAAGACGAGTCGCTTGCAGGGCCGCACAACGTCCCCGTAGTGCGGCGGTGGTGGTCAAGGATGTGCAAGCGGACAGGAGCGATCACGCACGATCGCGCACGGGCGCTGGTGGCTGCCTCCCCGCAGCACATCCGCTGGTGTGCGTGGCTGGCCGGTCTCCGGGCTGGTGCCTGCCTGAAAACAGGCGCAGAAACCGCCTTCCCAAGGCCGTAGCCTCAGTGGCGCAGAGATTTCCAAGGGGGCACTTACCGTTGCGGGGGCAGCACAGGCTTTGTCGTCGTGGGCGGCAACGCACCTGTTTCCCGTTTCACCCGCGCTGCCAGAACGGCGGCGCAGGCACCAGTCACGCGCTGCCCGCGTTTTTCATGCGGGCAGCGGGCCGCGATGATACTGCAAGCTTGTATCCGGCTGTTGCGCTGCGCTACCGCCGCGTCGCCAGCCAGCACAGAATCGCGCCGCCGCAGACCATGGCCGCGCCCTGCCAGAAGGCCCAGGACAGCGACGCGCCCAGCAGCCACACCGACAGCGCCGAGGACAGCACGGGAATGAAGTACGAAGCGCCCGCCAGGATGGTGACGTTGCCGTGCAGGATGCCCACGTTCCAGGCGGCGTAGCCAAAGCCCATCGCCCCGGCGGCCAGAATCAGGTAGACGATGGCCGAGGGGGTGAAATCCATGCTGCCGCCGCCCTCCAGCAGGTACTTGGCCCACAGCGCCAGCGCCACCAGGATGAAGAACGGCGTGACGCCGTTCTTGCCCCGGGCGATGCGGGCGGTGACGGTGCAGTAGCCCGCCCAGACCAGCGCCCCGGCAAAGGCCAGGCCGTAGCTCAGGGGGTTGTCCTGCACGTTGCCTGCCATGCCGCGCAGGTCGAAGCCTTGCTCGCCGCCCAGCACCCAGCCGATGCCGACGATGGACAGCACGAAGCCCGGCACGATGAGCCAGTTGGCCTTCTGCCGGTTGAACAGGATGGCCGCGACGATGGTGAAGGTGGGCCACAGGTAATTGACCATGCCCACCTCGATGGCCTGCTGCGCCGTGTTGGCGTAGCCGATGGACAGGGCCAGGCACAGCTCGTAGGCCACGAACAGCACGCTGCCCCAGAGCAGGTAGCGCGGGGGAAAGGCCCGCAGCTCGCGCGGCCTGGCACCGCCCACCGTCAGCAGCAGGAAGACGGAGGCCACGCTGTACATCATGGCCGCGCCGCCCGTGGGGCCGAGGTGGTCGCTGACGCTGCGGATCAGGCCGACGATGGCGCTCCACAGCACGATGGCGATCAGCCCGATCAGGGTGGCTTTGTTTTTGTTGGGCATGGGAAAGGGATGATTGTTTTAAAACAATAGCTGCTGGCGCTTGAATATAAAGGTTTTCATATATAAAAATATATAAAAACCAATCATTTAAAGCGAAAGCAGCTATGCTTTCTTTCAGTCTTGCGTGTAGATCCAGATGGTTTTGATCTCGGTGCATTGGTCGTGCGCCCACTGGGATTTGTCGCGGCCGCCAAAGCCGGATTCCTTGTAGCCGCCGAAGGGCGTGGTGATGTCACCCTCACCAAAGCAATTCACCGTGACCACCCCGGCCTGGATGGCACGCGCCACCTTGATAGCGTGGCGCAGATCGTCCGTATAGACCGAGGCGGCCAGACCATACACCGAATCGTTGGCCAGCGTGATCGCCTCCTCCACCGTCTTGAAGGTGGTCACGGCCAGGATGGGGCCGAAGATTTCTTCCTGGAACAGACGGCTGTCCCGCCCCACGCCATCGACCACGGTGGGCTGCACGAACACGCCCTGCTCGGTCTGGCCGCCAAAGGCCACGGCGAGTTTTTCCTCCGCCGCATGCGCGAAGTAAGAGCTGACCTTGTCGAAATGCGCCTTGCTGACCATCGCGCCCAGGCGGTTGTCGGGGTCCAGCGGGTCGCCCATCTGCCAGTTGCGCATGTGCACGCCGATATGGGTCAGCAGGTCGGCCTTGATGTCCTCATGCACGATCAGGCGCGAGGAGGCCGAGCAGTTCTCGCCCATGTTCCAGAACGCGCCTGCCACGATGTGCTGGGCCGCGGTGTCCAGGTCTTTCACGTCGTTCAGCACCACGGCGGGGTTCTTGCCGCCGCACTCCAGCACCACGCGCTTGAGGTTGGACTCCGCCGCGTATTGCAGGAACAGACGGCCCGTGTCGGTGGAGCCGGTAAAGCTCACCATGGTCACGTCGCGGTGGCGGCCCAGCGGCTCGCCCACGTCGCGGCCGCCGCCGGGCAGCACGTTGAACACGCCTGCGGGCACGCCGGCTTCATGCGCCAGCTCGGCCACGCGCAGCGCGGTCAGCGTGGTTTCCTTGGCGGGCTTGACGACGATGGAGCAGCCCGCGGCCAGCGACGGGCCGATCTTCCAGGCCAGCATCAAGAGCGGAAAGTTCCACGGCAGCACCAGGCCCACCACGCCAATCGGCTCGCGCACCACCAGGGCCAGGGCGTTCGCGCCCACGGGGGCCGTGTGGTCGTAGATTTTGTCGATCAGCTCGGCGTGCCAGCGGATGGTGTGGATGGCCTCGGGCACGTCGGTGTTCTGGCATTCGCGGATGGGCTTGCCGCTGTCCAGCGTCTCCATCACGGCCAGTTCGTGGGCGTTTTGCTCCAGCAGATCGGCAAAGCGCAGCAGCGTGTGCTTGCGCTCGCCGGGCGACAGGCGGCTCCAACGGCCATCTTCATAGGCGGCCTTGGCTGCGGCCACGGCCACGTCCACATCTTCGGGGCCGCAGGCGGCGATCTGCGCCAGCGTCTGGCCGGTGGCAGGGTTGGTCGTCTCGAAGGTCTTGCCCGACAGCGCGGGGCGGAAAGCGCCATCCACAAAGGCCTGCGTCGGCAGTGGGATGGACTGGGCCAGGGCCGCGTATTGGGCGGCGGTCAACAGCGGGGCGGCCATCAGTGCTTGCCTCCGGTGATGGCAGCCACGTCGCTTTTCAGCTTGGCGACCACGGCTTGCAGGCCTTGCTTTTCTTCATCCGTCAGCCCTTGCAGCGGGGCACGCACGCCGCCGGTTTTCAGGCCCGCCAGCTCGCAGCCGTACTTGATGGACTGGACGAACTTGCCGCCTTCCAGGTAATCCATCAGCGGCATCAGCGCTGCCATGATGCGGCGGCCCTTGTCGAAGTCTTTTTCGACCACGCAGGCTTCGTACAGTGCAATGTGCTCGGTCGGGATGAAGTTGGAGCCAGCGCAAACCCAGCTACGCGCACCCCAGGCGAAGAACTCCAGCGCCTGATCGTCCCAGCCGCAGGACAGGGCGATGCCGGGGAACTCGCAGGCCAGCATGTGGAGTTGACCGGTCTGGCCCGAGCTTTCCTTGATGGCGACAAAGTTCTTCGACGCCTGGGTGACGATGTTGAAGAACTCGCGGCCCATGGACATGCTCATGCGGCCAGGGTAGTTGTAGAGCATGACGGGCAGGCCCGCAGCGGCGTCGATCGCCAGCGCGTGGGCGGCGTTCTCGGCTTCGGTCGGCAGCGCGTAAGGGGGCGTGCCGACCAGGATGGCGTCGGCCTTGAGCACCTTGGCCAGCTTGGCGTATTCCACCGATTCCTCGGTGCGCACCGCGTCGGTGCCAATGATGAGCTGGGCGCGCGTGCCGATCACTTCCTTGGCGTAGGCGGCCAGCTCCAGGCGCTCCTGCGTGGTGTGGGCGTAATACTCGCCGGTGGAGCCAGCGATGATGATGCCGTGTACGCGGGCGGCGATCAGGGACTCCAGCACGTCGGCAAACGCAGCCTTGTCGATGGAGCCGTCGGCGGCCAGGGGGGTGATGGCCGGGGTGTAGATGCCTTCAAATTTCATGGTGATCTCCTTGGGGGTGAATAAAACGAGTGCAGAAATACGGAATCAGCGCTTGAGCGAGGCGGCTTCTTCCAGGCTCATACCACGGGTTTCCGGGGCCAGCCAGACCGACACCAGCAGGCCGACGATGGACACCGCAGCCGCCGCATACATGGTGTTGCCGATGCCGATGCTGGCCAGCGAGAGGGGCACCAGCCAGGTGCCGACCGCCGCGCCGATGCGCGAGATCGACGCGCCTATGCCCACGCCTGCGGCCCGGATGTCGGTGGGGAAAATCTCGTTCGGGTACACCAGTTGCAGCACCTGCGCACCGCCGATGAACAGGGCATACAGGCCGAAGAAAGTCAGCACCAGCCACTCCGCGCCGTCCGAGAACGTGCCCAGGCCCAGCAGCGCCAGCGCCGACAGCAGAAAGCTCCAGATCACCAGCGGGCGGCGTCCCATGACATTGACCAGTGGTGTGGCGATGGCGCAGCCCACCACGAACAGCAGCGTGATGGCGATCGAGCCGTAGGCGGCCCAGTCGCCCGTCAGGTGCAGGGCGTCCAGCACCTTGGGCACGAAGGCATAGACGGCGAACACCGGAATCACCGAACAGGCCCAGAACACGCCCACGAACAGCAGGCGCTTGCCATAGCCGGACTGGAGCAGTGTGCCCAGCGAGGCCTGTTTTTCCACCGATGCGGCAGGCATGTTGGCGATGGAGAAGGACGCGCCATACACCTTCTTGATCACGCGATCCGCTTCGGCAGTACGGCCCTTGCTGACCAGCCAGCGGGCCGATTCCGGTGTGCCCAGGCGCACCAGCAGCAGCGGCAAGCCCAGCAAGGCGGGGCTGGCCAGCACCCAGTGCCAGGCCTCGGGGCCTGCCGCGGCCAGGATGGCGTTGCCCGCGATGTAGGCCAGCGCCGCACCGGCAAACCACAGAATGGTCAGTGTTGCCAGCCGGGGGCCGCGATTCCTGCTGGGCAGAAATTCCACCAGCAGCGAGCTGGCCACCGGGTATTCGATGCCCACGCCGACGCCGATGAGAAAGCGCAGGGCGAAGATGGCGAATGCCGAATCCACCCACAGGTGCGCCAGCGAGCACACGATGAACAGCAGTGGCGGCACGAAATACAGCTTCTGGCGGCCCAGCTTGTCGGTGAGCCAGCCGCCGAAAAATCCTGCGAAGAAAATGCCGATCAGCGACGAGGCGGCAATCATGCCTTCCCAGAAATTGGTCAGCTTCAGTTCGGCGGAGACCTGCATCAGGGCCACGCCGATAATGCTCAGAACATAACCATCCACCACCCAGCCGCCGCCCGAGCGCACGGTGAGCAATTGGTGAAAGCCGTTCAATGGCACGTCCTCGATGGACGTCGTGTTTTTTTGCATGGTGATTATCTCCAGTCGTTGTAATGAGAATATGAGGTGCAAAATCCCGCTGAATGAATGGCGTCATCCAGAAAAGAATCAAGAAAATAAAAAATGAAATCCGGTGGCGGTCAATCAGGCTTCCCTGCCCGCCCGCATCTGCCCCCACCACAGCGTGGCATTCACGCCGATGGACAAAAACGGCTCGGGTGGCAGCCGGTTGGGGCCGGAGGTGGCCAGCAGAAAGTCCGTCAGTGCGTGGCGCTTGCCTGCCACCATGTCGGCCAGCAGCATCCCGGTGACGGTGCCGCGCGTCACACCCAGGCCGTTGCAGAACAGGGCGCCATACACGTTGGGCGCAAGCTGGCCGAAAAAGCCCTTGTGGTTCTGCGTCAGTGCCAGCGACCCGCTCCAGGTGTATTCAAACGTCACCTTCGGCAGCATGGGAAAGCGCTGCTCGAAAGACTGGCGGTGGTTGTGCGCAAAGCGTTCCAGGCAATGCGGCTTGGACTGCTGGTCGGGGTTGAAGCTGAAGCTGTTGCGCATCAGGATGCGGTTGTCGTGCGTGCGGCGCACCGTGCTGCCGAAGGGATCGGCAGGAATCACGCCCCAGAACGGGTGGCCGCCCAGTTGCGTCTGCTCGGCCTCGGTCAGCGGGCAGCTCAGGCTGGCGTACAGGTACATGGGCAGCACCGTGCCCTTGAGGAAGCCGAAGCGTGCGCCAAAGGCGTTGTTCGCCAGAATGATCTGGTCGGCCACGATGCGGCCATGGGCGTGAGTGAGCACTACCTTGTCGCTGTACTCCACCTCGGTAATCGTCGTGTTCTCGTACAGGGTGATGTTGCCGGGCAGGCTGTCGGCCAGCCCTTTGACCAGGGCGGCGGGCTGCACCAGGGCCGTGCCGGGGGTGAACAGCGCCTGGCGGTAGAACGACGTGCCGATGTGTTCGGGCAGGTCTTTGCCGGCAATCATTTCATAAGGTTCCCCCAGCTTGTCCAGTCCGCGCCGGTAGGCGTCCAGCACGGCAATGCCCCGGTTTTCCACCGCCGCCTGGTATTTGCCGCTGGGACGCAGGTGGCAGTCGATGCCGTGTTCCTCGACCAGCGTGCGCAGCGTGTTCTGGCCCAGGCGGTTGAGCTGGAGTGTGGTCTTGGCGATTTCAATATCGCCGATGTAATCGTCAGCACCGATGTCGTGCGGCAGGTCGATGGCAAAACCGGCATTGCGGCCCGAGGTGCCAAAGCCCACTTCCTGCGCCTCGATCAGCACGATTTCATCGCCCGGAAAATTCAGCGCCAACTGCCGTGCGGCAGCCAGTCCGGTAAAACCGGCGCCAATCACCGCCCAGCGGACGGTTTTCTCGCCGCGATGGGCAGGTCTGGGCAGACGGGCCGGGGCGGTGTGGAACCAGCCGCACCGGGCGTCGTCTTTGGGTGTCACGCTTACTTTGGTCATTCAGTCCCCTATTGCTTTACGATTTGCAAATGCCATGCAAAAACAGCGTTTTCATGAAATCTCACCCAGGGATTTGAATATCCCGTTTTTAATAGGGCAAAAATCATCCCTCCACACCAGAATGGATGGATATAAATCAGAATCTCTTTTTACTAGGGTTATTACCTAGATAATGTCTTTTACAGGCGGATGAAGTCTAGGTATTCTCAAAACACCGCACAATTAACATTTCCGGCCATGAATTGATAACCTGGTGTTATGAATAATCCCACCGCCTCCGACCAGACGTTGCTCAAAATGCCCTCGCTGCGGGCCGTGCGCTGCTTTGTCGCCGCCGCGCGTTACCAGAGCTTCACCCGTGCTGCTGAAACCCTGTGCGTGACCCAGGCCGCCATCAGCCGCCAGATCCGCGAGCTGGAGGAGCATCTGGGCACCGTCCTGTTCGAGCGCACAGGGCGCTCGGTGCGGCTGACCACGGCTGGCTCCATCTTTTTCGATGCGGCGCAGCTGTCCTTTCTCAACATCGCCCAGGCGGCGACGCGCATCCGCAAGGACTACGGCAGCAACGCCCGGCGCACGCTGTCGCTGTGCTGCTCGCCTGCGTTCTCGGCGCTATGGATGGCGCACCGGCTGCCCAGCTTTTTCAGCGCCAACCCGGACATCGACCTCGATCTGGTCACCACGCAGAACTTCCTGTCGCTGGAGCCGGGCCTGCAGCCGGACATCTTCATCACCAAGATGTCGCGCCTGCGCGATGGCTACGCCAGCGTGCCGCTGTTCCACGACCGCATCTATCCGGTCTGCACGCCGCAGTACCTGAGCGAGCACCCCGAAATCGCCAGCCTGGAAGCACTGCGCAATGGCGTGCTGCTCAACCTCAGCCCCTATGGCCGCTCTCAGGTGGCCGAGCATGTGGACTGGAGCGTGTGGCTGGCCGTGCACCGCCTGGACATCGAAGACCGCCTCAAGAACGGCGCGCATTACTTCAACGCCAATGACTACAACCTGCTGATCCAGATGGTCTTGAGCGGCCAGGGCGTGGCGCTGGGGTTCGACCATCTGGTCAGCCCGCTCATCGACAAAGGCCAGCTGACCCGGCCCGTGGCGCAGGAACTGGTGCTGGAGGAATCGCGCACTACTTTGCCTACCGCGAGGACAAGGCGAGCGACGATGCCCTGGGCCGGTTCAAAAGCTGGTTCTTTGCGCAAAGCGGTGTGGCCGGATGATGCGAATGCCTCTGCTTACGTCCCGCATCCAGACCGCAGGCACTCGGGAATTGGGTACTGACGGGCGTGGGGGGCGGTGCGAGGCAGGATACTCGGGGCTTTCCTTTACCGAGAACAAGCAATATGCAAGGCCATCCCGAAGTCATCGACTACCTGAACCACCTGCTGCGCGGCGAGCTGGCTGCCCGGGATCAATACTTTGCCCACTCGCGCACGTATGAAGACCAGGGTTTTACCAAGCTGTTCACGCGCCTCGACCATGAGATGCAGGAAGAAACCCAGCACGCCGACGCCATCCTGCGCCGCATCCTGATGCTGGGGGGCCGCCCCGACATGCGCCCCAATGCCTTCACCCCCGGCGAAACCGTGCCCGAAATGCTGCAAAAAGACCTGGACACGGAATACGAAGTGCGTGCGGCGCTGCGCAAGGGAATGGCCCTGTGCGAGCAGCACGGCGACTACGTGAGCCGCGACATGCTGCTGCTGCAACTGCGCGATACCGAGGAAGACCACGCCTACTGGCTGGAAAAACAACTGGGCCTGATCCAGAAGGTGGGTTTGCAGAATTACCTGCAAAGCCAGATGTGATTCGGCGGCGGTGGCAATGCAAAGGGGCGTTCGGTGAACGCCCCTTTTTTGTTTTTGGCTGTCTGACCCGATCAGCCCGGTCGCGGCACCAGGGCCAGCGCGGCCTGCACCAGTTGCTGCTCGGCCCCCGGCGCGTCGCAGGCGATGGCCTGGCGCCGGGGCATGCTGCGCAGCCAGGTGATTTGGCGCTTGGCCAGCTGGCGCGTGGCGGCAATGCCTTTTTCGCGCAGGCTGGGCATGTCCACGGATTGGTGGTGGGCGGCTGCGCTGTCCAGCGCCTCCCAGGCTTGGCGGTAGCCCACGCAGCGCATGCTGGGCAAATCCAGGTGCAAATCACCGCGCTGGCGCAGCTGCTGCATCTCCTGCAAAAAGCCCTCGGCCAGCATGGCATCAAAGCGCTGGGCAATGCGCTCGTGCAGCCAGGTGCGGTTTTCAGGTTCTAAAGAAAAAAAGCCGTTTTCGCTGATGGGGCTTGCGGTTACAGCTCTGGTTTTTGATTTATGAAAAGCCGACAAAGGCTGGCCGGTGCGCTCCCACACTTCCAGGGCCCGCTGGATGCGTTGGCTGTCGTTGGGGGCCAGGCGGGCGGCGGTGACCGGATCGACCTGGGCCAGCCGGGCGTGCATCGCGGGCCAGCCAATGGCAGCGGCCTCGGCATCCAGGCGCTGGCGCACGGCAGGATCGGCAGTGGGCATATCGTCCAGGCCGTCCATCAGGGCTTTGAAGTAGAGCATGGTGCCGCCCACCAGCAGCGGTATAGCGTGGCGCTGGCGGATGGCGGCGATCAGCGCGGTGGCATCGCGCACAAAATCGGCGGCGCTGTAGGACTGCAGCGGGTCGAGGAGGTCGATCAGGTGGTGCGGCACCTGGGCCAATTCTTCGGCCGTGGGCTTGGCGGTGCCAATGTCCATGCCGCGATAGACCAGGGCGGAATCAACGCTGATGATCTCGCAGGCCTGCCCGCGTGCCGCCAGGGCGGCGGCCAGGGCCAGGGCGGCGGCGGTTTTGCCGCTGGCGGTGGGGCCGGCAATGGCCAGGCAGGGCAGGGCGAGGGCGCAAGAGGGGGGGGAGGGTTCAAGTATTGGCATCGGGATGGCCGAATTTTTGCACCAATCCCCAAGCAATTGCGCCCAGCAGCACAGAAAACAGCCCCACGCCCTGCACCAGTGGCCAGACTGTGCCGTTGAGCTGGGCACTGACCCAGGCCCCGGTGGCAAAGGCCACCAACATCATCATGAACCCGTTGAAGGCCGAGGCCACGCCGGCTGCGTCCGGAAACGGTGCCACGCAGCCCGATTGCCCACAGGGCTGGTGGATGCCGTGGCCCAGCATGAACAGGTAAAACGGCGGCAACAGGGCCAGCGGCGTATGCCAGCCCGCGGCGGCCACCGCCATGACCAGGCCGCCGCCGCTGACGCTGAGCAGCCCACCCATGGCCACCGTGCGCGTGAGGCCGAAGCGGGCCATGAGCGCCCTGCACAAAAAGGTGCCGGCGAAATAGGCCACGCCGGTGGAAAACAGCACTACGCCGTAGCGGGTGCGCTCCAGCCCCAGCACTTCAATGAAGATGAAGGAGGACGAGGCCAGGAAGACGAACAACCCGCCGTAGGAGGCCGTGGTCAGCAGCGAATAGGCCCAGAAGGTGGGGTGGCGCAGCACCCGGCCCCAGGTGCGCAGCAAGATGGCCGGGCGCAGCGCCTGCGGGTTGGGCCGGGGCAGGGATTCGGGCAGGTGCCGCCACACCATGGCCAGGGTGAGCAGGGCGTAGGCGGTCAGCGCCAGCAGGGCAGAGCGCCAGCCCAGCGCATCGGCCAGCCAGCCGCCGATGGGGGCGCACAGGCAGGCCACCACGCCCAGGCCGGTCAGCGCCTTGGACATGGCCCGCGCCCCGGCCACGGGGGTGTACAGGTCGCGCACGATGGCCCGTCCGCACATCACCACCGCGCCCATGGCCACCCCTTGCAGGGTGCGCCACAGGATGAGCAGATCCATGCTGGCCGCCAGGGTATTGCCGATGGAGGCCAGGGTGTACAGCAGCAGTCCGGCCAGCAAAATGGGCCTGCGGCCCCAGCGGTCGGACAGCGGCCCCCAGAAAAGCTGGGAGCAGCCAAAGGCCAGCAGCAGGGCGCTCAAAGTGAGCTGCCCCTGCGTCACGCTGGCCCCCAGGGCGTAGGTCAGCGTGGGCAGGGCGGGTAGGTACAGGTCGGTGGTGACGGGCTGGATGCTTAGCAGCAGTGCCAGCACGAGGATGGTGATGCCCGATTCGGCAGCAGCAGGGGCGGAAGGGGTGCGCATGGCAGCATTCTGGCGGCAGGGAAACGGGCAAGGAGCGCCAAGGCGCTCTTTTATTCCGCGTCCGGCTGCTGCCCCGGCGCGGCTTGGGCAAAAGCGGGCAATTGCTCGCAGGTGGCCACGATGCGCTCAATGGTGGGATAGCCCTGGGTGGGGCAGCCAAAGCGCCGGGCGTTGAACACTTGCGGCACCAGGCAGCAATCGGCCAGGCTGGGGCTGTCGCCGTGGCAAAACTGGCCGGTGGCGCTGCTGGTGGCCAGCATCTCCTCCAGCGCGCCCAGGCCCAGGGCGATCCAGTGGGCATACCACGCATCTTTTTGCTGGCTGCTCAGGCCCATGTCCTGGGTGAGGTAGCGCAGCACGCGCAGGTTGTTCAGCGGGTGGATTTCGCAGGCCACCACCTGGGCCAGGGCCCGCACCCGGGCGCGGCCCACCAAGTCGGCAGGCAGCAGAGCGGGGGCCTGGGGGTAGGCTTCTTCCAGGTACTCCATGATGGCCAGCGATTGGGTGAGGGTGGCGCTGCCGTCTGTTGATGCCGTGGCCGTTTGCAGACTGGGCACCAGGGCCTGTGGGTTGAGGGCCCGGTAGGCGCTGGTGTGCTGTTGGCCGCCGTCCTTGACCAGATGGACGGCGTGGCTGTCGTAGGGCAGCCCCTTTAGCCCCAGGGCGATGCGCACCCGGTAGGCGGCAGAGCTGCGAAAGTAGGTGTAGAGCGTGAGCATATCGGGCAGGTGTCCTTCAAGGTCAATTGAGCGCATGCACCAGCCACAGCGACATCCCCGGCACCAGCATCAAGATGGCTGTGCGCACGATGTCCGAGGCGATGAAGGGCAGCGTGCCTTTGTAGGTTTCTTTCATCGGCACATCTTTGGCCAAGCTGTTGATGATGAACAGGTTCATGCCCACGGGCGGGGTGATCAGACCAATCTCCACCACCATCAGCGCCAGGATGCCGAACCAGATGGCCTTGTCTGTCTGGCCCAGTCCCCAAAAGTCCAGCCCCAGCACGATGGGCAAAAAGATGGGAATGGTCAGCAGCAGCATGGACAGGCTGTCCATCACGCAGCCCAGCACCAGGTAGATCAGCACAATGCCCACCAGCACCATCATGGGCGGCAGGTCGGCGCTGAGCACCCACTGCGCTGCGGCCACGGGCATTTGCGAGATGGCAAAGAAAGCGTTGAGCAAATCCGCGCCCAGCAAAATCAAAAAGATCATGGCGGTGGCCGATGCCGTGTCCAGTGCGGCATCCAAGATCCCTTGCCAGGTCAGCTCGCGCATGAGCAGGGCCAGTGCGCCGGTGGCCATGGTGCCGATGGCGGCGGCCTCGGTCGGGGTGAAGATGCCGCCGTAGATGCCGCCGATCACGGTGACAAAAATCGCCACAATCGGCCAGACCTCGCGCAGGGTGTGCAGGCGCTCGCTCCAGTTCATGCGTGGCGCAGCTGGGCCGCTGCCCGGCGAGAGGCGCACATAAATCATGATGGCGATCATGTAGCCGCTCAGGGCCAGCAGGCCCGGCAGCAGGGCGGCGATGAACATGGCGGCCACGTTCTGCTCGGCCAGCACGGCGTAGATCACCAGCACCACCGAGGGCGGAATCAGCACCCCCAGGGTGCCGCCGGCCGCCAGTGCGCCGGTGGCCAGTGCGGGCGAATAGTTGTAGCGGCGCAGCTCGGGCAGGGCCACCTGCCCCATGGTGGCCGCCGTGGCCAGCGAAGAGCCGCAGATGGCCCCAAAGCCGGCGCAAGCCCCCACCGCACTCATGGCCACACCGCCCCGGTAGTGGCCCAAAAAGGCATTCGTGGCCTGGAACAGCCGCCGCGACAGCCCGCCGCGCGAGGCCAGATTGCCCATCAGTAAAAACAGTGGCACCACCGACAGGTCATAGACCGAATAGCGGGCAAATGCCATGGTTTTGGCGTAGTTGAACAGCGGGTCAATGCCCGCCACCAGGGCGTAGCCAATGCCCCCGGCCAGCAGCATCGCCACTGCAATGTGGACGCGGATGACCAGCAGCACCAGCACCAGTCCCCCCATCAGAAAGCCAATCGTTACGCCGCTCATGCTGCATTCCCTTGGTGGTTATTCAGGTTCTTGCCCAGTGTCCAGGCCGTGTAGAGGGCCGTGAGCGTCAGCAGGCCAAAGCCGGGCGCGATGGTGATGTGCGCCCACCACAGCGGCCAATCCAGAATCATCGAGGCCTCGCCATTCTTGTAGGCATCCAGCGCACCGACCAGGCTGCGCCAGGTCAGCCAGGCAGAGACGCTGGCCAGCAGCAGCGCGGCCAGGGTGTCCAGCACGGCGCGGGTGCGGGCGCTGGCGCCGTGGGTGAAAAAGTCCACGATGACGTGGGCGTTCTTCATCTGCGCGTAGGGCAGGAAAGAAGCAATGGCCAGCGAGCAAATGATTTGCACGATTTCCACATCCCCCATGACGGGGGAGTCGAACAGGGCGCGGCCCAGCACGCTCCAGGTACACAGCAGGCACACGCCCACCAGCAGCGCCACGCCGCACAGGGCAGACAGTTGGGACCAGCCCAGCAGGAAACGGCCCAGCGCATCCTGCGGGGCCGCTGGGGTGGCAGCGCTTTCAGGGGAATGAACAACTTCAGTCATCAGATACTCAATAAAAGAAGCTTTTACCGCTGATAAATAAAAGACTTCAGACCAAAAACATGCTGAAAATCAATAAATTCAAGCGGTAAAAGCTATCTGTTTTTTATTTGGCGTATTGGGCCGACAGGGTTTGGGCATCGTGCAGCATGGCCTTGCCGTCGTAGCCCTTGGCCGTGACTTCTTTGACCCAGTCGGTGGCCACACGGGCCGTGGCTTTCTGGAAGCCCTCTACCTCGGCCGCGCCGATGGTGTTGAACTGGTTGCCCCGGTCTTGCGCCTGCTTGCGGGCGGCGGGGGCCGATTCATCCCAGGCTTTGCCGATGGCGGCTGAGAAGTCCACGCCCGAGTTGGCATCAATCACCTTTTTCTGCTCCGGGGTCAGGCTGTCGTACTTGGCCTGGTTCATGGCAATGGTGAACAGCGTGGTGTACAGGCCGGGCTGCGGCGGGTTGATTTCCGAGTGGTACTTGGTCATCTCGTGCAGCTTCATGGTGGGCACCACTTCCCAGGGCAGCACGTAGCCATCGACCACGCCCTTGGAGACGGCATCTGGGGTCTGCGGCATGGGCATGGCCACGGGGGTGGCGCCCAGGGCGGCAATCATCTTGTTGGTCAGGCGCGTGGGGGCGCGCATCTTCAGGCCCTTGAAGTCGGCCACCTTGGTGATGGGGCGCTTGTTGTTGTGAATCTGGCCGCGATCGTGTACGTGAAAGGCCAGGGCCTTGAGACCGGCAAAGTCTTTCTGGCCGTATTTTTGGTAAATCTCCCAGGCGGCGCGGCTGCCGCCTTCGGCGTCCTTGGTCAGAAAGGGCAGCTCCATCACCTCCATCGACGGAAAGCGCCCGGCGGTGTAGCCCGGCAGCGTCCAGACGATGTCGGCCACGCCGTCAATCGCCTGCTGAATCAGTTGCGGGGGCGTGCCGCCCAGCTGCATGGAGGGGTAGATCTGGCATTGCAGGGTGTTGTTCGACTCCTGGGCAATCTTGGCGCACCAGGGCTCCAGCACCTTTTGCTGCGACAGCGCGGTGGCGGGCCAAAAATGGGCCACTTTCAGGATCACGGGATCGGCGCTGGCGGCCAGGCTGGCGCTGGCGCAGGCCAGGGCGATGAGGGTTTTTTGCATGGTGTTTGTCTCCTTGGGGTGTGAAATGTTGTCCGTTATCGGATCGGTTATTTATCCAGGCTGTGGGTGTCCACCTGGTTTTCGATGGTGCCGAAGATGCTCGCGCCCTGGGCATCGAACATCTCGATGCGCACCACATCGCCGTGGCGCATGAAGGGAGTGACGGGCTTGCCTTGCTCAATGGTTTCGTAGGTGCGCACCTCGGCCAGGCAGCAGTAACCCACGCCGCCGTTGGCAATCGACGAGCCCCACAGGTTGCCCTGCTTGTTCGACACCGTGCCCGAGCCAATGATGGAGCCAGCGCACAGCGTGCGCGTCTTGGCCACGTGGGCAATCAACTGGCCGAAGTTGAAGGTCATGTCCACCCCGGCGTTGGGCTTGCCGAACAGTTCGCCGTTCAGGTGAACCACCAGGGGCAGGTGCAGCTTGCTGTCCTGCCAGGCATCGCCCAGCTCGTCGGGCGTGACGGCCACGGGGCTGAAGGCGCTGGCCGGTTTGCTCTGGAAAAAACCAAAACCCTTGGCCAGCTCTGCCGGAATCAGGTGGCGCAGCGATACGTCATTCACCAGCATCACCAGCCGGATGGCCTTGGCTGCCTCTTCGGGTGTGGCACCCAGGGGCACGTCACCGGTGACGACGGTGACTTCGGCCTCCATGTCGATGCCCCAGGCCTCTTTGGCCACGATGGGCGCGCGCGGGGCGATGAAGCCGTCGCTGCCGCCCTGGTACATCAGCGGGTCGGTGTAGAAGGTCTCGGGCACCTCAGCGTTGCGGGCGCGGCGCACCAGCTCGACGTGGTTGAGGTAGGCCGAGCCATCGGCCCATTGCCAAGTGCGCGGCAGCGGGCTGTGGCAGGCGGCCTGGTCAAACGGCTCGCCTTCGATGGCACCGCTGTTCAGCGCTTCGTACACCTGGCGCAGTTGCGGCTCCACCGTGGCCCAGTCGTCCATCGCGGCCAGCAGGGTGCGGGCAATGGCGGGCACGGCGCGGCAGCGGCTCAGGTCGCGGCTGACGACGACCAGGGTGCCGTCGCGGCCGCCTTGTTGCAGGGTGGCAAGTTTCATGGGGTGGGGTTTCCTTTTGACAATGCAATTAATTGGCGTAGCTGCCGTCGTGCATCCAGCGGGCATGCGTGGGGGCCTTTTTGGTGCGGTCCCACTCGTTGAGCATGTCCCACTTCACCTCGTCCAGCATCTGGTTCATCTTGGGCGTGGCGGTGTCGGCCGCCAGCTCCAGGCGGTGGCCGGACGGGTCGCGGAAGTAGATCGACTGGAAGATGGTGTGGTCGGTGGGGCCGATCACTTCGATGCCGTCGGCTTCCATCTTGGCCTTCACCTGCAGCATGGTGTCGATGGAATCGACCTTCAGCGCCAGGTGCTGCGTCCACGCCGGGGTGTTGGCATCTGACGGGGCGATCATGGGCTGCTTGGTCGGCAGCTCGAAGAAAGCCAGGATGTTGCCCCCGCCGATGTCGATGAAGATGTGCATGTAGGGGTCGGGCTCCTTGGTGGAGGGCACTTGGTTTTCGGCAATGGCGAGGATGAAATTGGCATCGAGGTACTTTTGGTACCACTCCACAGTTTCCTTCGCGTTTTTGCAGCGGTAAGCGACATGGTGAACGCCGTTGAGAAAGGCCATGGTTGTCTCCTTGGGTGGGGGGTGGAATGGATTTTTAATTGTTGAAAGGCTGGCGGGCAATGGCCAGCGCCTGGCGCAGCACACCGATGTCGCCGACATGGTTGGCCAGCAGCAGCACCAGCCGGGCATTGACGGCCAGGCTTTGCTCATCGCTCAGGCCCTGGTGGGAGTCGATCAGGGCTTCGTAGAAATCATCGCCGGGTGAAAAGGTTTGAAAGTAGCGCTTGCCGGGTTCGTGCAGGTTGGCAGCGGTGATCAGGGGCATGGGGTGGTCTCCTTGGGTTTTTTTATGGACGGGGCACGGTTCACAGTTCACGGTTCAGGCACTGGCGGCGGCGTTGCCCGTGGCGCGGGCCACGGCGGCGCGTACTTGGGCCCCGTCAAAGCGGCGCCAGCGGGCGGCCACGTGCTGGTCGGGGCGCAGCAGGTAGCAGGTGCCCGGTTGCAGGTCGTAGCGCTGGGCCAGGGTGCCGTCGGTGTCCAGCAGCGTCAGCAGTCCGTGCGGGGCCGTGCCAGTGCTGGCCACCACGATGGCCCGCACGCCGATGCGCTCTTGGGCCAGGGCGGTCAGTGCCTGGGCTTGTTCGGCGCTGAGGTCGCTGGCGTCCTGGACGTAGTAAAGGAGCTGAAAGCGCGTGTCCATCTCACCCAGCAGCCAGCCGGTGCGGCTGCCGCTGACGGGGGCGTCGTCCATGGGGGCACCGGGCAGCATGTTGCCGGCAAACTCGTCGCTATCGGGAGTGTTCAGCGGCGAATCGACCAGCCAGCTGGGCACCGACAGGCGGCCCGAATTGACCAGGGCGCGGGCAAAGGGGTAGTCCTGCGCCAGCTCCAGCACGGCGTTGCGAAAGGCTTTGCTGACGTTGCTCTTGGGCGTGATGAAGTCGGTGGAGCGCGTGGAGTTCATGATGTTCTCGTCGGCGGCGTAGCAGCGCTCGGCGCTGTAGCTGTCCAGCAAGGTGGCGGGGGCCTTGCCGTCCAGCACCAGCTTGAGCTTCCAGGCCAGGTTGTCCGTGTCCTGGATGCCGCTGTTGGCCCCGCGTGCGCCAAAGGGCGAGACCTGGTGGGCCGCATCGCCCACGAACAGCACGCGGTTGTGGTTGAACCGGCCCATGCGGCGGCACTGGAAGGTATAGACGCTCACCCACTCCAGCTCAAACTCGCGCTCGTCGCCCAGCATGGCCTGGATGCGGGGGATGACGTTTTCGGGCTTTTTCTCGGCCTCGGGGTCGGCATCCCAGCCCAGCTGAAAGTCAATGCGCCAGACGTTGTCGGCCTGCTTGTGCAGCAGCACCGACTGGTTGCGGTGGAAGGGCGGGTCAAACCAGAACCAGCGCTCGGCGGGGTAGTCGGCCTTCATGACCACGTCGGCAATCAGGAAGCGGTCCATGAAAATTTTGCCCTCAATGTCCAGCCCCAACATGGTGCGAATGGGCGAGCGCGCGCCGTCCGCGGCCACCAGCCAATCGGTCGTCAGGGTGTAGGCCCCGTCGGGCGTTTCCACGCGCACGGTGGCCTGGGCATCGTCTTGCTCCACGCTGATGACGTTGTTTTTGAAGCGCATCTCCAGGTTGGGCAACTGGCGGGCGCGGGCCACCAGGTAGTCCTCCAGGTAGTACTGCTGCAGGTTCACCATGCCGGGGCGCTGGTGGCCTTCTTGGGGGCACAGGTTGAAGTTGAACACCTCGCCATCGCCAAAAAAGGTGCGGCCCACGTTCCAGGACACGCCTTTTTGTACGGCAGGCGCGCCGCAGTTCAGGCGGTCGAGCACTTCCAGCGTGCGCTTGGCATAGCACACGCCGCGCGAGCCGATGGAGACGGTGTCGTCGTTGTCCAGCAGGAGCACCTGCTGGCCCTGGGCCGCCAGGTCAATGGCCATGGACAGGCCCACGGGCCCCGCGCCAACGATCACCACGGGGTAGTGGCCGCTGCGCTGCTCGGCCACTTCGGGCGGGCAGACGTACTCGAATTTGGGATAGGTGTAGGTGGATAGCATTTTGTCTCCGTCTTGGTAATATTTTTTTAAAGATAGCTGCTACCGCTTGTATTTGCTATGTTTCAGAAAGATTTCTATCTGAAATTGTTTTTTTATCAGCGGTAGAAGCTATTTGTTTGTTCAGACTTGCTGCAGCGCGTGCCACATTTCTTTGTCGCGCTCGGCCGTCCAGATGCGTGGGTCGCGGATGCCGCTGGCCTCGTCGTGGGCGCGCGTCACGTCAAACGGCAGGCAGTGCTCGTAGATGAACACGTGGCCAAACTTGGGGTCCATGGCCTTGCGCGTGTGCTGCATGGTGGCGTTCAAATCCATGCCCTGGGCCACGGCCTCTTGGGCGCTTTGGTACAGGGTGCTGACGAAATCGCGCGTGTAGGCCAGGCCCTTTTGCACGGCTTCGGGGGTCATCAGCGCGGGGCCACGGCCCGGGATCAGCTTGTCAAACTGCATGGCGGCCAGGTTGTCCAGCGTTTGCGGCCAGTCGGCCAAGTAGGCATCGCCGGTGTAGCAGGCAGCGTCGGCCTCGACCAGGTCGCCCGAGAAGCAGATGTTTTGGCTGGGCAGATAAACGATGGTGTCGCCCTTGGTGTGGCCCCGGCCCACTTGTTTGATTTTGACTTCCAGCTTGCCCAGCCACAGGGTCATTTCGCCCTCAAAAGTCATGGTCGGCCAGGTCAGGCCGGGCACGCTTTCCACGGCCTGGAACAGGCGCGGAAAGCGGCCGATTTCCGAATCCATGTCCTGCTGGCCGCGCTCGACGATCAGGTCGTAGGTATCGCGGCTGGCGATGATCTGCTCCAGCCCTTCGCTTTTGTAGCCCGATGCGCCCAGCACGCGCACGGCGTGGTAGTGCGTCAGCACCACGTATTTGATGGGCTTGTCGGTGATCTCGCGGATCTTGGCGATCACGCCCTGCGCGGCCACGGGGGTGGCGGTGGCGTCGATGATCATGCAGCCGTCGTCGCCGATGATGACGCCGGTGTTCGGGTCGCCCTCGGCGGTGTAGGCGTAGGCGTTGTCGCTGAGTTTTTCCCAGCTGATCTTCTTTTCTTCCAGATCGGCCTGGGAGGCGAATTTCTTCTCGCTCATGGATGGTTCTCCTTGGATTGAATGGCAGTGCTTGGCTGCATTACAAAGGAGATCAATTTATGATTCAAACGGTTTTTTCTTATCAATTTATTTGTTTGTCTTATGAATGTCACCCTGCGCCAACTGCACGCCTTCATCGCCGTGGCCCAGACCGGCAGCTTCACCCTGGCGGCGGAGCGGTTGTTCGTCACCCAGTCGGCCCTGAGCGGCCTGATCCGCGAGCTGGAGAGCAGCCTGGGCCTGCGCCTGTTCGACCGCAGCACGCGGCGCTTGCGCCTGTCCGTGATGGGGCAGGAGCTGTACCCGCAGATCGAGAAAATCCTGCACGACCTCGAAGGCGTGGTCAGCGAGGCTGGCAACCTCAAGGCCCTGCAACGCGGCAAGGTGCGCATCGCCGTGCCGCAACTGCTGGCCTGCACCCTGCTGCCGGAGGTGATGTCCGGCTTCAAGGCACGCCATCCCGGGGTGCAGTTGCGCATGGTCGATTGCGCGGTGGAAAGCGTCATGGCGCGGGTGTTTTCCGGCGAGGTGGACATCGGCATCGGCCCCGAGCGCGAGACGAATTCCGACATCGAGGCCGCCGAGCTGTTTACCCTGCCCTTCATGGTGGTGCTGCCGCCCGGCCATCCGCTGGCCGCGCAGGAGCAGGTGGTCTGGCAGGACTTGAGCGCCCAGCCCCTGGTCACGCTCCAGGGGCAATTCACCGAGCTGCTGGTCAGCGACGCGGGCGATGCGGCCCGCGACCTGCAGCAGGATTCCTTCATGCAGGTGACGTTCATGACCTCGGCCCTGGCGCTGGTGCGGGCCGGGCTGGGCATCACCCTGTGCCTGCCTTATGCGCGGCTGCTGGTGGAGCAGAACGGCCTGGTCATGCGCCCGCTGGTCGCGCCGGTGGTGCGGCGCAGCTTCTGGACGTTCACCCGCAAGGGCCGCGCCCTGTCCCCGGCGGCACAGGCATTTCTGGAAGAACTGCGTGCCCAGCTGGGGCGCAATTGGGAATGATCACCGGCGTGCTGAAGGTGCGCATGACAAAAAGGCCCGCCTTGGAATGAGGCGGGCCTTGTGCAGACCGTTCATCGGCTTTTGGCAGCCGTTGGCCGATGTTGGTTAATTTTGGTGTTTTTTAGACCACGCCCTGGCCCAGCATGGCGTCGGCCACCTTGACGAAACCGGCGATGTTCGCGCCCTGGATGTAGCTGATGCTGCCGTCGGCGCGGCGGCCATGCTCCAGGCAGGCGGCGTGGATGCCGTGCATGATGCCGTGCAGGCGCTGATCGACTTCGGCCGCCGTCCAGCTCAGGCGCATGGCGTTCTGGCTCATCTCCAGGCCCGAGGTGGCCACGCCACCGGCATTGCTGGCCTTGCCCGGGGCATAGAGCACGCCGGCGTCTTCAAACACCTTGGCCGCTTCGTTGGTGCTGGGCATGTTGGCGCCTTCGGCCACGCACAGCACGCCGTTCTTGACCAGGGTATGGGCATCGTTCTCGTCCAGTTCATTCTGCGTGGCGCAGGGCAGGGCGATGTCCACCGGAATGTGCCAGGGGCGCTGGCCTTCCAGGAACTGCGCACCGACCAGGGCGGCGTATTCGCTGGCACGGCCATAGCGCTCGTTCTTGATCTCCATGAGCTGGGCCAGCTTCTCGGGCGTGAAGCCCTCAGGGTCGTACACCGTGCCGGCGGAGTCGGACACCGTCACCACCTTGGCGCCCAGGTGCAGGGCTTTTTCCACGGCGTACTGCGCCACGTTGCCGGAGCCGGAAACGCTCACGCGCTTGCCTGCCAGTTCCTTGCCCCGGGTGCCCAGCATTTCCTGGGCGAAATAGACCGTGCCGTAGCCGGTGGCCTCGGGCCGCATCAGCGAGCCGCCGAAGGTCAGGCCCTTGCCCGTGAAGGTGCAGGCGGCAGTGTTGGTCAGCTTCTTGTACATCCCGGCGATGAAGCCCACTTCGCGGCCACCCACGCCGATGTCGCCCGCAGGCACGTCGGTATCGGGGCCGACGTGGCGGAACAGCTCGCTGGCGAAGGCCTGGCAGAAACGCATGATTTCCGCCTGGCTCTTGCCCTTGGGGTCGAAGTCCGAGCCGCCCTTGCCGCCGCCCATGGGCAGGCCGGTCAGGGCGTTCTTGAAGGTTTGTTCAAAAGCCAGGAATTTCAGCACCGAGGGCGTCACCGAGGGGTGGAAGCGCAGGCCGCCCTTGTACGGGCCGATGGCCATGCTGTGCTGGACGCGGTAGCCGCGATTGACGCGCACCTGCCCCTTGTCGTCGTGCCAGCAGACGCGGAACTGGATCAGCCGCTCCGGTTCGACCAGGCGCTCCAGCAAAGCTTGCTCGGCGTAGCGCGGGTTGCGCTCGATGAAGGGCCACAGGCTTTCCATCACTTCGGTGACCGCTTGCAGGAACTCGGGCTGGTCAGGGTTGCGGCGGGCAACGTCTTGCAGGAATTGATCGAGGGAGGGGAGCGTCATGGGAACCGGGCCTTTCATACCGTGATTTTTGCGATGCGGCGGATTATGCCAAAAATGTATGACTTCATGCAATTCACGTGTGTTCCGCATTCAAGCATCCCGACATCACCGTTTGCGAGGCATGGCCGGGCACAAAAAAACGCTTGTACCTCGGAAGGCACAAGCGTTTGGAGCGATTGGCTGGATTGTGTTTTTACTCTAGCTCAAAGGGCGTGGCCCCCCATTGGACGGCGTGGGCGACCAGACCGTGCACCAGGGTGTGCGCGGCGCTGGTGTCGGTCAGGGAGGACAGCATCGGTGCGTGCGCGGTGGTATCGCAGCGCAGCAGCCAGTCGGAGGTGGGGGCGGCGCTGGCCAGATCGGTGATGCAGAGCAGCTGGATGCCCGTGCGCTGGGCCTGCTGGGCAATCGCCAGGATGGGGGCGGGTATCCCCCCCAGGGCGCACAGCGCCAGCAAGTCGCCGCGTTGCAGCCCTGTGAGCGTGGCTTCCACCGTCTGCCCGGCGGCGGGGTGGGTGCTGGCGTGCTTGCCCAGGGCCGTGTCCAGCAACTGGCACAGGTGCAGGGCGACCAGGTGGTTGGCCCCCAGTCCCACGGCGGCCACGCGCGGTGCGCGGTGCAGGGCGGCGGCCAGGGTATTCATGGTGCTGGCGGGGATTTGCGCCAGGGTGGCCCGCAGCTTGTCCTGCTGGGCCTGCCACAGCGCCTGGCTGTCGGGGGCGTTGGCGCTGGCCTGGGCGGCGGGGGGCAGGGGTAGGGTGCCGGCGGCATCGGCCTCCAGCCGGGCCTGGCGGCGGGCTTCCTCATAGGTGCCGTAGCCCAGGTGGCGCACGAAGCGGGTGATGGTGGCGTTGGAGACATCGGTGATCTGCGCCAGCTCGCTGGCGCTGTAGCTGCCCAGGTGGATGGGCGTGTCCAGGATCAGCAGGGCCAGCTTCTTCTCGGTGGGCGAGAGCTGCTCCAGCATCTGGCGCAGACGGGCCAGGAAGGGCGTGGCGTTGGGG
>CABIIJ010000026.1 GCA_902175065.1 uncultured Comamonas sp. | reverse complement strand
GCCAGCCCCGAGCCGCAAGCCAAGCCCCAGGCCGTCGAGCGCCAGGGCTGGATGGCCCGCCTCAAGGCCGGTTTGCGCAAGACCGGCAGCAGCATCACCACCGTCTTCACCGGCACCCGGATCGACGATGCCCTGTACGAAGAGCTGGAAGACGCCCTGCTCATGGCCGACACCGGCGTCAAGGCGACCGAGGCCTTGCTCCAGGACTTGAAGCGCCGCGTCAAGGACGCCAAGGCCACCGACCCCGCCGCCGTCAAGGGGCTGCTGGCCGATGCGCTGGCCGACATGCTCCAGCCGCTGGAAAAATCCATCGTCATCGGCGCCCACCAGCCCACCGTCATCATGGTGGCGGGGGTCAATGGCGCGGGCAAGACCACCTCGATCGGCAAGCTGACCAAATTCCTGGCCGACCACGACCAGCAGGTGCTGCTGGCCGCTGCCGACACCTTCCGCGCCGCCGCCCGCGAGCAACTGGGCGTCTGGGCCACGCGCAACACGGTGGAAATCGTCAGCCAGGAAGGCGGCGATCCGGCTGCCGTGAGCTTCGATGCCGTCACCGCCGGCAAGGCACGCGGCAAGGACGTGGTGCTGGTCGATACCGCAGGCCGCCTGCCCACGCAGTTGCACCTGATGGAAGAGCTGAAAAAGATCAAGCGCGTGGTCACCAAGGCCGACGCCAGCGCCCCGCACGAGGTGTTGCTGGTCATCGACGGCAACACCGGGCAGAACGCGCTGCACCAGGTCAAGGCGTTCGATGCGGCGCTGGGCCTGACCGGCCTGATCGTCACCAAGCTGGACGGCACCGCCAAGGGCGGCGTGCTGGCGGCGATTGCGCAGGAAAAGCCGATTCCCGTCTACTTCATCGGCGTGGGCGAGCAGGTGCACGACCTGCAGACCTTCAACGCGCGGGAGTTTGCCCAGGCGCTGCTGGGATAAGCGCAAAACAAGGCAAAAAAATAGCTGCAACCGCTTATATTTCAAGCAGTTGCAGCTATTTTTATATCGAAAATCTTGCTGCCGAAGCGGCAGCAGCTCTCTTTTTCGATATCAAGCAGCCGTCAAAGACAACTGGCGCAGGTGGGTACGCAGGTCGTCGTAGCCGCCGATGTAGGTGGTGCCTTCCTCATTGCGGACAAAAATTTGCGGCAAGCTGCGCACCGGCTGGCCGACCTGCTCCTGCAAGGCCTCAGCGCTGATGTCCTCGCCCACGGTCAGGTACTGAAACGGCAGCGACTGGATCTGGCACAACATGCGGGTCTTGTCGCAATTGGTGCAGCCGGCTTTGCCGTAAATGATGACTTCCATAAAAACTCCTGATAACAACGGACGGAAAAAACAAAGGGAAACCAAAGGGGTCAAAAATCGACGTCGAACACCTGGTTCTCGTCGGTACGGCGCATGACGCCGACCTTGTAGGCAGCAATGTCCTGCTCCTGCGGCGACGCCTGGGTCTTGGAGATGTTGAGCCACTTCTCCATGAATTTCAGCGGGTTGTGCGCAGGCAGTTGGTATTTGTCGGTGGTCAGGCCAAAGAGCTGGTACACGTCCTTGGCGCAATACAGCGTCCAGGCCGAGAGGCGGTCGGCGTTCATGCCCACCAGTTCGCGGCCTTCGGAGAACAGGTAGGCGATCCAGCGCAGCTCGCTATCGACCACTTCCTCGATCATCTTCTCGATGCTTTCGCGGCACTGGGCAAAGGCGGTCTGGCCGCGCTCGGTTTTCAGCTCGTTCAGCAGCACGGCGCGGTCAAGCTCGACGTGGATTTCCAGCTCGTCCTGGGCAATCTTCTGAATCGCCTTGCCGATGGGCTGGAACAGGCCCGTGTCGCAAATGGCGAAGGTGACGGCAAAGCTGGCCATGAACTGGATGCGCTCCATGCACAGCAGCGCCACGATGGTCATGAACACGGCGTTGTACGTGGCCTGGTCGTTGGGCAGCTGGCCGATGGCGTATTTGTGCGAAGCCTCGTAGCCATCGGCAAAGGCACGGGCCACTTCGCCCAGGCGATCGTGGGCTTCCTGCACGCGCAGGATTTCGTCGAGGATGACGCTGGGGTCGTCGAACGAATTGCGCACGATCTCGGAATAGGTGGCGGCGTGCACCACTTCGTTGTCCGAAATGCGCTGCCAGGCGGCCCACAGCTCGCTGGACGTGATGAAGGGCGCCAGCACCGGCGCAATGGCGCGGGAAGCGACCGAATCGGCCTCCCATTGCCAGGCCAGGGTCTTGATCATCATGTCGTAGGTGGCACGCGAGCAGCTCTTGAAGTCGGCGTTGCAACTGGAATAGTCGAACTCATTCTCGTCCCAGTCCAGGGACTTCTGGGCCTTGTACAGCTTCCAGATGTCCGGATAGTGACGGTTGACGGTATCGAACAGCCCCGGGCGCTGGCCCAGCAGCAGCAGGGGCTTTTCGTAGTCGGTCTTGTCGTAGTTGAAAACGGTGTCGGTCATGGTGGCTCTCCTTCGGCTCACAGGGTGCAGGCTTCGCAATCGGCGTCCTGGGCGTCGGCCGCCGTATCGACCGGAGCAGCCGCCACGGCGGGCACGTCGGCAACCTGGCGCATCCCGTTGGACGTTTTCTGGTTCATGTAGTACTTGGATTTCAAGCCCAGCTTGACGCGGTAGAGGTAGTCCGAAATCAGCTCGGACGAAGCGATCGACGCATCGCCGATCACCCGGCGGTAGAAGTCGGCAGAGATGCCCTGGTCGGTCCACTTCTGCACGATGGCATACATCTCGGTCATGTCCTCGGTGGGCACGTCCCAGGCCGACTCATACCGGTCCGCCAGGGTGTCGCTGTCCGGCGCGGCCCAGTAGTTCACGCGCTGGTTGTCGGTCTTGATCATGGTCAGCTCGCGCACCGGGTACAGGCCGTTGGTGGTGCCCGAAGCGTTCGCCGAGGTTTCCGTGGGCATGTGCGCCACCAGCACCGAGTTGCGGATGCCGCCATTGGCGACGATGGCACGGCGCAGCGCCTCCCAGTCGTAGCGCAGGCTGAACGGGGCAATCTTGTCCACGTGCTGGTTGCAGGTGTCCAGCGGCAGCCAGCCTTCGGGCCAGCGGGTCTTGTGCATCCACGGCGCATTGCCCAGCTCCTTGCCGAGCTTGAGACTGGCGTTGAGCAGGTGGTAGTAGTGGCGCTCGGCCACTTCGTGCAGGAACTGCTTGCCTTCCTGGTCGGTGTAGCGCTTGCCTTCCTTGGCCATCAGGTGGGCCAGGCCCAGGATGCCGACACCGGCATTCAGCCGCTTGCGCGAGGTCACGCCGACCTGGGGCAGCTCGTAGTGGGCCAGATGGATGCACTTGTCGATCATCAACAGCGCGTAGTAGGCCACTTCGGCGTACTGCTCTTCCGATTCGACGTTGGAGACGACAATGCCGGCCAGATTGCAGGTTGCCACTTCGGGGGAGGAACGGCGCACGATGAAGTCGATCGGCGTGCCCTCCAGCGCATCGCCCGCCTGCAGGTCGTCCGGCCACATCAGGCTGGCTTGCGAACCACGCTGCACCTGCACCTGGGTCTTGCCGGGCAGGGTGCGGCGCGTGCCGTCGGCCAGTTGCACTTCCACGAAAGAGATGTCGTCCTCGGCGTACAACTCCATCACATGGTTGTACGGCGCGGTGGGCAGGGCGATTTCCGCGCACAGGTTGGAGCTGTAGATCGTGTCCTTGAACGGCGTGTGACGGTTCATCTCCGAGATGTTGTGCTCGTACACCCTGCCGGTCTCGTTCCATTCGTTGCTGGCGGTAATGAGCAGCTCGCGGGCGCTGACCCAGGTTTTGGGGAAATTCTCGTCGGCAGCGTAGCGCTCGTAGATTTCCTCGAACTTGGCTTCATCGCCGCTGTACAGCGCCGCGTGCAGATCGGGAGCGGTGAAGATGTTGAACAAAAAGATGTCTTCGTTGCGGGCCACCTTGCGGGCGAAAAAGCGGTTGCCGCCCCACGAATAATCCATGCCGCGGATTTTCTTGTCCTCGGTGGACATGGGATTCTTCAGGCGCAGCAGGGTATCGACTTCGGGGTCGAAGATCGGGAAGTAGGTGGTGCACGCCCCGCCCCGACCGTTTTGCAGATTGGATTTGACCTCGGCCACCAGCGCCCGGTAGTAGGGCAGCTTGCCCTGGTGGCGGATGACGCCGCCGCGCACCGGATCGTTCACCGAGCGGGTATTGATGTGCGCCCCGATGCCGGCGCTCATGTACGTCATGGTGTTGGCAATGTGGTTGCCCACGGCAATCGAGCGGGCGTTGTCGCCCACCGTATACAGGCAACAACTGGCGTAGCCGCGCAGCGGCGTGCCCAGGTTCACATGGTTGGGCGTGGGGGCATTGATGCGGTTTTTCGACAGGTGCTCGTAGAAGCGCTGCACGTCGCGCATCCGGCGCTCACGCGGCTGGTCGACGGACAGCGCCATTGCCATGCGCATGTAGATGAACTGGGGCGATTCGTAATACACGCCCTTGACCCGGTCGGCAATGGCGTACTTGGTCAGGTGGGTGTGCAGCTGGTAGTGGGCGTACTCGAAGTCGCGCTCGTGGTCGATCCACTCCTGGATCACGGCGTATTCCGATTCGGAGTAGTCCAGCATTTCCATGAAGCCCAGCTGCTGCAACTTGCGGTGCAGGTCCAGCACGGTGGGACGGCGGTTGCGGTACAAGTCCTTGCGGATCAGGGTGGCGTACAGGCGCCCGGCCATGCGGTTGTACGACCAGGTATCGAAGTTCAGGCAGGTGCGGATGAGCTGCTGCTGCAGCTCGCGCGAAGTGGCCGTGGTGGACATGGAAGAGACCGTCTCCAGCACTGCCGAAGGCCAGTCGACCGAATCGCCCAAAGATTGCGCGGCCCACTCCCCCCACTGGTTGAGCTTGGAGGGGGTAAACGGCTCGGTGTGGCCGTCGCGCTTGATGATGGATTCGAGCATGGTGTTTTTCAGCAAAAAGACCGCTCATTACGGTGAATTCGCGGCCAGTATCAATCTAGGAGCAAGAAAAGTAGCAATAGCGCGAAAAACACAATATCTAGTGTTTTTCTATACCGAGAATACTACCTATAGTGTCCGGATTGTAGACCTGTTGCATGCCGCCGGCTGTAACAACGCATATCTCAGGCCATGGTCTCAGGTCAAAAATCGGATGGGCACGCCGGCATCCCCCCAGTCCTGCGGACGGCAGGTGAACAGCAGCACCTGATGGCGCCGGGCCGCATCGAACAAGGCCCGTTTCATCTGCGCCAGACGCTGGGCATCGCTGTGTACCAGGGCATCGTCCAGCATCAGCAAAGTGGGTTGCCCAGCTTCGCGCAGCACGTCGGCATAGGCCAGACGGCTCAGGATGCCCAGTTGTTCCTGGCTGCCGTAACTGAGCAATTCCACCGTTCCCTGGAACGTGCCAGCACCCCCGGTATCGGCATGGATATGCGCCGGCGCCAACTGGCCATCCAGCTCCAGCGTGGCGCCCGGCTGCAAGAGCCGCACGTAGTGCTGCATACGCTGGGCCAGCGGCGCCTGCAGCCGCTGCACCGCCGCCAGGCGGGCCGTTTTCAAACGCTGCACCAGAAGCTGCAAGGCATCCGCCCGGCGCTGCTGGGCCTGGGCACGGCGTTCTTGCTGGGCGACCGTGGCCGCCAGTAGCGCTGCCGTCTCTTCGAGGCCGCTGGCCCCCACGGCATCCAGGTGCGCCCGCAGGGCGGCAATTTTCTCCTTGCGGGCCTGCCCCTGTTGGGCATGTGCGGCCAGGCTGTTTTGCAGGCGCTCGATGTCCTGGTGCGCCAGTTGCAATGCCGGTGCCTGCAAGGCTTGCGCCTGGGCCTCCAGGCTTTGCTGCAAGGCGGCGGCCTGGGCTTGCAGCTGCACCAGTTGCTGCCCATCCCGGGCCTGCTGTGCGGGCGCCTGCTGCAGCTGCTCGGCCAGGGCGGTGTATTCCCGCTGGGCGATGTGGTGTTGCTGCTGGGCCAGGGCATGGGTTTGCTGCGCCTGTTGCAGTTGTTGCTGTCCTTGCTGCCAGGCCTGCTCGGCCGCTTGTACCGCGCTTTGTGCCGCGTCCCAGGCAGGCGACTCGGCCACAGAGGCGGGAATCTGCGCCCATTGGGCTGCATGGGCCTGCACTTGTGCCTCGATCTGCTGCAACCGGGTATGCAGCAGATCGATCCCCTGCGGGGCATGCAGCTGCAAGGCCTGTTCGGCCAAGGCCAGTTGCTGCTGCCCCTGCACCCGCTGTTCCCACAGCATTTGGGCAGCATCCACGTCGGCCACGCCCAGCTCCGCCAAGGCCGCCGTCAATTGCGCCTGGGCATGGGCCAGCCGCTGGCGGGCCTGGGCCGCTTCCTGCCCGGCCGGGGTAATGGTCAGGTGCCCGCCGCCCGGCAATTGCACGACGGTGGCAGTGGCCAGGGCCATCTCCCCCTGGCCCTGCCAGCACCCGCTTCCCCCGTCCGACTGCCACGCCACGGCGGCGCTGGCAGGCAGGTCAAAAGCCACCACGGTAGCGGCTGCCTGGTATTGGGCGCTGGCAATGTGTACCGCCTGCTCCAGTTGCTGCAGCCGGGAAACATCCGTCTTTTTCAACAAAACGGCAGACAGTGAATGTCTCAGTTGCTGCACTTCTCGCAGATACGCCCGTGCCTGCTGCCAGCTTTCCTGCAACGCCTGCTGCTGCTTCTGGCTGGCTTGCCAGTGCTCTTGCAGATCGCTGCGCTGGCGGGCCTGGCGTTGCGCTTCCTGGGCCTGCTGCCATTGCTGCCGGGCCTGTTCCAGCGCCCGGTGCAAGCGCTCGGTTTGCTGCTGGCAGCGGGCCAGGTGCTGGCGGGCCTGCTCCACGTCGTCCCGGGCCTGAATCTGGGCCTGATTGCGCTGCTCCAGGCGCTGCGCCTGCGTGGCCTGCGCCTGCAGGGTTTGGGTGAGCCAGTCCATCTGGCGCTGCAGGTGTTCCAGTTGCTGCCGGCCCTGCTGGTGGCTTTGCTGCAACTGCTGCGCCTGCTGCCGATGCGCTTGCGCCTGGACCAGTTCGGCCTGCCAGGCCGTTTCCGGGCGCAAACGCTCATCCTCGGCCTGGGCCTGCAACAGGTGGGCCAGGGCATCCACCTGGCTGCGGTAATCGGCAATGCTGGCCTCCAGGGAGGCCAGCCGGGCCTGGTCATCGTGCAGCGCTTGCAGCAGTTGGGCCAATGGGCCGACAGGTTTGCCCGTTTTGCCGATGAAGGTGCCCAGTTCCTGTTCCAGCCGGACAATCAGGCCGTCGCCCGCCGTCGCTGCCAGCGCCGAGGTCTGTTCGCTTGCCGCCTGACTATGCAGGGCCGCGTGCAAATGCTGGCCGGCATGGCCCAGGCTGGCCTTGAAGTCCAGGGGCGAGGCGCCCTGCTCGACCCACAGCAGGCCGGGCACCCCCCAGTGCTCCGGTTTGCTGCCCTTGGCGGAAAAGCCAAAACCCAGGAGCCGGGCCAGATAGTCCTCGGCCTCCTGGGCACTCCAGTGCCGGCTGCCGCTGGTCAGGTCGCAGCGCTTTTTCTTCAAGAAGCTTTTCTCCAGCCGGTAAGGCTGGCCCTGCAGGAAAAACTCCAACGCGACCGAGGGGGCGGCGCTGCTGTCGTGCTCCGGCCGCAGGTCGGCGGCCGAGCTGGAGCTGTGGCGCTCGAGGAACGCCGCCCGAATGGCACGCACCACCGAGCTTTTGCCGACGCCGTTCGGACCGGCGAAAAGATTCAGGCCCGGGCGCAGGTCTGCCAGCTCCAGAGCCGCAAATTTGCGCACCTGCCGCAACCGCAAAGCCTGCAGGTAAAACGCCGGAAGCCGTGGCGCCGTCATACTGCCGCCTCCCGCTGCTGCCACAGTGCCTGGGTCAGCACGGCCAGGGCGTCCTGGGCGGCAGCGTCGCCCTGCTGGCTTTCGCTGCGCAATTGCTGCAGGACGGTATCGACATAGCCATCGGCCTGCAAATTGGCCAGTTCCGCATCGCTGGGCGCCAGGCGCAAATCGTCCTGTTCAAGCTGCACATAACAGGCAGCCGCTTGCGCCTGCGCCAGGGCGGTCTGCAGGCGCTGGTGCTGCGTCCAGCCGAGGACACCGTGCAACTGCAGGTGCACCACGTCCTGGGCGGTCAATGCAGCCAACCAGGCAATGGCCTGTTCGACGTCGTCCTCCAACACGAAAGTAAACGCCTGCCGCTGCCAGCGGTACTGGCCGACGGCTACGGGGGTGATGGTGGGCAACGCCCCCGGGGCGGGAATCTCCACCACCAGCGCGTGCCCCGGCTGGTTGTTGTGAAAGCGGTCGGCCTCGGGCGTTCCGCTATAGGCCATATGGGGATTGAGCACCTGCATCCCATGCCAGTCCCCCAGGGCCAGCCAATCCAGCCGCGCCTGGGCGCAGCGCTCCGGCGCAATCGGATTGGGGCTATCAATGGTTTCGTGCAGCAGCCCCTGCACGCTGCCATGGGCCAGACCGATGCGCACCAGGCCCGGCGGGGTGGGCGCCGTATCCATCCACGCCGTCAGGTCGTCATAGCAATGGCGCTGCGTCAGGGGCGCCGCCAGCACGGCAAAGCCCTCGAATTCCCGCACCTGCGGTTGCAGCAGCAGGTGGACGTTTTCAGGGACACACCCCAAGGCCTGCGCCCGCGTCCAGACGCTTTGCGCCAGGGCCGCATCATGGTTGCCGCTGATCATGATCCACGGCCCGGTAAAACCCGCCAAAGCCTGGAACAGGCGGCGCACCCACTTGTCGGACACCGTCTGGGCATCAAACACATCGCCCGCGACCAGAACGGCATCGACGGCCTGTTCGGCAGCCAGTTCAGCCAGGCGCTGCACGGCGGCCAGACGGGCCTGGGCCAACAGGGGTGCGACTTCCGGGTCCAGGCCGACGTAGGTGCGGCCAATTTGCCAATCTGCGGTATGAAGGAACTTGGGCATGGCATTTCATCTTTGCTGGATGGCGGCCATCATACCCATGGTTTTTTGTGAAATCATTTTGACTAAAACAAGGCTTGAACGCTTATTCCATCAGCGGTAACAGCTACTTTTTTAATAAATAATCAACCATCTGATTTTTCTGGAGACTGCACCATGACCACACCGCTGACCATTGCCGTCCTGGGCACCGGCAACATGGGGCTGCCCATGGCCCGGCGTCTGGCCCAGGCCGGCCACCACGTTCGCGCCTGGAACCGCACCCCGGCCAAAGCCCTCCCCCTGGCCGCAGACGGGGTCACGCTGTGCGATACCCCGCGCCAGGCCTGCGCCGGGGCGGATGTCGCCATCAGCCTGCTGGAAAACGGCACGGTGGTCGAGCACGTGCTGTTCGGCTGCGGTGCCGACAGCGCCTGCCATGGCCTGGCCGCAGGCAGCCTGGTGATCGACATGGCCTCCATCCAGCCGCGCCAGGCCCGGGAGCACGCCCAGCGCCTGCAGGCGCAAGGGGTGCACCACTTGGACGCTCCTGTTTCAGGAGGTACTGTCGGTGCAGAGACGGGGACTTTGGCCATTATGGTGGGTGGAAATGGCGCTGATTTTGCGGCAGCAGCTCCTATTTTTGAACCACTGGGACGCGCCACCCATGTCGGCCCCCACGGAGCCGGGCAGTTGGCCAAGCTGGCCAATCAAATGATCGTGGGCATCACCATCGGCGCGGTGGCCGAGGCCTTGCTGCTGTGCGAAAAAGGCGGCGCCGATCCGGCCCAGGTGCGCCAGGCCATCACCGGCGGCTTTGCCGACAGCCGCATCCTGCAGTTGCACGGCCAGCGCATGGTGGAGCGCAACTTCACGCCCGGCGCCCGCATGGGCGTGCAACTCAAGGACATGCGCAACGCCCTGGCCACGGCCCGGGAAATTGGTTTGGAAGCCCCGATCACCACCCTGTTCGAGCAGCTTTACGCCGACTCAGTGGCGCATGGCTTCGACCAACTGGACCACAGCGGCCTGTTTGCCGAGCTGGCACGGCGCAACGGCATGCCATGAGCGCCCGGATGCTGCACAGCGCTACAGGATGCGCCCCAGCATCAGCACCGCAAAAAAGGTAATCCCGGCCACCACGCTCCACTTGAGAATCAGCAAGGCCCAGCGTTTGTAATGCGCCCGGCCAGTCCCTAAATAAAACACCAGGGAAAGCGCCGCCCCGAGCAGCAGAAAAAGAACCAGCCAGCGGAAAATCAACATGGTTGCAGCACCCGATGGCCGGATTACCAGGCCGCAGCCATTTGATCGAACCCGGCGGGGGCATCGCGCCGCTGGGCGAAGCTCGCCATCTCCCAGCTGTCCGGCTGATCGAGCAAGGCCCGCAGCAACTGGTTATTCATTGCGTGCCCGGATCGGAAAGCGCTGTAGGCCCCCAAAATGGGATGGCCAATCAGGTACAGGTCGCCGATGGCATCGAGAATCTTGTGCTTGACGAATTCATCGCCATAACGCAAACCATCGCTATTGAGGACTTTATAGTCATCCATCACGATGGCATTGTCCAGCCCGCCCCCCAAAGCCAGACCATGGGTGCGCAGCATTTCCACATCCCGGGTAAAACCGAAAGTGCGGGCGCGGGCGATATCCCGCACATAGTCCCCCGCCGCCCAATCGAATTCAAAGCTTTGCCCGGTGGAATCCACCGCAGGATGGGCAAAGTCGATTTCGAACCGCAATTTGAACCCGTGATGAGGATCGAATCGCGCCCACTTCAACTGGGCCCCGTCCCCTTCCCGCACTTCGACCGGACGCAGTACACGGATAAATTTTTTCGGTGCTTTCTGCAATTCGATTCCGGCACTTTGCAGCAGGAACACGAAAGAAGACGAAGACCCATCCAGAATCGGCACCTCTTCCGCCGTGATATCGATCACGATATTGTCGATACCCAGACCGCACAATGCCGACATCAAATGCTCGACGGTATGCACCTTGGCATTGCGGGCGCCAATGGTCGAGGCCATCCGCGTATCCACCACCGCCTGGGCCGAAATCGGAATTTCCACCGGCTCGGGCAGATCCACCCGGCGAAAGACGATTCCGGTATCCGGGGGAGCCGGGCGCAGCGTCATCTCCACCCTCTGGCCGCTATGAAGCCCCATGCCGACAGCGCGGGTGAGCGTTTTAATGGTTCGTTGCATTAGCATGGGGCGATTGTAGGAAGAGAAAGCAAAAACCACCCAAGCCGGTCTATAGAAATTTCTATAGATGCTATGGGTGGTTTCTACCGCTGGGGCAACGCCACCAGCAGAAAGCCAAGTCAGTCAGCCTGTTTGCGCAAGAAGGCCGGAATTTCCAGATCGTCCATCCCGCCAGAGGCCAAGGCATCCACACGGGCCGCCGCATGGGTACGGTTGGTACGCCAGACGCTGGGTACCGAGACATCGCTGCCGCCATAGCTGGTGGCAGCGCCCACCGGAGCAGCAGCGGCAGCAGGCGCACCCGCCAATGCCGCACTCATGGTGGCCGTAGGGGTGCCCGCCAGGGTCATATTGTCCGTACCGGTACGCAAACCGCCCTGCACCACCGACATCGCCTGACGGCGCACGCCCGGACGGGACAGCCCCGTGGCCACGACCGTCACACGGATATCGTCGCCCAGGGTGTCGTCGTACGCCGCGCCATAGATGACATGGGCATCGTCGGACGCATAGGCCTTGATGGTGGTCATGGCCTGGCGCGACTCGGCCAGCTTCAAGCTGCCACGGGCAGCCGTGACCAGGACCAGCACCCCCTTGGCACCCGACAGGTCGATCCCCTCCAGCAGCGGGCAGGCCACGGCCTGCTCGGCAGCAATGCGGGCACGATCGGGGCCATTGGCACGGGCCGTGCCCATCATGGCCTTGCCAGGCTCGCCCATGACGGTGCGCACATCCTCGAAGTCCACGTTCACATGGCCGTACTCGTTGATGATTTCGGCAATCCCGCCGACAGCATTGCGCAGCACGTCATTGGCCTGGGCAAAGGCTTCTTCCTGGGAAATATCGTCGCCCAGGACTTCCAGCAGCTTTTCGTTCAGCACCACGATCAGGGAATCGACGTTGGCTTCCAGCTCGGCCAGACCTTCATCCGCATTTTTCATGCGGCGGCTGCCTTCCCAGTCGAAAGGCTTGGTGACCACGCCCACGGTCAGGATCCCCATTTCCTTGGCCACGCGAGCAATCACGGGAGCGGCCCCGGTGCCGGTGCCTCCGCCCATGCCGGCAGTAATGAACAGCATGTGCGAGCCCTCGATGGCGGCGCGAATATCCTCCACGGCGACTTCTGCGGCTTCACGACCTTTGTCGGGCTTGCTGCCGGCCCCCAGGCCGCTATTCCCTAATTGAATCGTGCGATTGGCATTGCTGCGAATCAATGCCTGGGCATCGGTGTTGGCGCAGACAAACTCCACCCCCTGAACGCTATTGGCGATCATGTGCTCAACAGCATTGCCACCGCCACCACCAACTCCGATGACTTTGATTTGGGTACCTTGGTTGAATTTTTCGGTGTCGATCATCTCGATAGTCATGCGGGAGCTCCTGGAAACCTTTTCAATCATGCACTACTAATATTTTTTAGGAAAGCAAATCACTTTGCAATCGTACAAATGTATCTGGAAAACGTCAGATTCACATGGCTAGAAGTTTCCCACAATAAAGTCCCGAAAACGACCTAAAGCAGTCTTCATCGAGCCACTTTTTTGTGCCACCTTGAAACCGCGCAAGCGGGCCAGACGGGCTTCTTCCAACAAACCCATGACCGTGGCCGAACGCGGTTGGGCCACCATATCGGCCAAAGCGCTGGAGTATTTGGGTACGCCCCGGCGCACCGGCTTGAGGAAAATATCCTCGCCCAACTCCACCATGCCTGGCATCACCGAGCTGCCGCCCGTAATGACAACGCCGGACGAGAGCACTTCCTCGTAGCCCGACTCCCGGATGACCTGATGCACCAGGGAAAAAATCTCTTCCACCCGAGGTTCGATCACCCCTGCCAGGGCCTGCTTGCCCAGCATCCGCGGGCCACGGTCGCCCAGGCCAGGGACTTCCACCTGGGCCTCCGGATCGGCCAGGGACTGCTTGGCAAAACCGCTTTCGACCTTGATGTCCTCTGCGTCCTTGGTCGGGGTGCGCAGGGCCATGGCAATATCGCTGGTAATCAAGTCACCGGCAATCGGAATCACGGCCGTATGGCGAATCGCGCCGCCGGTGAAAATGGCCACGTCGGTCGTGCCGGCACCGATGTCCACCAGCACCACGCCCAATTCACGCTCATCGTCGGTCAACACGGATTGGCTGGCGGCCAGCGGATTGAGCAACAGCTGCTCCACCTCCAGGCCACAACGGCGCACGCACTTGATGATGTTTTCTGCGGCGCTTTGGGCACCCGTGACGATGTGTACCTTGGCTTCCAGGCGGATACCGCTCATGCCGATCGGCTCTTTCACGTCCTGGCCGTCGATGACGAACTCCTGGGGTTCGACCAGTAACAGCCGCTGATCGGAAGAAATGCTGACGGCTTTCGCCGTTTCGATCACCCGAGCCACATCGGTGGGGGTGACTTCCTTGTCCTTGATGGCCACCACGCCGCTTTGGTTCAGGCCACGGATGTGGCTACCGGTAATCCCGGTATGCACGCGCTGGATTTTGCAATCGGCCATCAATTCGGCCTCTTTCAAGGCCTGTTGAATGCTTTGCACGGTCGCCTCGATATTCACGACAACCCCGCGCTTGAGTCCATTGCTGGGTGCCACCCCCAGGCCCGCAAGCTTGAGCTGCCCGCTGGGCACCACTTCGGCCACCACTGCCATGACTTTGGAAGTGCCGATATCCAGCCCGACCACCACATCTTTGTATTCTCTTGCCATTTCAGTGTCTGCCCTCTGCAGTGCGATTTTTTGGACTATTGGCTGCGTTCTTCGCCGCTGCTGCCTGGCGCTGCGCCAGCGCCTGTGCCGCAGCAGGCGAAATTGTATTGACCCCCCGCAGGCGCAAGGCGTACCCGTCGGCATAGCGCAAATCGGCATACTCTATAGCATTGGCCGAGCGCTGGTATTGCTGCAACACCGTCCGCACCGTGCGCAGCCAGCGCTGCGTGCGCTGCAAGACCTGCTCCGGCGTGCCGCTGCCCAGCTCGATACGGGCCCCATTGTCCAATACCAGCAGCCAACTGCCCCGATCCCGCAACATCAGGGCATCGACCGACAGCTCCAGGGAGGCAAACAGCGGCTCCAGGGCATAAAACATCCGCAGCACCTGCGGTGCCGAACCCTGCGGCCCGTCCAGGCGCGGCATTCCTTCGCGCTCCAGCTCGCCCAGGTTGGCTTCGAACACTTCCCCCAGGGTATTGACCATGGCCGCCCCCGAGGCCTCACCCCAATACGCCTGGGCCACATGCTCGTGCAGCAACACCCGCAAGCTGTTCGGGTAGGCCCGGCGCACCTGGGCCTTGCGCACCCAGGGCACTTGCTCGAACGCCGCCTGGGCCTGCCCCAGGTCGATCGTGAAGAAATTGCCTGCCAGATGCGGGGCCACGTTGGCCCGCAAGGTGACCGCGTTGTTGTGCACCAGTTCACCCTCGACCACGATGCGGGCAATGGAAAACACCGGATGGCGCAAGGCCCAGCCGACCACCAGCACCAAGACCAGGATGCACGCCCCCCCGAACATGAACGAAGCCGTCACGTTCATGAGGCGAACATCCAGCGGTGCGGGCAGTTCGCGCATGGGCCGTCACGCCTCCGGGCCTGCGCTGTCCAGCGTTGCCGTGGCCAACAGGCGCAGGCACAAGGCCTCGTAGCTGATGCCCTGGGCGCGTGCCGCCATGGGCACCAGGGAGTGGCCGGTCATCCCCGGCGAGGTGTTGATTTCCAGCAGGAACGGCTGGCGATCGCTGGCACGGATCATCACGTCGGCCCGCGCCCAGCCCCGGCAGCCCAGGGTGCGGTAGGCTTTTTCCACCATGCGCTGGATGGCTGCCTCTTCCTGCGGCGGCAGGCCGCTGGGGCAGTGGTACTGGGTGGTGTCGGTGAAGTATTTGTTCTGATAGTCGTAATTGCCGTCCGGGGCAACGATGCGGATCACCGGCAGCGCCTGGGCGGCAGCGCCGGTGCCCAGCACCGGGCAGGTGGTTTCATCGCCGGCGATGAACTGCTCGCACAGCACTTCGGGGTCGTAGCGGGCGGCCAGGACATAGGCCTGGGCGCATTCTTCCAGGGTCGTTACTTTGGTCAGGCCGATGGTCGAGCCTTCGCGGGCCGGTTTGACGATCATCGGGCTGCCGATGGCGGCAAAGGCGGCTTCGGTTTCGGCCACGCTGGCCACCATGCGCCAATCGGGGGTGGGCAGGCCTTCGAAGCGCCAGATGCGCTTGGTCATGACCTTGTCCATGCCCATGCTGGAAGCCATCACGCCCGAGCCGGTGTACGGGATGCCCAGCAGCTCCAGAGCGCCCTGCACCGTGCCGTCTTCGCCATGGCGGCCATGCAGGGCGATGAAACAGCGCTCAAAGCCCTGGGTTTTCAGGGCGCATAGATCCTGTTCGGCCGGGTCGAAGGCATGGGCATCCACCCCTTGCGAGCGCAAGGCCTGCAGCACGCCCTGGCCGGACATCAGGGAGACCTCGCGTTCCGAAGAGCTGCCCCCCATGAGCACCGCCACCTTGCCAAAGGCGGTGGTTCCGATTTCTTGATTCTTTTGCGTCATAAGCCAACCCCTATCTGCGCTTCCTGCTTGTTTTCCGAGAGCAATTGCACGACCTGCGCGGGCACTGCGCCAACCGATCCCGCCCCCATGGTGAACACCACATCGCCCGGGCGGGCATTGTCGACGATGGTGCGGGCCATTTCCCGGATGTCGGGCACAAATACCGGCTCGACCTTGCCCGCCACGCGCAGCCCCCGGGCCAGAGCACGGCCATCGGCGGCCTGGATGGGTTCTTCCCCGGCCGGGTAGACCTCGGCCAGCAGCACGGCATCGGCCTGGCCGAGCACCTGCACGAAATCTTCAAAACAATCGCGGGTGCGGGTGTAGCGGTGCGGCTGGAAGGCCAGCACCAGCCGCCGCCCCGGAAAAGCCCCCCGCGCTGCGGCCACCGTGGCCTGCATTTCCACCGGGTGGTGGCCGTAATCGTCGATCACGGTGAACGTCCCGCCGGGGCACGGCAAGTCCCCGTAACGCTGAAAGCGCCGCCCCACGCCCTTGAAGCCCTCCAGCGCCCGCAGCAATGCGGCATCGTCAATTTCCAGCTCCATGGCAATGGCCACGGCGGCCAGGGCGTTCAGGACGTTGTGCTCCCCCGGCAGATTCAAGGTGACGTGCAGCGGCGGATAGGGCTTGCCGTTCTGGCGCAGCACGGTAAACATCATCCGGCCATGGTCGGCCTGCACATCGACAGCCCGCACCTGCACCCCTTCGGCCAGGCCGTAGGTGGTGACCGGGCGGGCCAGCTGGGGCAGGATGTCCCGGATGGCCGGGCTGTCCACGCAGACGATGGCCCGGCCATAAAACGGCATCCGGTGCAGGAAGTCCAGAAAGGCCTGCTTGAGCCGGCCAAAGTCGTGGCCATAGGTGTCCATGTGGTCGGCGTCGATGTTCGTCACCACGGCCATCACCGGCAGCAGGTTCAGGAAGGAGGCATCGGACTCGTCCGCCTCGACCACGATGTAATCGCCCTGGCCCAGCTTGGCGTTCGCACCCGCGCTGTTCAGGCGCCCGCCGATGACGAAGGTCGGGTCCAGCCCGGCCTCGGCCAGCACGCTGGCGACCAGGCTGGTGGTGGTGGTCTTGCCGTGCGCCCCGGCAATGGCGATGCCGGTTTTGAAGCGCATCAGCTCGGCCAGCATCAGGGCACGGGGCACGACGGTGACCTTGCGCTGGCGGGCAGCCAGCACTTCCGGGTTGTCGGCCTGGACGGCGGTGGAGGTGACCAGCACCTGGGCGCCATCGATGTGCTCGGCGGCATGGCCGACGAAGGTGCGGATGCCCAGGGCGTGCAGGCGCTGCAAGGTGGCGCTGTCGGCCAGATCGGAACCGGAAACGGTGTAGCCCAGGTTGTGCAGCACCTCGGCAATGCCGCTCATGCCCGAGCCGCCGATGCCGACGAAGTGGATGTGTTGAATGGCGTGCTTCATCGGGTCAGCGCCTCGCAGGCCGCCAGCACGGCGGCGGTGGCTTCTCGTTTTTCCATCATTTTGGCCTTTTGTGCAGTCTCCAACAGCGTGGAGCGCTGCATATTTTGAATCATGTGCGCTAATTTTTCCGGGGTTAATGCATTTTGTTGCACCAGCCAGCCGCCCCCGGCATCGACGATGAAGCGGGCGTTGGTGGTCTGGTGGTCGTCCACCGCGCTGGGAAACGGCACGTACAGCGCGGCAGCGCCGACGGCGGCGATCTCGGTCACGGTGCTGGCCCCGGCGCGGCAGATGATCAAGTCGGCCTGCGCATACGCCTGGGCGGTATCGTCGATAAAGGGGGTCAGTTCCGCCTCGACCCCGGCGGCGGCATAGCTGGCCCGCAAGGCATCGATCTGCTTGGCCCCGCTTTGGTGCAGCACCTGCGGACGCTGTTCGGGCGGAATCAGGGCCAGCGCCTGCGGCACGGTGTCGTTGAGTGCCCTGGCGCCCAGGCTGCCGCCGACGACCAGGATTTTCAACGGGCCGCTGCGCCCAGCAAAACGCTCGGCCGGCGGTGCCTGCTCCAGAAATGCCTGACGCAAGGGGTTGCCCACCCACTGCGCCCCCGGCAAGGCGTTGGGGAAGGCGCAGAACACGCGGCTGGCGACGTTGACCAGCACCTTGTTGGCCATGCCGGCGACGGAATTCTGCTCGTGCAGGATGAGCGGCTTGCCCGCCAGGGTGGCCATCATGCCGCCCGGAAAGCTGATGTAGCCGCCCAGGCCGATGACCACGTCCGGGCGCACGCGCCGCACCACAGCCCAGGCCTGGGCGAAGGCTTTGAGCAGGCGCAGCGGCAGCAGCGCCAGGGTGAGCACGCCCTTGCCGCGCACGCCGGAAAACTCGATTTTTTCCAGAGGAAAGCCCTGGGGCGGCACCAGCCGCGCTTCCATGCTGTCCGGTGCGCCCAGCCAGTGGACTTTCCAGCCCTGCTCGCGCAGGGCCTGGGCCACGGCCAGACCGGGGAAGATATGTCCGCCCGTACCGCCCGCCATGATCAGGGCAGTTTTTTGTGTAGCACTCATCACGCTCTCCTGGGGCTTTGCAATGCCTTGTTCTCGTAATCCACCCGCAGGACTACGGCAATAGCTATCAAATTGAACAAAATGGCCGAGCCGCCAAAGCTCATCAGCGGCAGGGTCAGCCCCTTGGTGGGCAAGGCGCCCAGGTTCACGCCCATGTTGATGAAGGCCTGAAAGCCCATCCAGATGGCCACGCCCTGGGCCACGAGGCCGGAGAAGACGCGGTCGAGGATGATGGCCTCGCGCCCGATCTCGGTCATGCGCCGCATCAGCCAGTAGAAGGCGAAGATCAGCACCATCAGGCCGACAAAGCCGAACTCCTCGCCGATCACCGAGAACAGAAAGTCGGTGTGCGCCTCGGGCAGCCAGTGCAGTTTTTCCACGCTGCGGCCCAGGCCGACGCCGGAGAACTCGCCGCGCCCGATGGCGATCAGCGCGTGCGTGAGCTGGTAGCCCTTGCCCAGGGCGTGCTCCATGTCCCAGGGGTTGAGGTAGGCGAAGATGCGCTCGCGCCGCCAGGGCGAGGTGGCGATCATGGCGACGAAGGCCACCACCACCAGCGCCCCCATGCCAAAGAACATGCGGGCATTGACCCCGCCCAGAAACAATATCCCCATGGCGATGATGACGATCACCAGGAAGGCGCCCATGTCCGGCTCGGCCAGCAGCAGCACGCCGACCAGCAGCACGGCAAAGGCCATGGGCAGCACGGCGCGAAAGAAGCGCTCCTTCACGTCCATGCGCCGCACCATGTAGTCGGCGGCGTACAGCAGGACGGCGAACTTCGCCAGCTCGGAGGGCTGGAAGTTCATCACCCCCAGCGACAGCCAGCGCCGCGAGCCGTTGACGGAAACGCCCACGTGGGGGATGAGCACGATCACCAGCAAAACCAGCGCCAGCAGGAAGATGCGCGGCGCCAGCTTCTCCCAGCGCTCCATCGGAATCTGGAAGGCCAGCAGCGCGGCGACAAAGCCCACGCCCAGGGAGATGGCATGGCGCATGGCAAAGTGGTAGGGCAGGATCTTGCCGAAGCGCGGGTTGTCGGCCATGGCGATCGAGGCCGAATACACCATCACCAGCCCCCAGGCCAGCAGGCCGATGACCACCCAGATCAGGCCCTGGTCCAGGCCCAGCACCGTCGGCGGCACGGCCTTGCTGCGGTACTGGGCATCGCCCACGCGCACAGGCAGCACGTCCACCGGCTTGTCCTGCGGGCCGCGCAGCCAGCCGGCAACCCGCTCGCGCAGCGAGCGCGGCCGGGTGGGCGCGGCGGCCTGGGTGGCGGTTTGCCGGGCCATCAGCCGCCCGCCTCCAGCACCTGCCCGGCATCCTCGGCCAGCGCCTGCACGGCGTCGAAAAACACCTCGGCGCGGTGCGCGTAGTCGCGGAACATGTCCAGGCTGGCGCAGGCGGGCGAGAGCAGCACGGCATCGCCGGATTGCGCCTGGGCGCGGGCCGCCCGCACGGCGGCAGGCAGGTCGGCGGCGTCCAGCAGCGGCACGTCCAGCGATTGCAGCGCCTGGCGGATGGGCGGGGCATCGCGCCCGATCAGCACCACGGCCCGCACGTACCGGGCGACAGGGTCGGCCAGCGGGGCGAAGTCCTGCCCCTTGCCCACCCCGCCCAGGATGAGCACGATGCGCTGCTGCGGCCCCAGCCCCTGCAAGGCCGCCACGGTGGCACCGACGTTGGTGCCCTTGCTGTCGTCGAAATACTCCACGCCCTCAATCACGCCGATGGACTGCACCCGGTGCGGCTCGCCCCGGTATTCGCGCAGGCCGTACAGCAGCGGGGCCAGGGCGCAGCCCGCCGCCTGGGCCAGCGCCAGCGCGGCCAGGGCGTTGCAGGCGTTGTGCAGGCCGCGAATGCGCAGGGCATCGGCGGGCAGCAGGCGTTGCAGGTACAGGCTGCCATCCGGCCCGGCCTCGTCGTGGGCACGCACCAGCCAGCGCATTCCGTTGACCTCTTCCAGGCCGAAGTCGCCCGGCTGCTGCGGCAGGTCGCTGCCGAAGGTGGCGTGCCAGCGCTGTTGCAGCCTGCCGCCCCGGCCCTTGGCCTTGACCGCCACGGGCGCGGGCAGCATGTCCATGACGGCATCGTCCTGCCGGTTGAGCACCATGCAGCCTTCGGCACCGAAAATCCGCGCCTTGGCCGCCGCATAGGCCGCCATGCTGCCGTGCCAGTCCAGATGGTCCTGCGTGATGTTGAGCACCACGGCGGCGGTAGGGGCGAAGTCCTGCACGCCATCGAGCTGGAAGCTGGACAGCTCCAGCACCCACGCCCGGGGCAAGTCCTGGGCGGCGATGTGTTGGGTCAGGGTATCGAGCAGGCTGGGGCCGATATTGCCCGCCACGGCCACGCTCCAGCCAGCGTGCGCCAGCAACTGGCCGGTGAGCGACGTGACGGTGGTCTTGCCGTTGGTGCCGGTAATCGCCAGCACCTTGGGCGCGTAGCCATGCTGGCGGGCCAGTGCCGCCAATGCGCGGACGAACAGATCCAGCTCGCCACCCACGGGCAGGCCGATGGCGCGAGCAGCGTCGAGCACCGGGGCTGTCTCCTGCGGGGCCAGGCCGGGGGAGCGGTAGACGCTGGTCACGTCCTGCCCGGCGATCAGGCCGGCGGTGAACGGCCCGGCGATGAAGCGGGCATCCGGCACCTGCGCCTGCAAGGCCGCCAGTTGCGGCGGCGCCGTGCGCGTATCGGCCACCGTGACCTGCGCCCCGGCGCGGGCGCACCAGCGGGCCATGGCCAGCCCGGAGGCGCCCAGGCCCAGCACCAGCACGCGCTGGCCGTGCAGGTGCTGGTCGTCGGCACCCTGCGGCCATGCGGCGGGGATGGGGGGCCATTCAGCCTGAACCTGGGCCAGCGGCAGGCCGACCTGGCCTGCTGTACCGGCTGTTGCGTCCTGCGCGGGGGCGGCGTCCTCGTCCTGGAAAATTTGCGCGACGAAGGCGGCGGCATCGCTGGCCGCCGTCAGATTCCTGTTTTCAGGAGCTGCTTCCGATTTATATACAAGGTTTTCAGGTTGTTTTATGTCTGAAATCGTTTGCTCATCAGCGCAAGCAGCTAGGTTTTCAATATCTTGGGCCATGGTCGCCTTAGCGCAGCTTGAGGGTGGACAGGCCGATCAGGCACAGCAGCATGGTGATGATCCAGAAGCGCGTGACGACCTGGGTTTCCTTCCAGCCGCTTTTCTCGAAGTGGTGGTGCAGCGGGGCCATTTTCAAAAGGCGCCGCCCTTCGCCGTAGCGCTTCTTGGTGTATTTGAAGTAGGCCACCTGGAGCATGACGGACAGGGCTTCGAGCACGAAAATCCCGCCCATGATGGCCAGCACGATCTCCTGGCGCACGATGACGGCAATCGTGCCCAGCGCCCCGCCCAGGGCCAGCGCCCCGACGTCGCCCATGAAAATCTGCGCCGGGTGGGCGTTGAACCACAGAAAGGCCAGCCCTGCCCCGGCGATGGCCCCGCAGAACACCAGCAGCTCGCCCGTGCCGGGGATGTGCGGCAGGTGCAGGTACTTGGCGTAGGTGCTGCTGCCGGTGACGTAGGCAAAAATGCCCAGCGAGGCGGCCACCAGGATCACCGGCATGATGGCCAGCCCGTCCAGCCCGTCGGTCAGGTTCACCGCATTGCTCGCGCCGACGATGACCAGGTAGGTCAGCACGACAAAGCCCAGCACGCCCAGCGGGTAGCTGACCTGCTTGAAGAAGGGCAGCATCAGCCCGGCCTGCGGCGGCAAGTCCATGGCAAAACCCGACTGCACCCAGGTGACGAACAGCTCCAGCGCCCGGCCATTGCTGGACTCGGAAATGCTGAACACCAGCGCCAGCGCGGCCAGCAGGCCGATGATGGATTGCCAGAAATACTTCTCGCGCGAGCGCATCCCTTCCGGGTCTTTGTTCACCACCTTGCGCCAGTCGTCCACCCAGCCGATGGCGCCGAAGCCCAGGGTGACGATCAGCGTCGTCCAGACGAAACGATTGTCCGGCTCGAACCACAGCAGGGTGGAGACGGCGATCGAAAACAAAATCAGCACCCCGCCCATGGTGGGCGTGCCGCTTTTGACCAGGTGCGTCTGCATGGCGTAGCCGCGAATCGGCTGGCCGACTTTCAGCGCCGTCAACATCCGGATCGCCTTGGGGCCGATCCACAGGCCGATGAGCAAGGCGGTCATCGCCGCCATCACGGCGCGAAAGGTGATGTACTGCACCACGCGCAAAAACGTCCAGTCCGGCTGCACGCTTTGCAACCACTGAGCCAGCCAAATCAACATACCGCTGCTCCCTGCTCGGTGCCGGCCGCCTGCAGCGCCTGCACCACCTGTTCCATGCGCATACTGCGCGAACCCTTCACCAACACGCTGGCCGCGCCCGCCTGCACTGCGGCCTGCACTGCCGCCTGCACCGCTGCCATGTCACTGCCGTGCCAGCCTGCCGGGCCAAACGCGGCCACCGCACCCTGGCTTTGCGTGCCCAGCGCGATCAATTGCTCGATCCCTGCCGTGCGGGCGCTGGCGCCCACCTCGGCATGGAAGGCCGGGCCTTGGTCGCCCACCTCGCCCATGTCGCCCAGCACCAGCAGGCGCGGGGCGGGCAGCTCGGCCAGCACGGCAATCGCCGCCTGCACCGAATCGGGGTTGGCGTTGTAGGTGTCGTCCACCAGCGCCACGGTGCGCCCCTGCCAGGGCAGGGCCAGCGCCCGGCTGCGGCCCTGCACCGGCACAAAGGCCTGCAGGCCCTGGGCGATGGCCGCCAGCGGCACGCCAGCGGCCAGGGCGCAGGCCGTGGCCGCCAGGGCATTGCGCACGTTGTGCCGCCCGGCAATGTGCAGGCGGGTAGCAAAAGCACCTGCCGGGGTGGCAATCTCCACCTGCCAGCCATCGCCCTGCCACTGGGCGGAGGATGCCTGCACATCCGCGCCCGCGCCGCCAAAGGTCAGCACCTGGCGCTGCCCGGCCAGATGGCGCCACAGCGGCGTGAAGGCATCGTCCGCCGGGAACACGGCCACGCCGTCGGGCGACAGCAGGCCGAGCACGCTGCCGTTTTCCTCGGCCACGGCCTGCACGGTGTGCATGAATTCCTGGTGCTCGCGCTGGGCGTTGTTCACCAGCGCCACGGTGGGCCGGGCGATGCGGGCCAGTTCGGCAATCTCGCCCGGGTGGTTCATGCCCAGCTCGACCACGCCCAGGCGGTGCCCGCTGCCCAGGCGCAGCAGGGTCAGGGGCACGCCGATGGCGTTGTTGAAATTGCCGCGCGTGGCAAAGGCCGCATCGCCCGCTGCGGCGGTGAGGATGCTAGCCAGCATCTGCGTGACGGTGGTCTTGCCGTTGCTGCCCGTCACGGCCACCAGCGGCAGGGTGAACTGGCTGCGCCAGCCTGCGGCCAACGCGCCCAGGGCGGCGGTGGTGTCCGGCACCTCGATGCAGGGCAGGCCGGGCAGGCTGCGGCCCTGCTCCACCACGGCTGCGGCCGCACCGGCGGCCTGGGCCTGGGCCAGAAAATCGTGTGCATCCATGCGCTCGCCGCGCAGGGCGACGAACAGATCGCCGGGCTGCACGCTGCGGCTGTCGGTATGCACGCGCCGCAGGGCGATGCCGCCCGCGCTCTCGGCATTGGCAGCACTGACGGCACCGCCGTACTGCACCGGGGGCAGGGTTTGCGCAATCCAGGCGGCGGCCTGGGCCAGAGTCATCATCACAAGCTACTTTCCTTGACGGGCCTGCACCGCACGGCGGGCCTCTTGCATATCGGAGAACGGGCGTTTGACGCCCTGGGCGTCCTGGTAATCCTCATGGCCCTTGCCCGCCAGCAGGAGCACATCGCGGGCATCGGCAGCGGCCACGGCCTGGGCAATGGCGGCAGCGCGGTCGATTTCATAGGGGGTATCGGCGGGCATCCCGGCCAGCACATGGCCGATGATGGTCTGCGGGTCTTCCAGGCGCGGGTTGTCGCTGGTCACCAGCACGGCATCCGCGCCCTGGACAGCGGCAGCGCCCATCAGAGGGCGTTTGCCGGCATCGCGGTTGCCGCCGCAGCCAAATACGCACCACAGCTTGCCCCCCCGCGCCTGCGCCAGGGGGCGCAGCGCGGCCAGGGCCTGCACCAGGGCATCGGGGGTATGCGCGTAATCGACGGCCACCAACGGCTGGCCCGCCTGCGCAATCTGCTGCATGCGCCCCGGCACGGGCTGCAGGCCTGCGCAGGCAGCCACGGCCTGGGCCAGCGTCCAGCCCTGGCCGCGCAAGGCAGCCAGCACGCCCAGCAGGTTGCTGATGTTGTAGTGGCCGATCAGCGCGGTCTGCATGGGCAGGCGCTCTGCACCCTCTGCCACGGTAAAGGCCAGCCCCTGATCGGTGTGGGTAATTTCCTCGGCCCTTAAACGGGCCGGATGCTGCAACGCCACCGTCCACAAATCAAGGCCGGGGCGCCGGGCCAGGGTCTGCGCCAATTCCTGGCCATGCACATCGTCCACGTTCACCACCGCCACGCGCAGGCCGGGCCAGTCGAACAACTGCGCCTTGGCCTGCCAGTAGGCTTCCATACTGCCGTGGTAGTCCAGGTGATCCTGGGTGAAGTTGGTGAAAACTACAGTATCGATAGCTGTTCCCGCAAGCCGCTGCTCGACAATACCGATAGATGATGCTTCTATCGCGCAGTGCTCTACGCCTTGCGCTACGAAATCAGAGAATGCCGCTTGCAGCAGCACCGGGTCGGGCGTGGTCATGCCGGTGCTGGTGAACTCCGGGGCCACGCCGACGCCCAGCGTGCCGACCATGGCGCAGCGCGGCAGGGCATGGGCCAGCCACCACGCCGTGCTGGTCTTGCCATTGGTGCCGGTCACGGCCAGGGTGCGCAGGCGCTGCGATGGCTGGCCGTACCACTGCGCGGCCAGCAGGCCGGTGGCGGCTTTCAAACCGGCAAAGCTGGCAATGCGTTCATCGCCAAAGGCAAACGCCTGCGCCCCGGCCTGTTCGACCAGACACGCCGCTGCGCCCTGCTGCACGGCCTGGGCGACAAAGGCCCGGCCATCGGCCGCTGCACCCGGCCAGGCAATGAAGATGTCGCCCGGCTGCACCTGACGGCTGTCGGTACGCAGTGCCCCGGTGGCAGCACGTTCGCGCAGCCAGGCCAGGGCGGCAGGCAGATCGGATAAATGGTGGAGTGAATGACTCACAAGGATTCCTCTATGGGGTTGGCAACGATTTGCGGCTGCACGGCCATATCCGGCGCTGCGCCCAGCAGGCGCAGGCTGTGCTGCACCACGGTGCTGAACACCGGCGCCGCCACCGTGCCGCCGTAGAAGGTGCCGTTGCTCGGCTCGTCGACCATGACAGCGACGATGATGCGCGGCTCCTCGATCGGTGCCAGGCCGGTGAACCAGGCGCGGTATTTGCCCACGGCGTAGCCCTTGCCGACCTGTTTGCGGGCCGTGCCGGACTTGCCGCCGACCGAGTAGCCCTGGGTTTGCGCCCGCTGCCCGGTGCCGCCCGGCCCGGTGGCCAGGGCCAGCATCTGGCGCACGGCATTGGCGGTTTTCACCGAGAAGATCGGCACGCCTGCCGGCGGCTGTTCCAGCTTCAGGATCGAGGCGGGAATCACCCGCCCATCGTTGGAAAACACGGTGTACGAGCGGGCCATCTGCAGCAGGCTGGCCGACAGCCCGTAGCCATACGACATGGTGGCCTGCTCGATGGGCCGCCAGCTTTTGTACGGACGCAGCCGCCCGCTGGCCGCGCCGGGAAAGGCGATCTGCGGCTTCTGCCCATAGCCCACGGCAGAAAACGTTTCCCACATCTGCTGGGCTGTGAGCTGCTGGGAAATTTTGGTGACGCCCACGTTGCTGGACTTCTGGATCACGCCTTCCACGGTCAGCGCCCCGTAGTTGTGGGTGTCGGAAATGGTCGAACCGGTCACCGTCAGGCGTCCCGGGCTGGTATCGATGACCGTGCCGGGCTTGAACTTGCCGGACTCCAGGCCCATGGCCACGGTGATCGGCTTGACGGTGGAGCCAGGCTCGAACACATCGGTGATGGCGCGGTTGCGCAACTGCTCGCCGGTCAGCTTCTTGCGGTTGGAAGGATCGAAGCTGGGATAGTTGGCCAGCGCCAGCAGCTCCCCGGTGTGCGCATCCATGACCACGACCGAGCCGCCCACGGCCTTGTGCGCAATGACCTGCTCCTTGATCTTCTGGTAGGCGAAGAACTGGATCTTGCTGTCGATCGACAACTGGATATCGCGGCCATCGATGGGCGGGATTTCCTCGCCCACGCCTTCGACCACCCGGCCCAGCCGGTCCTTGATGACCCGGCGCGAACCGGCCCGGCCGGCCAGGTCTTTTTCAAAGGCCAGCTCCATGCCCTCCTGGCCCTGGTCCTCGACGTTGGTGAAACCGACGACGTGGGCCGCCGCCTCGCCTTCCGGGTATTCGCGCCTGTACTCGCGCGTCTGGTGGATGCCTTTGACGCCCAGGGCCTTGATCTGCAGGCCCACGTCCAAATCGAGCTGGCGCTTGAGCCAGACGAATGACTTGTCCGAATCCAGCCGCTGGCGCAACTGGGCCAGGGGCATGTCCATCAGCTTGGCCAGTTGCGGCAGCTTGGCGGCGATGGCCTCGTCCTCCAGATCCATGTCCTCGGGAATCGCCCAGATGCTGGCCGCCGGCACGCTGGAGGCCAGTATCAGCCCGTTGCGGTCCAGAATGCGCCCCCGGTTGGCGACGAGTTCGATGGTGCGGGCAAAGCGCACTTCGCCCTGGCGCAGAAAGAAATCATTGCCGATGAGCTGCACATATGCCGCCCGCCCGGCCAGCCCGAGAAAGCCGCCCGCCACCAGCATCATCACAAAGCGGCTGCGCCAGAGCTGGGTCTTGTGCGCCAGCAGGGGGCTGGTGCCATAGGTCACGCTGCGCATCAATGCTCCCCGGCACCCCGGTTGTCACGCACGTAGGCCGTGATCGCCGGGGTGGCCGCCTGCAGCCCCTGCTGCTGGGCCAGTTGCTCGATGCGCCCGGGGGCGGACTGTGCCCGCTGCTCGACCTGCAGCCGCTCGCGCTCCGTCTCCAGCTGACGGCCCTTGGTGATGGTCTGGTCCAGCTCGGTGAACAGGCGCCGCGATGCGTACTGGGTCTGCACCAGGTACAGGGCGCTGACGATCACCGCCAGCAGCAACAGCAGGTTGATGCGCAACATGGCCGCCCTCTCACACCACGTCGGTGCGCTGCGCCACGCGCATCACGGCGCTGCGGGCGCGGGGGTTGGCCGCCACTTCGGCGGCGCCGGGCTTGATGCGCTGCACCGCCGTCAGGCGCATCGGCTGCGGCGCGGCCAGCGGCATCCGCCGGTCATAGACCTCTTTGGAATGCTCGGCCATGAATTGCTTGACGATGCGGTCTTCCAGCGAGTGAAAGCTGATCACCGCCAGCCGCCCGCCCGGCTGCAGCACCTGCAGGCTGGCGGCCAGCGCCTGCTCCAGCTCCTGCAGCTCGGCATTGATGAAAATGCGCAGCGCCTGGAAAGTGCGCGTGGCCGGGTTCTGGCCCGCCTCGCGGGTTTTCACCACGCGGGCGACCAGATGGGCCAGCTCTGCCGTGGTCTGCAGCGGCCCCTGGGCTTCGCGCTGGGCGACGATGGCCTTGGCAATGGGAAAGGCAAAGCGCTCCTCGCCATAGTTGCGGATGACATCGGTGATCTGCTGCACCTCGGCATCCACCAGCCATTCGGCCACGCTCATGCCGCGCGTGGTGTCCATGCGCATGTCCAGCGGGCCATCGAAGCGGAAGCTGAAACCGCGCTGCGGCGTGTCGATCTGCGGGGAGCTGACCCCCAGGTCCAGGAGCACTCCCGCGACACTGGCCGCAGGCAGATCGGCCAGATGGCAGAAGCCTTCGTGCCGGATGCTGAACCGCGCATCCTGAATCGTGGCGGCCTCGGCAATGGCCTGCGGGTCTTTGTCGAAGGCAATCAAGCGCCCCTGCGGCCCCAGTTGCGAGAGCAGCAGTCGGGAATGCCCGCCGCGCCCAAAGGTGCCATCGACCCAGGTGCCGCCGGGCTGCGGCCCCCTGTCGGCCAGCAGGGCCTGCACCGCTTCATTGCGCAAAACCGTAATATGTTCGAGCGGTGGAGGATTCAAAACAGCAGCCTTGGTGAGAAAACGAAAACCCCCTGGACGGGAAAACGCCAAGCGCTTCCTGCCAGAGGGTCGGGATTTTAAGCGACGGCCTCGCCCAGAGGCGCTCACTATGCTTTACAGAATGTAGCGTGACAAATCTTCATCTTTGCTCAATTGCTCCAGCCGGGCATCGACGTAGGCTGCGTCGATCACCACGGTCTGGCCCTGGTGCTTGACGGCGTCGAAGCTGACCTCGTCGAGCAGCCGCTCCATCACGGTGGACAGGCGGCGGGCGCCGATGTTTTCCGTGCGCTCGTTCACCGTGAAGGCCGTGTGCGCCAGGCGGACGATGCCCTCGGGGGTGAATTCCAGCGTCACGCCCTCGGTGGCCAGCAGGGCCTGGTATTGCTTGACCAGGCTGGCGTGAGTCTGCGTGAGGATGGCCTCGAAGTCCTGCACCGACAGGCTGTCCAGCTCCACGCGGATGGGAAAACGCCCCTGCAACTCGGGAATCAGATCGCTGGGCTTGGACAGGTGAAACGCCCCCGAGGCGATGAACAGAATGTGGTCGGTCTTCACCATGCCGTACTTGGTGTTCACCGTGGTGCCCTCGACCAGCGGCAGCAAGTCACGCTGCACGCCCTGGCGCGAGACTTCGGCGCCGCCGCCTTCCTGGCGCGAGGCGACCTTGTCGATTTCGTCCAGAAAGACGATGCCGTTTTGCTCCAGATTGTCGATGGCGCGGGTTTTCAGGTCGTCCTCATTGACCAGCTTGGCGGCTTCCTCGTCGATCAGGTGCTTGAGCGCCTCCTTGATCTTGAGCTTGCGCGTCTTGCGCTTTTCCATGCCCATCTGGTTGAACATGCCGCGCAGCTGCTCGGCCATTTCCTCCATGCCCTGCGGGCCCATGATCTCCACCTGCGGACGGGCGTCGAGCAGGTCGATTTCGATTTCCTTGTCGTCCAGTTGCCCTTCACGCAACTTTTTACGAAAGACCTGGCGCGTGGCGTTGTCCGTGGGCGGGGCATCGTCGTGCGTGCGGGCCGGGGGCAGCAGCACGTCCAGCACCCGCTCCTCGGCGGCGTCCTCGGCACGGATGCGCTGCTTCTTCATCTCGGCTTCCCGCGCCTGCTTGACGGCCACCTCGGCCAGGTCGCGGATGATGGCGTCCACGTCCTTGCCGACGTAGCCGACCTCGGTGAACTTGGTGGCCTCGATCTTGATGAAAGGCGCGTCGGCCAGCCGCGCCAGACGGCGGGCGATCTCGGTCTTGCCCACGCCGGTGGGGCCGATCATGAGAATGTTCTTGGGCGTAATCTCGGGGCGCAGGGCCTCGTCGACCTGCTGGCGGCGCCAGCGGTTGCGCAGGGCAATCGCCACGGCACGCTTGGCGCCCTGCTGGCCGACGATGTGGCGGTCGAGTTCACTGACAATTTCCTGGGGGGTCATGGACGACATGATTTATCCATAAAAATGGCCACCAGCGCTTATATATCAAGCGCCAACAGCTCTTATTTTTGAGAATTCGCCTCGACAGGCAGGGTTTCGATGGTGTGGTGCATGTTGGTGTAGATGCACAGTTCGCCGGCAATTTCCAGCGACTTCTTCACGATCGCCTCGGCACCCAGGTCGGTATTGTTCAGCAGCGCCTTGGCCGCCGAGTGCGCATAGGCGCCGCCCGAACCGATGGCGACGATGCCCTGCTCCGGCTCCAGCACGTCGCCATTGCCAGTGATGATGAGCGAGGCGCTGGCATCAGCCACGGCCAGCATGGCTTCGAGCTTGCGCAACACGCGGTCGGTGCGCCAGTCCTTGGTCAGCTCGATGGCCGCCCGCATGAGGTGGCCCTGGTGCTTTTCCAGCTTGGCCTCGAAGCGCTCGAACAGGGTGAAGGCATCGGCGGTCGCCCCGGCAAAACCGGCCAGGACCTTGCCGTGGTAGAGCTTGCGCACCTTGCGGGCGCTGCCCTTGACGACGATGTGCCCGAGGGTGACCTGCCCGTCGCCGCCGATGGCGACTTCCAGGCCCTGCGGCGTCTGCCGCCGTACGCTGATGATGGTGGTGCCGTGAAACTGTTCCATAGCGATGGCATGTGGCACCCGGCGGCCCGATTGCAAGGGCCGGCCGAGAAAAATCATACCGGGTTGAGCAACAACCGGGCGTGCTCCTGCACGCCCAGCACGGTCAGGAACGCGGCGGTGAGCTGGTGCAGGTGGGTAAAACGCAGGGCCACGTCCCGGGCCTGCATCTGGGCAGCCCAGTTCAGCAGCCCGCCGGCAGCGACAAAGTCCAGGCGGATGAGCAGGCTGCAATCGACCTCCAGGGGCTGGCCGGGGACGATCTTGGCCTCCAGCGCCTGCAGGCAGGCGTCGATCTCGCCATCCAGCACGCCCCACAGCCCCTCGCCCTGCACCGGGGCCGTCGTCTCGCCGGACGGCACCGGTGCCTTTTCGGCCAGCGCCAGCGTATCGTGCACGGTCGTGGGGTCGAGTTCGCCGTCTTCCTCCACCAGGCACTGGTGCAGCGGCACCTGCCAGGACGGGGGCGAGACTTCGTAGGTGATGCAGTATTCGAGCGCCACCTCGTCATACGCCTCCATGCGGTGCAGGAAGCGCAGCACGGCCATGCGCAGCAGCCACCATTCGGGGCTGACCTGCGCATCCTGCGCCACGGTGTGCCGGGCCAGCAATTGCAGCAGCACACCGGCATACGACCAGGCATGGTCGCCCGGGGCGTCGGCCCAGCGGTGCAGCAAGGCCGTCAGGGGGGGCAAGGCGGCCTCATCGATGCTGTGCAGGCGCTGCCACGACAGGCACCACGGCGGCGCAGCGCGGCCGACGGTGGCCTGCAGCGCCGCCACGGTGCTGGCGGTCACCCCGGCCGGGCTTTGCCATTGGCTTTTGCGCTCGGCAGGCGCTGCCGCGGCGCCCGGCAAGGCGCCCCCGAGCAAGGGCGGCAGCCCCAGCTGCCCGGGCAGCGAAGTCCACAGCGGTGCCGACTGGCCGAAGTGGGCCGCGTAATCGATGGCCAGGGGCTCGAAGGTTTCCTCGTCCCCCGTGGCCCGGCACAGATCCAGGGCCGCGTGCCACAGCCGGGCGACAGCGGCGGCATCGGCGCCTGGCTGGCCCAACGCCTGCGAGAGCTGTTCCAGCAGCCGCGTGCGGGCGGCCTGGGCATCGCCATGGGCAAACAGGATGGCGGGTTCTTCCAGATCCGGATGGGGTACAAACTCCACGACGTGACGCTCCTGCACAGGTTCAGGGGGGGGAGGACAGGTGTCCGGCACCACTTCCTGCAGCACGGGCAGCGACAGCTCGACCGGGGGACGCTGGTCGGCCGGGCCGGGCTGCGCACCGAGCTTGTCCCCCCACCACTGGCGGGACATTTGCGCTTCGATGACGTCGATCTTGCGCAAGGTCTGGGTGCTTTTGAGGTCGCCGCCCTGCTGGGAGAGTTGCGAGGGCAACTGGCTGGCCACCGGGGGGCTGGCGCCACCGGCACCGCTGCCCTGCAGGCGCAACTGGCGCAACTGGGCAAATTCCTGGTGGCGCACGGCCAGGTTGCGGCGCTTGCGCTCGACCAGCTCGCGCAGCTCCTGGCGGCTGTCGGGGGCCAGGCCGCTGTCGCCCAGCGGGACGTCTTCCTTGCCGCGCACCAGGCCGAAGACTTTGGACAGCAGCCCCGTGCTTTTGTTCGCTTCGTTGCTCATGACGGGCATCCTAGCCCCTCACGTCCGGCGCGAAAGCTCAATCACCGAACATTTTCTGCTTGAGTTCGCGCCGTTGCTGCGCCTCCAGCGACAAGGTGGCGGTGGGGCGGGCCAGCAGGCGCAGCACGCCGATGGGTTCGCCCGTTTCATCGCAGTAGCCATAGTCGCCGCTGTCGATGCGGGAGATGGACTGGTCGATTTTCTTGAGCAGCTTGCGCTCCCGGTCGCGGGTGCGCAGCTCCAGGGCGTGCTCTTCCTCGATGGTGGCGCGGTCGGCCGGATCGGGCACCACCACGGTGTCCTCGCGCAGGTTTTCTGCGGTTTCGCCCGCATTGGCGTGCATGTCCTGCTTGAGCTTGACGAGCTTCAGGCGAAAGAACGCCAGCTGGGTGTCGTTCATGTATTCGCTGTCGGGCATGGCCACGATTTCGGCATCGCTGAGTTCCTCAACGGGCTTGCTTTTCCAGTTGTTGGCCAGCTTGGGATCGCGTTTGGTCACCACGGAGGTGATCGCTGCAGTGGTCGTCGTCATAGTGTTCTGAATCGCAACAGTGGCAGCCCAGGGCTGCCGGGGTTGAGGGAAAGCGCAGCAGCATCAGCACTGCTGCGCATCGGGCCCCGCTGACGCTTAGGCCCCTGGCGCTATCGGGGCGCGATTGTATCGACCTCCATAACAAGGCTGGCTTTATATCGCACGCCGGCACGCGGGCAAATCTGCCGCCCTGCGGGAAGTCCCTAGGGATCCTCTGCACGAATCGAGCGGCAAGCCTGCGCTGCGGATCGGGATGGGATGCAAGGCGCAAACCGCAGCGATAGCTGGAGCTATCGCGAGGATTTGCAACGCCGCAGACCGCCCGAGGCCGCAGATGCGGGCGGCGCGGCGATTGGTGCAGAGGATCCCTAGGATGGGCGGCGAACCGGGCCGATTCAGACCAGGCTTTGCTCCAGCCCCTGGCGCAGGATGTCCTGCGGCAGATCGATGCCGATGAACACCATGCGGCTCTCGCGCACCTCGTCGGCGTCCCACTGCGGCCCCAGGTCGCTGCCCATCAACTGGTGCACGCCCTGGAAGATGACCTTGCGGTCGGTGCCCTGCATGTCCAGCACGCCCTTGTAGCGCAACATGCGCGGGCCATAAATATTCACAATTGCGCCGAGAAAATCCTCCAGCTTGGCCGGATTGAACGGGCGGTTGGCGCGGTAGACGAAGCTTTTCACATCGTCGTCGTGGTGATGGTGGTGCGGGTGGTGGCAGTGCGCACCGTGTTCATGGTCATGTTCATGGTGATCATGACCATGCTCGCAGTGGCCATGGTCATGGTCGCAATGGCTGTGGTCGTCGTCCTGGAGGAAGTCGGGGTCGACTTCGAGCTTGGCGTTCAGGTTGAAGCCGCGCAGGTCCAGCACCTGCTTCAAGTCGACTGCGCCGAAATGCACGGCCTCGATCGGCGCCCGCGGGTTCATGTGCTTGAGGCGGTGGACCAGGGCGTCCTGTTCCTCGGCGCTGATGAGGTCGGTCTTGGACAGGAAGATCTGGTCGGCAAAGCCGACCTGGCGCCGCGCTTCCTGGCGCTCGTCCAGTTGCTGCTGCGCGTGCTTGGCATCGACCACGGTGAGGATGGAGTCGACCAGATAGGTCTCGGCGATCTCGTCGTCCATGAAAAAGGTCTGCACCACGGGGCCGGGGTCGGCCAGGCCGGTGGTTTCGATGACGATGCGCTCGAAATCCACCAGCCCCTTGCGCCGCTTGGCGGCCAGCAGTTGCAGGGTGTCGCGCAAGTCCTCGCGGATGGTGCAGCAGATGCAGCCGTTGCTCATCTGCAGGATTTGCTCCTTGGATTCGGTTTTCAGGATGTCGGTGTCGATGTTCTCTTCCCCGAATTCGTTCTCGATGACGGCAATCTTCATGCCGTGGGCTTCGCTCAGGATGCGCTTGAGCAGCGTGGTTTTGCCCGCGCCGAGGAAGCCGGTAAGGATGGTGGTAGGAATCAAAGCCATAAAAAAAGCACCTTCAAAAAGCCGCTGACCAAAAGAAAAACCGCTGCACCCGGCCAGGAACAGCGGAAAAAAATAGCTTCTTGCGCTTATATAACAATGTTTTCAGGATTATTCATACCTGAAAACCTTATCTATAAAGCGGCAGAAGCTATCTTTAATAAAGCATCAACCGCGCCAGTAATTGTTCGCCGCCGCCACGGTCTGGAAATTGATGGCCACGACTTGCGAGGCCGCCGTCAGCGCAGCATGGTCATTGGCGTACTCGGGCCGCAGCTTGTGCAGCACGTCGACGTCGGGCTGGGTGTATTTGACGCCACGGCGGCTCAGGGTGATGGCCAGCTCGAAACCCTCTTGCGGGGTGGCGGTGATCAGGGAAGGCAACCAGGTATCGGCCATGTCAATGCTCCTTGGATTCGGTCGGGGAGGGATCTGCACGCCCGGCCCCCTGCGCGGGCCGGTGTGAGCGGGGATGCGTCTTATCGTACACCTGGGCCAAATGCTGAAAATCCAGACGTGTATAGACCTGCGTGGTGCGGATATTGCTGTGCCCGAGCAGCTCCTGCACGGCACGCAAATCCCCGCTCGATTGCAGCAAATGGCTGGCAAACGAATGGCGCAGCATATGCGGATGCACGGGCTGCGCCAGCCCCGCCTGGCCGCTGCGCAGGCGCAGCCGCTGCCACACCTGCGCCGCGCTCAAACGCCCGCCGCGCACACCGACGAACAGGGCCGCCTCCTGCCACTGCGCCCCGAACGGCTGCGCACGCAGCGCCAGCCAATGCTGCAGCGCCGCCAGCGCCGGGGGGCCGACGGGCACGCTGCGACGCTTGCCGCCCTTGCCCAGCACCTGCACCAGCGCCGCTGGTGCATCAACCCAGCCCCGGGCCTGCCCGCTGGCCTGGGCGTCCAGGCCCACCAGCTCGCTCACCCGCAGGCCGCTGCTGTAGAGCAGCTCGGCCATGGCCGCATCGCGGGCTTCCTGCCACGGATCCGGCGGCTGGGCCGGGCGGAACGCCGCCAGTTGCACCGCCGCATCCACGGCCAGTGCCTTGGGCAAAGGCCGGGGGGCCTTGGGCGGGCGCAGCCCCTGCGCCGGATTGGATGCCACCAGCCCCTGGGCGGCGGCCCAGCGGAAAAATCCCCGCCAGCACGACAGCCACAGCGCCATGGTGGCGCTGCCGATACCCTGGCTGTGCCATTGGGCAACGCTGCGGCGCAGGTGCTGCGGCTGCAATGCACACAGGGGCTGCTGCTGCCCGGCAGCGCAAGCCAGCAGGCGCTGCAAGCCATCGGCGTACAGCGCCACGGTGCGTTCGGCCAGACGCTTTTCTACCGCCACATGGCGCAGGTAGGCCGGTACCAGGGCGGCATCGGCCTGAACGAAATCAGGCGTTGCCACCGCTGCCCACGCGCAGCCGGGCCAGGGCCGCGCTGGCCTGTTCGGCGATGTGCGCCAGAAAATCGGTGCCCATGGTGGCATCGAAGCGCAGCGGGTCGGGCGAACCCAGCACCAGCAGGCCGAAGGCCGGGGTCTGGCTGTCGTTGGGGCCTTCGCGCAGCGTGAGCAGCGCCAGGGACTGCACCTCCTCGGGGCGGGGCAGCCAGGTGGTCGGCTCGAAGCCCAGGTTGGGGCCGCAGAACGGCATGGTCAGCGACGAGGCGAAGGCTTTGGCGTCGTCGCTCACCCCCAGGGTGAACGGCAGGCCCATGAACGGCCCGGCCACCTGCCACACGCGCATGGCGACCTGGGGCACGTCGAATTCCTTTTGCAAGCCCTCGCTGATGACATGGGGCAGCGCCCGCGCATCGGGCACACCCGCCAGGGTGCAGCTCCAGCGGTGGATCTTGTGGGCAATGCTGGTGTTCTCGCTGCTGTGGCGCACCACCTCGGCCAGCCGTCCTTCCAGGGCGCGGATTTTCTCGCGCAGCAGCTCGGCCTGGCGCTCCTGCAGGCTCACGGCCTGCGGGCCGTGGCTGCTGCGCAGTTGCACGCGGGTCAGCAACTCAGCATGGTGCTCGAAGAAAGCGGGGGTGCGCAGCAGGTAGTCGGCAACCTGCTGATCGTCAAAAACGGGGGAGTCGTTGGTGTGCATGGGCAAGCCTGTGCAAGAAAAGGACAAACGGAATGCGGGGGATTATGACCAAGCCGCCCGCCGGGCGCAGGTCAAAACCGTTCCCAGGGCTGTAAATAGCGCCAGTGCCCTTCGGCCAGCCCAGCCAGGGCAATGCGCCCCACGCGCAGGCGTTTGAGCCCCACCAGTTGCAGGCCGACGCCGGCGCACATGGCTTCGATTTCATGCGGGAAGATCCCTTGCAGGGCGAAGCGCAGGTGCTGCTCGTTCTGCCAGCTCACCTTGATGCGCGGCAGACGCTTGCCGGCGATGGCCGTGCCGTCGCACAGGCGCTCCAGCCCCCCCGGGGCGATCTTGCCGCGCACCTGGGCAATGCACTCCTGCTCGACGAACAGGGCATCCTGCGTGAGCTTGCGCAGAATGCGTTCGTCCTGGGAAAACACCGTCAGCCCACTGGCCGGGATGGGCAGGGCCAGCAGCGGCGTCTGGTGCTGAAAATGCTTTTTCAGCACTTTGATCGGCGCCGGCATCGGCCCTTGCTGCCAGCGTTCGGGGGTGAGCAGGCCCCAGGCGCTGGGCTGGCCCTCGCCCACCGTGAAGCCGGCCGGCTTGTGCAGCAGCAGGGTCGCCGGCGGCACCGGCAGGGCGCGGGCGCCCGGGGCGACGCTGACCTGCTGCTGCGGCTGCACGCGGGTACCCAGGGCTTCGACGACCTGGCCATCGACCAGCACGGCGCCGTTTTCGATATACAACTCGGCCTCGCGGCGCGAGCAGGCCAGTTGATGTGCCAGGCGCTTGGCCAGGCGTTCGCCCGCTTCGGGGGCGGTGTTTTCAGGGGAGAGGTTTTCCGGCATCCGCCAAGCTTAAAGCGATTTTCATGCAGCCAGCAGTCCCAGCGCCCGGATCCGCTCGACATGCGCCAGCAGGCTTCTTTGCGCCAGCGGCCACAGGGCCGTCGGGGTATCGGCATACGCCAGCGCCACCCAGTCCTGTGCGCTGCCCTGCGGCACCTGGCGCATGGCAGCCAGCACCTTGGCCTCCCGTGCCAGGCGGTGGGCCGTCAGCTGGGCAATCACCTGGCGGGCCCGGCCCAGCACGTAGCCGTGCGCGGGCAGCAGGAACTGCACCGCATGTTCGGCGCATACGGCATCCAGGCGCTGCAGGCTGTCCAGGTAGTCCGCCATATTGCCGTCGGGCGGGTTGATGATGGTGGTGCTGCCGCTCAGGATGTGGTCGCCGGTCAGCAGCAGGCCGTCTTCCACCAGCAGCAGGCACAGGTGGTTCTGGGTGTGGCCCGGGGTGTGCAGCGCTTGCAGGGTATGGATTATTTCACCGCTTTCCCCTTGCCCGGTCAGCGTAAGCAGCTCCTGATCTTGAAGCACTTCATCCGGCCGGAACTGGCTGTGCGCCGGGGCATCCGGGCCGCTGGGCAGGCCCAGCACCGGGGGCTTCACGCCGGTGGCCCTGCCGCACAGCGCCTGCAGCAGCCAGGCGCCGGGCGCGTGGTCCGGGTGGGAATGGGTGCAGACAATCCGGCGAATGTCCCCGCCCGCCGCCTCCCAGAGCCGCTGGGCGTGGGCCGGATCGTCCGGCCCCGGGTCGATGGCGATAAAGCCCGTGGCCGTTTCACCGATCAGATAGCTGTTGGTGCCGGGGCCGGTCATCACGCCCGGATTCGGGGCCGTCAGGCGCAGCACATTTTTGCGCAGCGCCACCGGCTGCGCCGATTGCCAGTCCAGCGCATGTTGCGCCTGCCCGTCGGGGCAGAGCAAGGCCAGCTCACTGTATGCGGGGTCGTTTTCCATGCAGCGGTATTCCTTGCCGCCCAGGCGGCCCGAGCGCGGCATGCTGCGCCACAACGGGCCGTCCTGCACCGCCGCCAGCAGCGCCGCCGTATCGGGGTAGGCCACCAGGCGTTCCAGCGTGCGCAAGGTGGGATAAATCATCGGCATCTGCCCGCCCGCGTGCTGTTGCAGGGCCTGCCGAGGCGCGACCCAGACCGGCTCGAACTGCTCGCTTTCATCCGCCACCGGAATTTGCCCCTGCGGGGCCAGGGCGATGAAGAACGGCACGGCAAAACGTTTGGGCACGCACGGGTCGGCCGTCCAGTGCGCCAGCAGCCATACCCCGCGCAAGTCCAGTTGCAGACCCCGCGCCAGCAGTTGGGGCCACAGCGCGGCGCTGCGGTCCAGGGCATCCACATCGGCCTGGGTGGCCGGGCGGCCATCGGCATGCACGGCCAGCAGCAGCCCCATCTCCTCGAAAGTTTCGCGTACGGCAGCGATCGCCGCCTGGCGCTCGGCAGCAGGCATGGCCGGGCGGGCCAGCACGGGCAGGCCGTCCTGCCCATCCTGCGCTTCCAGCCCGCCGCCAGGGAACACGTAGCCGCCAGGCACAAAACTGGCCTGGGCGGAGCGGCGCGTCATCAGCACGTCCCACCCGTCGGCGGGGCTGTTTCGCACCAGTAGCAAGGTGGCCGCATCACGCAAAGGCGCCGGCGGGCAGGCAGGGTAAACGTCGTATTCGGGTCGCATGGGAAGATTATTTGACCAACGCGGGTACAAAAGCTGCCTGCGCAGTCACCTCTGCCCCTGCCGTGTCTGGGACGCTTTGGCTTATACAGCGGCGTTTTAGGTGCTTACCCTGATGGTTACGATCGGACCATGAGCCTGTACCAAACCTTTGCCGAACACACCGCCCAATTGATTGCCGAGGGCGTGCTGCGCCCTGGCGAACGGCTGCCTTCCGTGCGCCAGGCGTGCAAGGCCCGTGCCCTCAGCCAGGCCACCGTGACCCAGGCGTACCACCTGCTGGAAAGCCGGGGATTGGTCGAGGCGCGTCCCAAATCCGGCTACTTCGTGCGGGCGCAACTGGGGCGCAAGCTGCCGCAGCCTCCCCTGCCCGGCCAGGCGGGTGACTCCACCGATCTGGCGGTGAGCGATTTCATTTTTCAGATTCTCACCAGCGTGCGTGATCCCTCGATCACTCCGCTGGGGTCGATTTTTCCCGACCCGCAACTGTTCCCGCTGGGCAAACTGGGCCGCTTCCTGGCCGCAGCCGCCCGCAAATTCGACCCGCTGGCGGCCATCACCGACCTGCCCCCGGGCAACGAGGAACTGCGCCGCCAGCTGGCCCTGCGCTATCTGGCGCAAGGTGCCAGCGTATCCCCGCAGGAAATCGTCATCACCGCCGGGGCCATGGAGGGCCTGAGCCTGTGCCTGCAGGCCCTGACCCGGCCCGGCGACCTGGTCGCCATTGAATCCCCCACCTTTTACGCCGGGCTGCAGGCCTGCGAACGCCTGGGGCTGAAGGTCATCGAAATCCCCAGCCATCCCCGTGATGGCGTCTGCCTCGATACCCTGGCCGACGCACTGCGCCGCCACCCCATCAAGGCCTGCCTATTCAGCCTGAACTTTGCCAACCCCACCGGAGCGCAGGTGTCCGATGCCAACAAACAAGCCTTGCTCGACCTGCTGCGCCAGCACCAGGTGCCGCTGATCGAGGACGACGTGTACGGCGAGCTGTACTTCGGCGCCGACGCACCGCTGCCCAGCAAGGCCCTGGATACCGATGGCCTGGTGCTGCACGTCTCGTCCTTCTCGAAATGCCTGGCCCCCGGCTACCGCCTGGGCTGGGTGGCCGCCGGGCGTTTTGCCCAGCAGGTGCAGCGGCAGAAATACTCCACCAGCCTGGCGACTGCCGCGCCCATCCAGGCCGCCCTGGCCGATTACCTCAAATACGGCAGTTTCGATAACCACCTGCGGCATTTGCGCAAGAAGCTGATGGCACAGAAAGCGCAGCTGGTGGCCGGTATCGAGAAACACCTGCCCGCACCTTTTGCCATGACGCCGCCCCGGGGCGGGTATTTTCTCTGGCTCTCCCTCCCCGGTACGGACACCCTGCAAGTCCACCAGGAGGCCCTGGCCCAGGGTATCAGCATTGCCCCCGGCCCGATTTTTTCAGCCCAGCGGGCATTTACGGACTGCCTGCGGCTGAATTTCGGTTACCCCCCGACACCACGCCACGAGGCCGCCTTGCAAACCCTGGGCGGCATTCTCCGGCGCCAACGCCAGAGAGGCGTGCCTTGAAAATAAAAAAGCCATCTCAAAAAAATATTGAGATGGCAAACACCATAAGCAACTGAAAAATCAAGGTTCTACAATGAAACGCGAGCGCATTTCCATATGCAAAGCGTGGCAGAAGTGGGTGCAATAGCACCAATAAACTCCGGGCTTGTTCGCCTTGAACGTCACCGACTTGGTTTCCTGGGGATTGACGACAAAGTTGATGTTATGGCGCTCGATGGCAAAACCATGCGTCAAATCTTCAATCTTGTCCAGATTGGTGAGGATGATCGTCACCTCATCGCCTTTTTTCACCCGAAACTCTCTCAGGCTGAAAGCCGGTGCCTGGCTGGCAATTTTGATGGTAACTTTCTTCCCCTCCCGAAAGACGCCGGATTCCTTCGCATTTTTAATTGCCAGGGGAAATTGATCCAGCGCGTACACCTGCTTGGTCTTGATAATATCGCGGCGAATGATGATCGAATCGTGCGGTTCGGAAGTCACCGGGTTATCGTGTACCAGCTTCATCTTGTCGCCGCTGATGTCGATCAGCTGCGAAGTTTCCGGGTGCAGCGGGCCAACGGGCAGGAAACGGTCTTTCGAGAACTTGTTGTCTGAAATCAGGTATTTGCCATCGGCCTCGCGGGTTTCGCCCATGGAGGTGAAACCATGGCCCGGCTGGTAATGCACATCCAGGCGATCCAGCACCACCTGGACGCTCTTGTCGCCCTGGTAAAACTTGATGGCGCCTTCCACGCTCCACTTGACGATCTGGCTGTCCAGGAACAGGGTGGTGTACGCATTGCCCCGGCCATCGAACGCCGTATGCAGCGGCCCCAGGCCCAGTTCCGGCTCGGCCACCACGGCATCGCGCGTATCGGCCAAGACGCCGTCAAACCACTGCAACACCTTTTCATGGGCAATCAGGCTGGCCGTGGGCGAAAGCTTGCCGGCGCACGCGTAGTACTTGCCATCGGGGCTGATATTCACACCGTGCGGGTTCTTGGGAATCGGCACGTAGCAGGTCAGCGCGGTCCTGGGGTCGGTATTGCTGTCCCTCAGGCCATCGACGACCGGCACTTTCGATTCCCCATAGGTGGTGAACCGGCCGTCTTTCACGGCTTCCTCGATCCGGGCGATGTTGAAAAACAGGCAACTGTCCATTTCTGCGGACATCATGTCCTCGTAATGCACCCCCATTTCGGTGTTGTACTGGGTGGTCGCAGCCAGCTTGCCGTCGTAGGAAGACGCCACCAGCTCGCAGTTGCCATCGATCAGCACCTGCCAGCGCACGTCCATGGTTTCGGCATCGATGCAGCTGAACAGGGAGCGGTAGCTGGCTTCATCGTCAATCCCCTGGCCGAAATTGGGCAGGGGAATGGAGAATTCCGAACCGCAAAATACCCGGGTGGTGTAGTTGATGTCCGGGTTGACCGGATCCCGCTTGTCCGGGAAGGTGCCGTGAAAGCCCTGGATATTGGGAATCTCCGTGATCCTGTCACATTCCATCGTATCCAGGCGCACCCGCCCCAAACGGCAATTGAGTTTGTCATTGACAAAAAGATACCGGCCATCGTAGATACCGTCGGTGTACGAGGGGTGAATATGGTGGGTATCGCCCGTGTTGTATTTCACGCGGCCATCGGCATCGGTACCGATGATGGCCTTGGATTCATTGGTAATCCCCCAGCCCACCATGCAGTCGGTATTGAACACCGGCACCCGCTTGAATTCCCGCCCCGAGGGCAGGCCGAAAATCCGCACGTCCCCAGCATGGCCGGCGCTGGAGAACATATAGTATTCATCCAGTTGCCCAGGCGAAACGGAATATTTGTCGTGCGTATCGGCTGCAGGCGCACTGGGCGCTGGTGCACTGGCCGAAGGATTTTCCGGGGTACAGCCGCCCAAGGCAATACCGGCCAAACCGGCCGTGGCCGCCTTATTCAGGAAATTACGGCGCGAAGTATTCCCAAGGGGACGATGGGGGGTATTTTTATCCATTGCAGCACTTGCCATTTCGTATATATTGACATTTGTCAAATAATCAACCAACGCCAATTTCAGGGTGGAAGAAATCGTGAAAATCAACTCGGTCGATATTCTCCATACCATTTACCCCAACAATAGATACAGATCCCCCTAATTCCACCCGACACAGATGCCGCCGCACTGCCGGCGACCGCCCCGCCCCATCCGCAGACGAAAAAAAGGCGCTTGAAAACAAGCGCCTGAATATGAAAAATCAAAGTGTGAAGCCCACCGATAAGCCGGATTCTGTGCGTCTGGTCGCCCAAACGTGACCGCCATTACTCTGGGCCGGGGGTCGCCCCGCCGGCTCGATGCCACCTACCCGCACACTCCGGGGGCCCCGTCAACGTGTGCCTACTTGGTGTTGCTGCGCGTAGAGATTGCCCGTTTCACCCCTGGTGGTCTATCTTGCGACACTCCCCCAGGACTCGTCTCTGTTGCTCTGATCCTCACCTCGCGGTGGACAGCCGTTAGCTGCTACGCTGCCCTGTGCAGTCCGGACGTTCCTCCAGTGCGGCTTTTCAGCGCTTGCACCGGCGGCGGTCTGGAGGGCTTCACGGGCGCAATTATGCGGGCAAACCCTGAACCGCTTAGCCACGCCAGTCATATTCATATGGTTGCGCATAGGAATGGCTGCGCCACAATGCCATCCATCGTTCTACCGCCCCCCGATTGGAGCCCCCATGAAAGCTGACAACATCCTGCAAACCATTGGCAACACCCCGGCCATCCGCATGAACCGCATCCTTGGCCCCGACGCCCAGGTCTGGATCAAGTCCGAGCGCAGCAACCCCGGCGGTTCGATCAAGGACCGCATTGCCCTGGCCATGGTCGAGGCGGCAGAAAAATCCGGCGCCCTGAAGCCCGGCGGCACCATCATCGAACCGACCAGCGGCAACACCGGCGTGGGCCTGGCCCTGGTGGCCGCCGTCAAAGGCTACAAGCTGATTCTGGTGATGCCCGAGAGCATGAGCATCGAACGCCGCCGCCTGATGCTGGCCTACGGCGCCAAGTTCGACCTCACACCCAAGGAAAAAGGCATGAAAGGCGCCATCGCCCGCGCCGAAGAGCTGGCCGCGCAGATTGCCGATTCCTGGATTCCCCAGCAGTTCGACAACCCGGCCAACGCCGACATCCACGCCAGCACCACCGCACAAGAGGTGCTGGCCGACTTCCCCGAGGGGCTGGACGTGCTCATCACCGGTGTCGGCACCGGTGGGCACCTGTCGGGCGTGGCCCGCGTGCTCAAGGCCAAATACCCCAAGCTGCAAGTCTTTGCCGTAGAGCCGAAAGAGTCGCCCGTGATCTCCGGCGGCGCTCCCGGCCCGCACGCCATCCAGGGCCTGGGTGCCGGTTTCATCCCCAAGAACCTGGACACCAGCCTGCTGGACGGCACCATCCAGGTCGATGCCGAAGCAGCCCGCGAATACGCCCGCCGCGCCGCTGCGCAAGAGGGGCTGCTGGTGGGCATCTCCTCCGGCGCCACCCTGGCCGCCATCGCGCAAAAACTGCCTGAGCTGCCCCCCGGCAGCCGCGTGCTGGGCTTTGCCTACGACACGGGCGAGCGCTATTTGTCCGTCGAAGGCTTCCTGCCCACCGCCTGACCTGACTCCCTGGACTCCCTCCCTTGACCGCCCTCGTGGCGGTTTTTTTATAGCTGTTTCCACTTTATTTTCAATGATTTCAAATCTATTTATATCAAAATTCATTGATGTACCAGCGCAAGAAGCTATTAAAAAAAGAGAGCCACTCCCTTCCCTTCCGCTCCAGCATGTCCACGCTGCAACCAGGCGCTATCCTCGATAGTGCTCGATGCCCTTACCGTTGAGAAAAGGAAACTCCATGCCGCAAAAAATCGCTATCGTCATCCACGCCGCACCCTATGGCAGCGAACGCTGCCTGTCGGCCCTGCGCGTCGCCAACATGCTGGCCGCGCACGACGAACAGCCCGAAGTGACCGTATTCCTGATGTCCGACGCAGCGGTGCTGGCCCTGCCCGGCCAAAACGACGGCCAGGGCGGCAAGGGCCTGCAAAACCACCTGGAAATGCTGATCGACGCCAGAGCCACCGTGCGCGTGTGCCGCACCTGCGCCCAGAACCGGGGCCTGATCGACCTGCCGCTGCTGCCCGGCACCGCCATCGGCAACCTCACCGAACTGACCGACTGGATCATGGCGGCAGACAAAGTGCTGACGTTTTAAAAGCGTATTTATCTTTTCAACGTACTCATGGTGTCTTCCTCTTGACGGGAACACCTGAGCAGGTTTTCACTGGGTCAATACACGTTCTCCAAGAAATCGGGCATCGAGATGATCGTTTGACTCCCGCCACTTCATTAATCTTTTACACCTTTCTGGATGCATTAATTCAAAACACTGATTTATGTCTTTTACGGTCAGATTGGCAGCAGAAGTATTTATTGAGCAGAAAAATACCAAGGCCGTCAATAGCAATATAGGTATTTTTTTGAAATCATATAAATTTATTTTGCTGATTTTTTGCAAAATTCAGCAAGACCAGAAGAGTGTTCAAGCAACTCTGGATTGTTGCACTTCGCTCTTGCCTCAGAATCTTCCAAATCCTGATCAAATTGAGCAATATTATTTGCACCTTCTTCGATGATGGGATCAACAGCGCCATGCTGCTTGAAATAAGCATATACTTTTTCCGCCGCACTTCCCTTTTCCCATTTATCTAATTCTTGTAAGTTTTTTTGCTCAGCATTCCATATGTAAACCTCATATCCTTTTTGATAGGGCTTTCCATAAGTGCGAGTATAAAAATAGCCAATAAAATAAGAAATTTTGCTTTTTTTATCCCATAAAACAAATGGCGTTTCTGAAGAAAATGTATAGTCATATTGTTGATAATAGCTTTTCCCTACGCCTAAGATATCTGGCATATAAGTCGGTATCTCTGCACCTATACGTTGCCATTTTTTATTTCTAGACCCTAAATATAATGTGTTTAAAACATCGCGATCACCACCAGAGCTAAGAGGTGCTGATGCTGTAATAAACCAATCACAGATGCCATCCCCATTGATATCCAATTTTCCAAAAATGAACCAGTCCCGGATACCGGAACCATCAATACGTTCGTAACCAGATTCGCTAACCATGACATCTTTGGATGTTACTTTTTCCACCCATTTGAAATCATTCCATTTTTTTGCAATGGAATAGTATTTTTCAGGAAGTGGTTTGGCTGTTGAATTTTGACAAGATGGAATTTCTTGACTTAATTCAATGTCTCCGGCATGAACGATTCCTATTGATAAGGTGGCGCAAATTATAAGAAGTGATTCTTTAAATATTTGATGCATGTTATTTCCTATATTAATTTAATACCAATGGACTCATCTCCAAGCCGCCAATACCTTTGCCTTGGGTGCCAGGTTTGATCGTATTTTTACCAAAGGCCGCAGTACAGCGCAGTGAATACCAGTCACCTGCCCCTTTTATTTGTCCCAAGAACTTTTTTACGTAATCGTAAGCGTCAGTTTTTTTTAAGCTGGATAAATCTCGTCGCCAATCTCCACCATTATGTGCACGAGCAACCATGGCCGCCAAGTGTTCTTCAGTTTTGTCAAAAATTGGATGTTTTTTAGCATTTTCCATATTCTTCAGCATCAATCTTTCTGTCATAATAGTGAATTTGTCAAAATCCTTGAAGATATCCATTAGGTGATTTTTTAAAGTAGTATTGGTAAAAATAGCTGTAGTCGCAAAGGCAGCCCAAGCATCACCAGATAAATCTGTACCTTTACTATTTTTAGGTGGCTGTGTTTTTATCCTAGCCATGTCGGTATATTCTCGTTCCCCAAGGCCTGTTTCTTGATGAAATCTTTCTTGTTCAGCCAATGCTAATTTGGACCAAGCGTTATTGGCATCTTCATATGTTTTTTCAGGCAGAATTTTTTCACGCCATCCAGATATCTTTTTCCCTCGCGCATCAGCTTCTTTAAGAAGTGTTATTAAATCTTCAGTCAGTCCAATTTTTTCTATTTCTTCTTCAGAAAATTTATCATGATTTTTAATTAACTCATCGACCAGCGTACTTAAAATAAATTGAGACCGCCCGTAAGAAGGTGTATAGACGGGTTCTTGCGTATTCGGTGGCCCGTAGGTGAGCTGATCCCGCGGCAAGTAGCATCTGGTGGCATCGCAATAATAGCCAATACCAGGACAGCCGTTCGCAGAACAGTCTCGGTTGATCTGATTGGTTTCGTTCACTTCCGCTGCAGCTTCATATTTTGCAATGCGTCTTTTTTCAATATTATCAGCCATCCCTTCACCGCAAGAAATAATTCTCTGTTTACTGGCATTATTATTGGATTTGCTGGTTACTTTAATAGACTCTTCCTCTTTAGCAAAATTAATATCCGGCAGCCAACCCGGCGCATCCTTCTCACACCCCTTACGCCCCGCTGCATCCTTCATTAAATAATCAATTAAAAGTGCAGCATTCTTGTCACTGAAATCTGCGATGGTAAATTCAGTGATGGAAATCAAATTATCTTTATAGTGATTGCTGAAGGCATTGGTAATAGATCCCGCGTCCTCTGCACTGTCCCAGCGCACGGTGGTGTTGGTGGTGTTTTTGGTGCCCGTCGTGAGGCTTCCCATAAAGTTGCCCCCACTGTCAAACAGAATGCCGGAATTGGCATTGGTGTCTGCCCCACCATCTGCAATACCGGTAATGACGAAAGCCCAGCGGGCTTTGGTGAATCCTTGGGTGCTGCCTAGGGCTTGGCCTTTGGCGTTGGTGGTGATGGCGTAATAAATGAGGCTTGCTGCGCCATCCGGGTCAAAAAAGTATCCTGGGTTGCCCTTGGCGTAGGCGTAGGCGTTGAGTAGCAGGTCAGGGTGGGCATCTGTGAGGGTGTCTGTGATGCCTTGGGGGTCGGGAGATAAAAACATACCGCTTTGGGCATCGAAGAAACGGGCTACGTGGTAGATCAGCCCGGATTCTTCGTCAGCATATTGACCCACGTCGCGCAGTGGCTGGTGCAGGTTGCCCAGGGGGGCTGCGGTGGCAATGGTGGTGGAGGCAGCATCGGGTTCTTGCCATAGGAGTTGGCCGCTGCTGCTGTGCATGGCAAGTACGCGGCCACTGCGGCTGGTTGTGAAGGTGCGGCCTTCGGCGCCAAAAAGCCAGGCCATGAAGTGTGCCCAGCGCCCTGGCTGGCGCACGATTTGGGCGATGGGTCGCCAGCCCAGGTAGGCGTAGCGTGTTTCGAGGATGCCTTGGACATCGGCCTCACCGGCAAGCTGCATACCGTCCCAGGCGAAGTAGCGAATGGCTGTGCCAATACGTTTGGCAATGCGGCGGCCCTGTGCGTCGTAGATGAAGTCTTCGCGGTTGATGCCGTTGCTGATGGATTGGAGGCGGCCTGCGGTATCCCAGGTCAGATTGAAGTGCCCGATTTCGGTATCAAGGCTGCTGGGCAATCCGGCGCTGTCGTGGCCTTCGCCTGGGCGCATGAATGGCCCGGATGTTGGGGGAAAGTCGCTGAGATCAAGCGGGGTATTGGCTTGTCGGTTGGTTTGCTGGTTGGTTGGAGTGGGGGTCAGCGGCCAGTGGTCGGTGCGGTTATTGCCGAAAGTGATGCTTTGGGCGTAGTCCATGCCTGCGTTACTGCGCCAGTCAATGGATTGCACCAAGGTGCTGCCGCCGCCCAGCCAGGCAGGCAATGCCCCGCTCAGGCGTATATCGGCCACTCGTCCCTGGGCATCATGGGTTTGCACCACGGTGCTGTGGGTGCCGTTGGCATCGGCCAGTCGGGTATGTTCGCTGCGTCCGCTGCGTTCACGCTGGATGCTGAAGCGTACAGGTGCTTGATCGGTCAGGGCAATTTCCTGCACTTCTTCTTGTATCTGGCCCAATGCGTCATGGCGGTAGCGGATGTGCCGCTGGCCGTCAGCATCAGAAACAGTTAGCACTTTCAGCAGACTGCCTTGCCATTGCAAGGTGGTGGTTTCCGATGGGGAAGAAGCGGCAGTGCGATAGCGTTCAAGGCGCAGCAAGCGCCCTGCAATGTCGTACTGCGCCAGTTGTGCGTTGCCCCGTGGGTCAATGATGCGGATCATGCGATCAGCCGCATCGTATTGGGCGGTTTGCCAATCAATGCCTGGGCTGCGAATGGCGACGATGCGGCCAAAATCATCCACCAGCCGTTGCGCCTGGCCACTGGCACTTTCCAGGGTCAGTATGAGCGATTGCGCCGCCGTGCCAGGTTGGCCCCAGGTCGCTTGCAAAAGCGTTTCTTCCCCGGTTTGCCAAGTAATTGGGCGGGCTAGCGCATCGTATGAAATCACGACTTGCCCGCTAGTACCATCGGCCGCTTGCGGCCAATCAATGCTATCCACCGGTTGCTGTACTTGGCCATGCTGGGCCTGCAACAGCGTTTCTTCCAGACGGCTGGCAAGCTCAGGTTTTCCGTCTTTGAGCTGCTGGGCCACGCGGTCGATGCGTTCGGGTTGCAGCGCAATAGTGGGCTGGCCGGCATAACGGGTGAGGGTGTCGATCTGACGGTAGCCGTCGCTCAAGCGGGTCTGCACCGTGCGGCCACTGCTATCACGGGTGTAAGTGGTGACGTAGTCACCAGGCTTGGTGATCTGAACGATGTAGTTGCCCTTGCCATCCCATTGCAGGCGGGTAATGTCCGAATCCCCCGGCCGCCCCTTCGGCCCATTGGCCAGCGGCCCATCCACCTCCATCAGCAGGCTGCGGCCATTGATTTCTTCATACCGGTACCGGGTGGTGCGCTCTATGGCGGTCGGCTGCTGCTGCCCTTCGCCGTCGATGGGGCTCAAGCCCCGGTGCGTCAGCTCTGTGATCTGCCCGGCTGCGTTGTAGCGCAGGGTCAGTTGTTGTTGTTGCCCGGCAACGACGCTGGGGCGGGTGATGCGGGTGGGTTTGTCGGGCCAGCGAGGGTCTTCGTAATAGGCTCGCTCTTGTCCGTGCTGGCCGGTGGCACCCTGGGCAGTCAGCTGGATGCGGGTGCTGTGCAGTGTTTTGGCTGGCGGCGGTTCCTGGTTGGGTTCGATGATGGTCGGGGCAAGGCTGTCCTGGGCTATGAGGTGGCCTTGGTCGTCGTAGTGGTAGCGGATGTTCACTGGAGCGCATTGGGCGCAGCCCGCCCCCCTGGCTTCCACCAGCCGGTATTGCCCGGCAATGATGCGTTGGCGGTACAGGGTGTGCTGGCCCAGGCTGTTGGTCAGCAGGGTGCGCCCTTCCTTGGCGGGCAGGGTGGGGGTCAGGTAGTCCAGGGTGATTTGTTCCTGCCCGGGGGTGTCGCCTTCGGGCATTCCTTTGGTGCTGAGAATGCCTCGGCCCCGTTCGTCGTAGCGGTAGGTGGACAGGCGCTGTTCTGTGGTGTGGCCGTCGTGGTCTGTGCTGCGCACGCTGATGCCGGTGAGCATTTGCGGCCAGCGCTGGTCTTCGTAGTGGTATTGGCGCTGGATCTGGCCTGGCAGGCTGACACCCAGCAGGTTGGGCGCATCGGTCTTTTGTGTGCCGTGCCGGTAGGTGATGCGCCCCAGCGGGGTGGTGATGCTTTGCACGCCTGCAAAGAGGGCTTCTTGCGCATTGGCCTGGGCCTGGACGATCTGGGCTTTGTCCGGGTAGCCCAGGATCAGGCTGCGCCCTTGCGGGTCGGTGACCTGGGTGAGTTGGCCATTGGGGCTGTGCTGCAAGGTGAGGCTGGCGCCGCTGGCTGCGGTGATGCTTTGCAGCTTGCCGTCGGCGTTGAAGCGCAGGGTGCGTCCGGCATGGGGGCCGTGGCTCCAGTGCCAGGTGTAGGTTTTACGGGGTTGGCCGTTGCTGCTGCGCTGGCCGATGGCGATGTGCCCCTGGGTGGGGTCGTTGCTGGCGCAGTGGCTGGGGTTGGCCGGGTCGATGGCAAAGATGATGCGGCTGCCGTCGGCTTGCAGCACTTGCACGGTGTTGCCCACTTCGTACAGCTCTGTCTCGTAGCTCAGGCGCCAGCCTGCGCCCAAGGCGCCCAGCACCCGGGCGTTGGCGCTGTTGTAGTGGCGCACCAGCTCCAGACCCAGCTCGCCGGGCAGGGCCGGCATGTCCACTTCCATCTGGTATTTGTTGCCGTTGGTGATGTTGATGGGGTTGCCTGCGCCCTGGTTGGTGCCGCTGTTGTTGCCCTGGCTGGCCGGGCCGCTGCCGTCGCAGGGCGAGCCGCTTGCGCTGGGTTTGCAGCTGCCGCCTGCGCCGGGGCCTGCACCGCCGTCAGCATCGCCCAGGATGGGCGGCTG